>JBCDBQ010000418.1:0-6646 GCA_039183375.1 Pseudomonadota bacterium
CCGAGCGCCGGGTTTCGGCCGCTGGATTGTACAATCGCAACAGCAGGTCAAAGCGTTTGTTAGACTGCTGATGAACAGGCAACCAGTGGCCTACTTGCGGCTCATCAGAAACGATCACCGTCCACGAACCGTCGGCTGCATATTCAATGGCGCGACTGTTCCAGCTCGCCCGGTTGATCTCATTCGGTACGAAGACTTGGGTGTCGCTGTCATAGAGTGTGAGGGACCACCAACGTGTGTCGAAGGGCTGCCCGGTGATGCGATAGTCACACGACGATGTGAGTTGCTCTCCTTCATCGTCTTCCAAGGCCATGAAATAAATAGTCTCTTCCGAAGAGAGGGCGAGCGGCCCACCCAGCGCGACACGAGCCCTCTCGGCTCGAGATGCCGCCGGAGAACCGACTTTGCCCGAGTACATCCAAGCTCCGCTGACGGCTTCAAAGCTGTTTTCAAAACCATCTGGCCCAGCGAGACTGGCTTTCGTCAGTGTAACGCTGACCCAGCCTCCTGCTGCGGCGGAGAGTAAAAAGGCCGTTGAACCGAGAAGCAGTGAATGTTTGACCTTCACGAGGACACCGCACTTCCAACCAACAGTCTATCGGTCCACCAACAGTTTGCGGTAAGCCATCCGCCAACCATCGTCTGTCTTCACCCAATTGATACGATACAAACCGGTCGCAACGACGACAGGTGTTTCGCCGGGGACGTAATGGGTGACCTCAAAAATGTTCTCGGTCACCGCTTCCGTCGCCCTGAGTTCCTCAAATACGAGACCGGAGAAGTGATGCCGGGACTGGCGCCCTTCAAGTCGATTTTGATGCGCATGCTGCGCATACTGTAGAATAGCCTCTCGCCCTGTCACAAGTGGTGGTTGCTCTTCGGCGAGCAAAAACTCCCACTCGAATGTCGCATCCTCCGTCAGCAGAGCAACAACAGCCTCTGCATCTTTGCGATCCCAAGACTGCGCGTAACGAGCCAACTGTTCGGCAATCGCCGCCCGGTCCTCTAGAAGCGTGTCTTCGCCCGACCCGCACCCTTGGATAACCAGGAGGGCCGCGAATAACAGGCTCAAGATGGGTGATCGTGACATCGCTTGTCTCCAGAGTGGCAATGTAGAATGGCACGCGATCAGAACTGCCAGCACATTGGCAGTTCTGATCGCGATCAAGACGGCAAACCGAGCTGTTCAAGCTGAGTGGGGTTGATGACCTTGACCCGACCGTAGGCAATTTCGATCAGGGCACGACGTTTGAGCTTCTGGAGGTGTTTACCTAAGGCGTAGCGGGAAACGCCTAAGTTTCGAGCGAGGATCGATTGCGATAACTCGACATTGCCCTCGCCGTCAGCATTATCGAGCAGGAAATTCACGATTCGTTGCGGTAAGGACAGGGTCATCTGTTCGTGGCCGACGGCGATGGCTTTTCGCACTGCCCAACCCAAGCCCAAGATGAGGCCATGCCGAACCACTGGGTCCGTGTCGATCAGTGACCAAAGGATGTTGCGGTGCACACTTGTCAGCACACTGTCCTCCACTGCCTCGAAGGAAAAAGCAGCCGGCTTCCCCGTCAGGGACGCAGTGAGTCCCCACGTCGAGCCCGCCGCCTTGTATCCATAGATATAGACATCACCCTGAGCATTCATGATCGAGTAGGAGAACCGCCCCGAGTCGATCAAAAACAAATTCTCGAAGTCATCGCCGATCGACACAACGAGCTGCTTCTTTTTGAAAGTTCGGCGTGTGCCGTGTTTGCGCAAGATTTCAATGACTTCCTCCGACATCTCAGCCTCATGTGGGCCGCCGCGCTTCGCTTCCGGATTTCGCATATCCCCGCCAATTGCCAATAAGTTTGCAGTTTTGGCTCTGCTCAGGGGTATTATTACAGAAAAACAGGGAGGGCCAAAATGACATACAAAACGGTTCTAAAGGCTGCAGGTTTCATCTCAGCGATTGCTGCCATGAACCCGTCAGCTTGGGCACAAATCAGCCCAGACGCCACGGCGGAAGTCGAAGGAAGCGGCCGGTTAGACATCATCACGGTCACCGCGCAAAGACGCGAGCAGGATGTGCAGGATGTTCCAATTTCCATCTCAGCTTACTCAGCGGACTTCATAAGAGACTCTGGCGTTCAGACCCTGCAGGATCTCGCTCTGTACTCGCCAAACTTTCTGCTGCCGAGCTCTAGCCAGCTGACCAACGCGCGGATTCAAATCCGCGGCGTCGGTTCGGTAGGCAATGCGGGAATTGAGCCATCCGTTGGTGTTTTCATTGACGATGTCTACTTCCCGCGACCTGGCTCTATTCTTGGTAATCTGCTCGATGTGAGCGCCGTAGAGGTCCTGCGCGGCCCTCAAGGCACTTTGTTTGGACGCAACACGGCAGCAGGTGCACTGAACATTCGCACGAATGACCCATCCTTCAGTGGCAACAGCGCAGCACTGACGCTGGGCGCAGGAAATTTTGACGCCTATAACTCCAACGTTGTCCTCAACGGCGTCGTGTCCGACAAGGTTGCGGTCCGGTTGGCCGCCCAATATTCTGAACGCGGAGGCTTCGGAACCAACCTTCTTGACGGAGAGGAATTTGGCGAACGCGACGACATGGTGTTGCGCGGCAAGGTCCTGTTTAATGCGACTGAGCAACTCACGCTCAAGGTCTCCGCCGACTACTCAGAAATCAATTTTGGTGGTCAGACGGTTGAGCTGTTGGCTGACACCATCCCTTCGCCCGCCTTTGGGGCGACATTGGGAGCCCTTTTCGGCGCTGAAGCACGCGATGGCCTGCTGGCGGCATCCGCTGACCCTTTTGACCAGGAGATTTATCAGGATCACCGAGATTTCTCAGATGATTCCCAATGGGGCCTTTCCGTACACGCTGATTATGACCTCGCTTCTGGCCACACGCTTCGTTCGATCACATCGCATCGAGAGTGGGAAGCTACGAACTTCGGCAGCTCGCTGAGGTTCCCAGCTCAGCTCTTCCCTCGCGCTCAAGAGTTTGAGAACAGCACATTCAGTCAGGAAGTGCAGCTGCTATCCCCGACTGGCGGCAATTTTGAATATGTCCTGGGCGCTTTCTATTACGATGAGAGCTACGACATCTCTGACAGCTCTGACCTCGGCGAGCAATTCTGCATCCCCGTGGTCGCTGGCCTCGCCGGGATTGGGGCAGCCCAGTCCTGCGCTGCCGGGCAACAGGTGGGCGCTGCGGAAGCTGATTTTTCGCAAGACCTTCAAAGCTACGCTCTCTTCGGGCAAGGCACATGGCGCCCGAACGAAAAGCTAGCCTTCACAGGTGGCCTACGTTGGACGGACGAAGAAAAGGACGGCGAGTTCACCAGCACCGTGAACAATCCTTTTGTCACGGCTCTGAGCATTCGTGAAGCAGAGGTACTGCCTGCCACGACGATCAACGACAGCCAGACCACCTATTTTGCAAACGCCAGCTGGTTCCCCACCGAGGATGTTATGGTCTTTGCGACCTACTCCACCGGCTACAAGGGTGGCGGCTTCAACACACAAGGGACATTCCCAGCTCTGGCCGCCGATCAACGTGTATTCAGTGCAGAAACTTCTGATAATATCGAAATCGGCATCAAAAGCCAGCTGCTGAACAACACATTGCAAGCCAATATCACAGCCTACCGTATGGACCTGGAAGACTACCAAGACCGTGCTTTTGATGGTATTTCGTTCATTACACGGAATGTCGGAGAACTGCGCCAGCAAGGTGTCGAAGCCGATGTCATTTGGGCGCCGCGCGACCAACTCACGGTGAATGGTGGCTTGTCGTTCCTGGACTCTGAGTTCCTCGATTACCAGAACGCTTCGCCATTGCCCGGTGGGCCGGTGCAAGACCTCACCGGCGGTGAAGCCCATTACTCACCGGATATTCAGGGATCACTCGTTATCGATTGGACGGATCAAT
This sequence comes from Pseudomonadota bacterium, assembly GCA_039183375.1. Lineage (GTDB taxonomy): Bacteria > Pseudomonadota > Alphaproteobacteria > Rhizobiales > Hyphomicrobiaceae > Tectiglobus. The sequence continues at coordinate 3,926 of JBCDBQ010000418.1, forward strand.
TGGCAGCCACCAACTTGGAATACTTCGTGAGGGGCGAATCGCAATTCATCGGTGAGCAGAACCTTGGGGCCAATACCAATAACAATCCGCAGTCCATTCAAGACGCCTACTCACTGTTCAATGCGCGCGTGGGTATCGCTTCGGCAGATGGCGACTGGCGCCTCACGTTTTGGGGCAGAAACCTCGCTGACAAAGGGTATTGCACCGCGATATTTGATCAGCCCTTCGGCGGCCAGTTGAACGGTACGATCAACCTGCAAACGCCTCAGCGCTGCGTGGTAGGGGCACCGCGTACTTATGGCGTTGAGCTAAGCCTCAACTTCTGACGCCACCAGCGAGTAGGGTTGGAAGGGCCCCTCCTTGCCTTCCAGCTCTCAATGGCCGGCGCAATGCGTCGGCCAGTTCCCTTCAGCGGGCTTGATGATCAGCACTCGAACCTACGTTCAGCAACGCCTTGGCAATAATTTGGCGGAGAGAACCGTGCCCAGATATCCACTCATCAAAACGATCAAAGACATCGAAGACATCGAACGCACGCCATGGCGTGAGCACTGTCCGCATATCAGCACATTTGACATTATCCAAGACGCATCAGTGCGCTATGGTGACTTACCCGCGATCATGTTCCTACCATTTGGAACGGCCAGTGAAGATCCGTATACTGTCACCTACCAACAGTTCGCCAAGCGAGTCACCAGAACGGCTAACCTCTTCCGCACGTTGGATGTCGGCAGCTCTGACGTCGTCTCATACATCCTACCGAACTTTCCGGAGACACAGGAGGTCATTTGGGGTGCTGAAGCTGCCGGGATCGTCAACGCGATCAATCCACTCCTCGAACCAGGGACAATCCGTAAGCTGCTGATCGCAGCTGAAACTAAAGTGATCGTCACGACACCGCCGCTGCCCACGATCGACCTATGGGATCCCATCATCGCCATCGCGGATGAGCTGCACCACGTCACCACCGTGGTTTATGTCGACCCCGGACATTATTTTGGGATGCCGCGGGCCACGATGCCATCAGATACACCTAAGGGAAAGCCTATTCTGTGTTTCCAAGATGCGCGGGATCAGCAACCGGACGAGGCGTTGAATTTTGAACGAACATTCAGCCCATCCGACATAGCCTCGCTGTTCCACACGGGTGGAACGACAGGCACGCCAAAACTAGCTCCCCATACACATGAAAATGAGGTCTTCAATGCATGGGCGATCTCAAGGGTCACGCCCTTCGAAGCTGGCGAGAAGGCCGTGGTCGGCCTACCCCTCTTTCACGTGAACGCCGTGATCGTGACAGGTCTCGCGTCCATGCTGGCTGGCGTGGCGCAAATCATGGTTAGCCCCATGGGCTTTCGTGGTCCCGGCGTGATCGACAACCTCTGGGAAGTCATCGATCACTTTGGCGCCAATTCGATGTCAGGTGTACCGACGATCTACTCGGCCCTGATGTCGGTCCCAAACGATGGGCTTGACTTATCGTCCTTTCGATTTGCAGCGGTCGGCGCTGCGCCGCTTTCGCCTGAGCTGTTTCGGAACTTCGTTGAATATTCCGGTGTTGAGCTCCTAGAAGGCTATGGGCTGACGGAGAGCACTGTGGTGGCCACCACAAACCCGCTCGGCGGTGAGAAACGCGTCGGCTCCATCGGACTGCGGATGCCGTACCTTGAAATGCAGTGTGCCAAATTAGATGCACACGGAGTCATTACGCGCTTCTGCGACACGAATGAAGTCGGCACGATCGTTATCCGCGGCCCAAGCGTCTTTCCTGGCTACCACAAGCGCGCCGATAGCGGCCTGAGCTCTGATGGGTGGCTGAATACGGGTGACTTGGGGCGGCAGGACGAAGACCAGTACTTTTGGATTACCGGTCGCTCCAAAGACGTAATTATTCGTGGGGGGCATAACATCGATCCAAGCATGATTGAAAATACGCTCGAAGAACACGAAGCCGTGGCGCTCGCAGCCGCCATCGCGCAGCCTGACGCCTATGCAGGCGAGCTCCCGGCGGCCTACGTACAGCTTCATCCAGGCACTGACATGGATCCCGAGGCTCTACGACAGTGGGCCAAGGAACGTATCCCAGAGAGAGCCGCGTCACCGGTTTATCTAGAAGTCATGGACGCCTTGCCTGTGACAGCTGTCGGGAAGATCCACAAACCCTCGCTTCGCGCTCTCGCCATTCGGCGGGTCATCAAAGACAAGTTGGATCAATCCGATCAGTATGCCGATGTTGAGGTCGTCCATGACGCAGACCGCGGCCTCGTCACACGCGTGAGAACCTTGCAGGTGGACGAGGTTCGCGCGCTTCTAGGCGAGTTTGCGCTGGTCTTTGATTTTGTAGGTGAGTGAATGCATGTCGCGCCCTTCGCCTCAGGTGAGTCTCTCTCTCACGTCGTTCTCGGCCAACCGCTGCTATGTTGCCAGCTCGGGGGCAATAAGCGCCTATGGTTTGGCTATCGGTGAGATCACAGAGTAGCGCCTACGCGGCGGCGGCCTGCAAGCAGCAGTGATTTTTCAGCCGTCAACAGCGAAGAACATCAAGTCGATCACGGTGTGTTTCTTAGCCGTTAGTCTGTGCATTATGAGAAGCTGCCGTTCGTCAGCATAGGTCTTGAAAGCCGCAGGACCGGATATTTGCTCCAGGTCTCATCTGGACCCTATGCAAACCGTGTATCTTCATGGCAGATCGGCAGCGTCAGTCCTCTTGCGCTCTAAACG
>JBCDBQ010000419.1:0-6627 GCA_039183375.1 Pseudomonadota bacterium
AAACTGTGAGAGGGACAATTGTTGCGACGACACTGATTGATACGATTATGAGCCAGCGCAGTGCTGACTTCTCATGTTGCTCAGCGACGACGGCCGACTGAGCTGTAAACGCGGCGACGTCTTTCAGAAGCTTCTCAATCTCCTGATCAAGGTGCTCTGCCTCTTCATCCACCTGCTCACCAAGTGAGATACCATTCTCAACTTCCCCGGATTTAAGGAGCTTCTCCACGTCTTCTGCATGAGCTTCAAATTGCTTGTGCTCTTCGATGATGACCCCGAGTTTCTTGTCAACTTCGACGAATTTCGCTCGCATCTCATCATTAAAGGCATGCTCAATGCCGGCGAATGCGATCTGCTTTGCTTCTTCAAGATGAGTGTCGACCGCATCACCATAGCTGTGGAACTGCTCTATTGATTGTTCCAGCTTCTCTCCACCGGGCAACGTCATCTCGCGCTCAAGTGCTGATTTGAGCATGCGCTCGAAGTAGATGGTTTGCTCGAGCTGAGATGCTGCTGCCTCTGTAATGGAGACGGTCAGCGGCAGATCATCCTCTGCTATCGCCTCCAGCTCCTTTCCAATCTTGTTGATTTGCTGAACCGCAAACATTGAAGAGCCAACGAGAGCCAGAAGGCAAACACCAATAGCCGCATAGATTTTACCGCTCAGGCTGAGCTTGGAAAATAGAGACATCTCAAGATCCGGATTAAAAAAAAGGGCGCGCCGGATGAACTCAACTCAGTTAAATTCACACAACCAGAGCGTGAAATGTCTCAAAGGATTGTGTTCAATTGATTAATGGAACAATCCAAGCAACCCATGAACCGATCCGGTTTTGCCGAAGGCTCCAACTCATGAGTGGGATGGGGCATCGTGAGCAAGTAAACGACCAAACACTCCCCCAAAGTCCGCGAACGTGCCGTTCGGATGGGGGGAGACACGACCCGTCCCTGGATTAGGGAAACCCGCAGCAAAGAGGCGACCTTTGGGTTTCTCGGTGTTTCTCTTCGAACCTGTAGACTACACTATGGAAGAACACCGACGCGTTTGCATCGGGGGCACAGCAGCGGTGATCGGAAAGATGAATGTTATAACCACCAAAAGCGGTAACGAGACGGGAGAGTTGCCGTTCGCATTGCGTGCGAAAGTCCGTGGTGTTCAGGTGGTGTTGTGGCACTTGTACGAGGACAGCTTCGCCATCAACTAAGCGAGCCACGGCTTGCTGGATTGAAGGAAAAAGGCTTGAGGAGAAATGCGATGGCGTCCGCCAAACAGAATGCGATCAACCTTTATATGGAAGGCATTTGCGATGGACATGCACGGGAGGCTGTCACCAAATATACCGGCGACCGCTACACACAACACTCCACCGGGGTTGCTGATGGTATCGAAGGCTTTTTGGCGTTCTTCGAGCCGTTTCTCGAACGCAATCCGGTGCGCGACATCCGCATTGTCCGCGCACTGCAAGATGGCCGACACGTCTTCTTGCAGGCTTATCAGAACATCAATGACGGCGAAGCTGAATGGATCACCACCGACTTTTTTGACAGCGATGAGAATAGCAAGATCATTGAGCACTGGGACGTGATTGCGCCTGTAAAGCCCCAGAAAGCGTCAGGGCAAACCCAGTGGGACGGACCGACAGAAGTAACCGATCGCGACAAGACGCAAGCCAACAAGGCACTGGTCGCTGACTTCATCCAGACCTGCCTTATCGAACGGCAGATGAACCGGCTGGCCGAGTTTATCAGCGCTGAGACGTATATCCAGCACAATCCGGATGTGCCTGATGGGATAGAGCACTTCCAGGCGCTGGCTTCAAAGCCCGACAATCCGCTGACCTATCAGGAGTGCTTCATGATGGTTGGTGAAGGCAACTTTGTCGCCACACTCAACCGAGCCCGCTGGGATGAACGGGACCTATGTCAGGTCGATCTGTTTAGAGTCGAGGACAGCAAGATCGTCGAGCATTGGGATAATTCAGAACTTGTTCCACCTAGAGATGAGTGGGCGAACTCTGGAAAGTTCTAAGGCCTTTGGGCTTTACCCGAATGCGTTTTTAACATCCCATAAGTCGTGCTCGACGCAATCTCCTATGACATTCGAACGTCAACCCAAGCGCTCATGCACTGAACCTCCGCTCATAGCGACGCAGAAGATATCATCCACTACCAGAAAAGTTAGCTTTAACCTTTGAATTTCCTGATCTCACCAGACTTGAGGCGCTGAAGGTAGCTGTTCATCTCACGCTTGACGATGGGCATGAGTGCATAGAGCGCGATGATGTTGACAACGGCCATTGCAAATATCGCAGCATCTGAGAAGTCTATAACCGGTCCAAGGCTCGCGGCTGCGCCGATCACAACAAACACACAGAATATGAGTTTGAATACGAGCTCCTTCGTTTTGCCTTCTCCAAATAGGTAGGTCCACGCTTTTAATCCATAATACGACCAAGAAATCATGGTCGAAAAGGCGAACAGCACAACAGCGATCGCTAAGACGAATGGGAACCAAGAGAAGGCTGACGCGAATGCCGCTGAGGTCAATGAGACACCGGAGTTACCATTGACTGTCTGAATTGCCGTACCTGCCTCATTGAGTATGTACAATCCAGTCTCGGTATCCTGTATCAGCTGACCAGTGATGATGATCACCAGTGCTGTCATGGTGCATATGATGACGGTGTCAATGAACGGTTCCAGAAGGGATACGAACCCCTCCGTGATCGGCTCTTTCGTTCGTACTGCCGAGTGCGCGATAGCAGCTGAGCCGACACCCGCTTCATTCGAGAACGCGGCCCGTCGGAAGCCTTGTATAAGCGCTCCGACGAGTCCGCCTGCAACACCGAGCCCGGTAAACGCGCCTTCGAAAATCTGACCAAAGGCCCAACTGATTTGATCGGCATTGAGAGCCAGGATAACGATTGCGGCGAGCACATACATTATGCCCATGAACGGGACGACCTTCTCAGTCACCTTGGCTATCGATTTAATGCCACCAACGATCACGGCAAACACTACGGCCGCGAAGATCAATCCGGTGATCCAACCGGGGTAGTCTCCTACAATCCCCGAGATCTGCGCGTGCGCTTGGTTGGCTTGGAACATATTACCGCCGCCAAGCGCACCGAGAATACAGAATATAGAAAACAAGACTGCCAGAACTTTCCCACCTGGGAAGCCACGTTCGGCAAATCCTTTGGACATGTAGTACATAGGCCCGCCGGAAACGGTGCCATCATCATACTCGTTGCGATACTTCACGCCGAGAGTACATTCGGTGAACTTTGATGCCATGCCCAGTAAACCGGCCATGATCATCCAAAACGTCGCGCCGGGACCGCCAATACCGACAGCGACAGCAACTCCGGCGATGTTGCCAAGTCCAACGGTTCCTGACAGCGCTGTTGCTAACGCCTGAAAATGGCTCACTTCACCGGCATCATCCGGATCCGAGTAGTCGCCTTTGACTAGCTGAATGGAATGCCAAAAGGCACGAACCTGGATGAACCCAAAGTAAAGCGTAAAAACGGTGGCAGCGATCACTAACCACATGACGATCCAAGGAAAATTAGTTCCTGGAAGCGAAGAGAATATGAAGCTTACAAAAGGACCAGTTGCCGCCGCAAAAGCGTCATTGACGGCGTCGTCAATACCTTTCTCTTCCTGTGCCAAGGTAAGGGTCGCGCTCGTCAGCAGTGCGATTAATGCCAGCATCGCGCTTGCAAATGGTGTTGATCTAGACATGTTCGGCCCTCAAGAAACGACTGTGACGGGAACGCTGGCGTTCATCACCAGATTCACCGTTGAGGATCCGAAGATCCGTGAAACGACCCCTGCCTCAGAGGTCCGACCGACCACGATTTGATCGGCACTTTGTTCTTTCGCCAAACGATCAAGTGTCTCGGCGACATCTCCATGCTTCACAATCCCGGTCACTGCCAATCCGCTGTCCGCAAGCAATGCCACAGCAGGATCGACCACGCGCTCCTTGGCTGCTGATATCTCTTCCTCGCGGCGCTTGTGGCGCAGTGCGTTTTCTTCGGCTGTTTGAAATGTGAATGGCGACCATTCAATCACGTAAACTAGCAGCAGTTTTGAACCGTCAACCAATTGTGCCAACGTCTTTGCATACTCAATAGCGCGGACACCTGAGCCGCTGCCATCAACCCCCACAACAATCTTTACAGACATCCGAACCCTCGACGTTGGCCTTTTACGATCGCCGGACGGTATGTGCTCGCCACTGAAATGATGACTGCCTAGTCGTACGACGTTTCCAGGCTGAAGTGCTTTGAACGTGAGGTCAAGTTGAACAATCGCGCAGTGCCGTCCGAGAATTGACCATACATTTTATAAGACTGATCTCAAAATCACCGCGATCTTTGACGCGGACGGTAAGCAGACAGCGCGGTGCGTTGCGGGCGACACCCCAAACGCAAAGACAATTCCAGCTCAATTCACGATGCGAAGTCGAAACGTTCCGCTTCAAGGCCCGTGGTGTCGGTAAAGCGAAGGCGTATTTGGGGGTCTAAGCCGCATCTTTGTCGTCATTTATGACAAGGTGATCTTCCAGCCCGAGGCTGAGTACTTTTCCCGGCAGGGTGAAAGTGAACACAGCACCGCCAAGGAGCGAGCGACCATGGGTAAGGTTTCCGCCGCGGCTGGACGCAAGTTGGTACACGGCGCGCAGTCCAAGGCCCTTTTCAAATTGCAAACTATTGAGCTGTTCCTCGACCATCGGATCCAAGCCAAATCCGTCGTCACCAACTGTGATCGATAGGCAGTCGTCGGGGGCATCATCGATGGTGAGGTAGATCCGAGACCGTGCGTGTTTGATCGCATTGTCCAGAAGGTTCCGGATCATGAGTTCGAGGGCTACTCTTTCGACAATGATGTCGGCTCTCGGGATGTTAACGCCAAGGTCGTGAAGCGGATCAAGGGTCGCTAGAACCTCCTCGACCATTGTCGACAGCGATACAAGCTCGTGTGCCTGCGGTGCGCCGTCTATAGTCTTTGCGTAGTTTGATACATCGGTCGCGTAGCGGATCGCTTCCCGCGCGACCTGTTTGGTGGATTTGATAAAGTCCACCTTGTTATCACCGAGATCTTCGAAATCCTCTTCGATCATCTCTGCGAGCATCGAAATCTTCCGCAGTGGCGCGCATAAATCATGTGCGATGATGCTGCTTAGGTTGCGGATCTCGGTGTTGGCACGGGCCAAGTTCGCGTGTGTTGTCGTGAGCTCGCGTTCGCGAAGGCGGTGCTCAGTAATATCGACCGCGGTTCCAACGATAAATTGAACATCCCCTTCAGCATTGAGTTGAGGTGAGAGGACAGTCCGCCAGGCAATGACGCCATTTGGAAGCGAGAGTTCCTCCTCGTACTCTTGAACAGAGCGTTCTTCAACGCAGCGCTTGTAATTACGGATGATTAGAGATGCGGTGCGGCTGGCAACCACATCCTCAACGCGCTCGTCGACCCATGTCCTCGGGACAAGGCCGGTCTTCTCCACGACAGCCGCGTTAAAGTGTCGGAACCAGAAATTGTCATCCACGACTTCTATCACGAAGGCAGGGATGCCGAGTGCATCGACCAAATTCTTGAAGTCGTCACAGTATGCCATCTTGGTATCGTTCCTATCTCGATGGGCTAAGTCTATCTGGCTGACCTTCACAGTTTCTTTCGCGTTCGGTTGAACATGCGTCTCCGTGTTTCTTTTCTCAAAGACGCTTGGACGAACTGTTTTACTGGTGAATAAAGCGTGAAATACATCTCGGTGACGTGGACGTCTTTGCCACTTTCAATACACGAAACGTTGGCTTTGCGTACCACGAAAGGCAGCCCATGCCGCTTTCTCGAGCTATCTTCTATAGTCGGCCTACAGGCACAGAAAACGCCGACACCTTCGAAAGTGATGTTGATGCGGTCGCTGTCGACTTGCGGAAGGCACACAGCGATGAGGATGTCACCGGCTGTATGATCTTCACCGGTGAATGGTACCTCCAACTCATCGAGGGTCGGCGCAAACCTCTTTCTGACTTTATCGGCCGGACATTTTTGGATGCACGGTTCTCCGACACGCGAATGATTGAGTTCTCAGGAATTGATTATCGTTCGTTCGCGCATTGGTCGTTCATCACTATTGGCGCGAACCAATTCTTTGAGAATTTGATATCGGAGCAGCTCATGGCGGAAGACCAGCTTCAACCCGTGTTCAAGCCGACTGAAATCTCATCCATTATCCGGTTCTTGGCGCTGCACCACCGCAGTGACGTACTTTTGGGTATCGAGTAAAACGAAAAGTGCCCGTCGATGATGCTGCAGGGCTTAGCAGAACCTGTCGGTGCCTATGCCAATGACTGTGCCGATACGGGCCCATTGCTCCAAGTTTTAAGCGAAACATCGGCATGGCCGAAAATACCCATGTCGCTCTGGGAGGTGATGGTCTCACTCTGCGCTTGTTTGCGCTACTGCGCGCCTGCGGGCCCAGTAATACTCTCTGACTTCAGCTGACACGGTTTGCGCATAAGTCGCCATTTGACTTGCTACAATCGCATCTTCATAGACGGCCCGCGCACGTTCCAGGATGTCATCGAGGCTTTGTCTCGTCAGTTCGATGGTCAT
>JBCDBQ010000420.1:0-6608 GCA_039183375.1 Pseudomonadota bacterium
CGAAGATACCCGATATCGATGAGATATAGATGAATGAGCCGCCAACGTAGCAGGTGGGTTTCTTGATTTCGGTCAAGCCATGCTAGCAACCGAGAAAGACGCCCTCGAGGTCGATGGCGTGAACTTTGCGCCACTCCTCGAGTTCGATGTCTTCGACTGTCTTTGAGAGTCCGATGCCGGCCGAGTTGACCATCACATGCAAGGCTCCGAAGTGAGCGGCCGCACCAGCAATGGCTTCGATCCATTGCTCCTCGCTTGTTACATCCAGCGGGATGAAATGCGCAGCATCGCCAATGTCACTGACGACTTGTCGAGCGCCTTCTTCAGCAATGTCTGTGACGACAACCTTCGCGCCCTCCTGCGCCATGAGCCTTGCGCTGCAAGCACCAAGCCCTGAGGCCCCGCCTGTTACCAATGCTACTTTGCCGTCCAACCGACCAGCCATTGCGTTCTCCCGTTACTCGTTTGTGTGTTGAGGCAACTGTAGTCCGTCCGCCGGCCGAGCGAAATCATCTATGGTGATCGCAGCTGTGATGCTTTGCTGCGGCGTCAATCTACCTGGCTGTCTTGAGCGTCTTGGCGAATGCCAGAATGTCGAGGACCGCTGAGAGCGGGAGTTCTACCGGCGCTGCATTGGCAGGCAGATGCTCCATTCGACGGCCAAAACCCTTGATGGTGACAAATGCCGGATGTGGCGGACGTTCGAAGAAGGTTTCGAAGCGCGCTGCGTAATCCGGCCGTCGTTTAACCAGAAGTTGGAATGATGGTGTGCTGCCAATGCCGCCAAACTTGTTGTAGTCACCAATGACGTGACAACGCGCGCAATGGGTTTCGGAGATCTTCCGCCCGTTCTCGACATTGCCTTCGGAGGCTGCGGGTATGCTGAATGAGAAAGCTGCCACTAAGGCCAGGCTGGTGCGTAACGCGAACATTGGAAGTCTGTTAGTTTGCTAGTCTTGTACGCCTACACTAGAGGAACTCTAACATGCCTGGCAAATTGATTGATCTCAGCCGCCCGTTACAAAACACCGAGAATGATGATCCGCCGGGCCTGGCACCGCAGATCCAATACATGGATCACAACCAGACGACTGAGCGCATGTTACAGTTTTTTCCTGGCGTCGGGCGGGATCAACTGCCGGGCGGCGAAGGTTGGGCGATTGAGCTGGTGCAGATCTCCACGCATAACGGTACGCATCTCGACGCGCCCTACCATTTCCACTCGACGATGAATAACGGTGAGCGCGCAATTACGATCGATGAAGTTCCGCTTGAGTGGTGCATCGGCAACGGCGTCAAGTTGGACTTCCGTCACTTTACCGACGGCTATGTTGCAACTGCCGACGATGTGGCGGTCGAGCTGGACCGGATTGGCTATCAATTGCAGGAGCGCGACATTGTCGTCGTCAATACCGGGGCCGCAACCCATTACGGCACAGACAAGTACGTCAACTCAGGCTGCGGTATGGGACGGGAGGCCACTCTCTATTTGCTGGAGCGCGGTGTCCGGGTAACAGGCACTGACGCCTGGAGTTGGGATGCGCCCTTTGTCTTTACAGCCGAACGGGTCAAGGAAACCGGTGATGCTGGTCTCATTTGGGAAGGCCATCGCGCCGGCATGGAAATCGGCTATTGCCACATGGAGAAGCTCGCCAACCTAGATCAGTTGCCGTCGATTGGCTTTGAGATCATGTGCTTTCCGGTGAAGATCAAAGCAGCCAGTGCGGGTTGGTGTCGGTGTGTTGCGCGCCTAGCGGAATAGCCTTGTTGGCGCCTCGCTGGATGCCGCAAACCAGAGAAGTGGCAGTGATCCGCGACTTTGATCGTTGTTACCTATCAACTTGTTGGCTGTTCGTGATCAGAGGTTGGCGGTTTGATCATCAGCTGAATTCTCAAGGACGATTTCTGCGACAATTGAGGTTGGGTGATCATTCTGAAAGGGCAAATCGCGCCATATGTGCGAGGAAGCCTGTGAGTGAGCCACTCAAACAAACATCAATGTGCAAGGTTGATCATGGCAGCGACGTCCGGTCTGGAAAACGAAACTGATTTTCTGTCTGAGCAGCCAGGCGTTTGGCAGCTTGTGAAGAACTTCTCGCGGCGCCACCCCCTGGGTGCCATCGGTTTCGCGATCGTTCTGACAATGGTGATAGCAGCTGTCTTTGCACCTCTCATTGCCCCACATGATCCAGTGGAGATCAATTTCGAAAAAGGCCTGATACCACCTGACGGGACTTACCTCCTCGGCACTGATCATTTCGGTCGCGATATTCTTTCACGGATCATCTATGGCTCTAGAACGGCACTGTTTGTCGGCCTTGTCGCTGCTGTTGGCGGATGTATGATTGGCCTCATCATAGGTGTGACGAGTGCCTATCTCGGCGGTATGTTCGATCTGATCTTCCAGCGCATAACCGATGTCTGGCTCGCGTTTCCAAGTATCATCCTGGCATTGACCATCATTGTTGCGTTTGGCACGGGCATGGAGAATGTCATTCTTGCTATCGCCGTGGCGCTGGTTCCCGATTGCGCTCGGATCGTGCGCTCCAGCGCTCTCTCTATCCGCGAAATTCCGTATATTGATGCAGCCCGTGCCAATGGCTTCTCAACGTCCCGGATAATCTTTCGCCATATCGTACCGAACGTCATGGCACCGTTTCTGGTTGTTGTTACAGCCGCCGTCGGTCAGGCTATTCTTGCCGAGGCGTCGCTCTCATTTCTTGGTCTCGGGGTGCAGGAACCGACGCCTGCGTGGGGTTTGATGCTGCGGAGCGGAGCTGAGGAGTTTATCGAAAGCGCGCCCTGGGTCGCGATTTGGCCAGGCGTTGCCATCAGCCTTGCCGTGTTTGGCGCCAACATGTTTGGCGATGCGCTGCGCGATGAGTTCGATCCGAGGCTGCGGTCAGAGTAACGCCAGCTGGTGTTAAGACTTCCGCGGCATGCGATCATCGCAGCGAAGAAACCCATGGCGGTACCGATGCCACGCCAGCCAATGAATATCCCGATTACCGAGTCTGTATAGCTCGCGTGGTTTTGCAGCAGTGGTGGTAGAAGACCACCGTGGCCTGCAATTAATTTGATATCTCGCCCACGACGTCGAGCACCTCGCGCGTGCGGGTGACCTTGTCTCCCCAGACCCGGTCAAACTCTGCAACAAGGTCCGAAACGGCTGCCGCTGTCGAACTCTCCGTCGTGGCAACATCGGAGAACTCGTAGAACGCGATATGAACCGATGCATCTGACTTGCTCCAGCTTCGCCAGGCGCGGTCGCAACCGAAGGCCTTCAGCGCATCCGGCAGATGCTCCTTCTCGTACCATTCGTCAAAACCCGGCCGGTCATCTGGATTGGCGATGACGGCACGGACCATGAAAATGCCTTTTCCCTTCATTGGTGCTTCCCTTTCTAATCCATGACAATGACGCCGCGGGCAACATTGCCCTGCATCAACTGTTCTAAGCCTTAATTGATCTCATCGAATTTATACGTCTGGCTGATCGATTCATCCATCTTGAGACTACCGGCCATGGCCATGTCGGCGAGGATGGGTAGGTCGGTCGGCGGATGAACGGAGCCGTAATAAGCACCAGTGATCTGACGCTGTTGGAAAACCATCTGGAAGGCGTTGATGGGCCCCGTTTCATTCACTTCCGGCATGCCGATGAATACGGCGTGGCCGCCCGGTGCAATGCAATCGACAACCTGCAGGGCAGTTTGCTGTGAGCCAATAGCGTCAAAGGCGTAGTCCACACCTAGCCCATCGGTCAGATCCTTGATTGCTGACTGAAGATCGTTGGGTTGTACTGCATTGATCGTATGGGTTGCACCCATATGCTTCGCGAAATCAAGTTTATTGTCCTTGAGGTCAACGCCAATAATGGTGCTGGCGCCGGCCAGTTTGGCGCCCTGAACAACGTTGAGGCCGACACCACCGCAACCGATGACCATAATGGTCGAGCCGGCCTCGACCTTGGCGTGGCGGATCACTGATCCGACGCCGGTGGCCACACTGCATCCAATGATCGCTGCCCACGACCAAGGCAGGTCTTCGCGGACTTTAACCAATTGCTCGGATGGGCAGACGACATATTCAGAGAACGTTCCGATGCGCGCCATTTGGTTAACAGGCTCACCATCGAGCTGCATGCGGGCTGTACCGTCATGGAGCAGGTAGCGCGGCGAGTCGCTGTGGCCGTCGCAAAGCACCGAGCGGCCGCGCGAGCAATAACGGCAATGTCCACAATTCGGGCGAAACGAGAAGATGATGTGATCGCCGACTTTGACATTTGTGACGCCTGCGCCGACTTCTTCGACGATGCCGGGCGCCTCGTATCCGGGTACGTACGGCAGCGGCATCGGCCAATCTCCGTTCATCACGTGCCGATCACTTAGGCAGACGCCCGTGGCTTTAACCTTGAACCGCGCTTCGCCCGCTTTTGGCCTCTCTTGCTCAAGATCTAATACTTCCAACGGTTTTTTGATCTCCGTTAGAACGGCCGCGCGCATGTTCGATTCTCCCGGCATGTTTCAGACAATTTGACCGTCCGGACCGAATGACGCAATGCTTTGCCGTAAAAATACCCGATCAACTGGGCGATATGCGTGTTTCTCGCGAAGTTTGCCCTACTTTAGCAAAGCGCGTTGAAAGTGTTTCATCTGCTGGCAAATTCTTGTTTGATCCAGTAGCATTAGGTTAAAGGGTGTGAGCGCCGGGCAAAACGTTGCGGCGCTTTTCATGGTTTCCGCATAGCGGTTCAGGGATTTGGCTTGATGGTACCGAGGCCAGAGGACTACGAATTTGATGTTGAGCGGGCGATGTCCGCGATGGTTGGTATTACATCAACCATACCAGAAGACGCGATGACCGCCGACGTTCTTGGAACGGAGCGCAGCGGTAATGGCGTCATCATTGGTGACGGGCTCGTCTTGACGATCGGCTATCTCGTGACTGAAGCAGAGACCATCTGGCTCAGTCTGGCAGATGGCTCAACAGTGCAGGGTCATGTCCTAGGTTATGATCAGGAGAGTGGCTTCGGGCTGATCCAGGCGTTGGCACGCCTCAAGCAACAGGGCTTGACGATCGGAGATTCTGACCGTTCGCGCATCGGCGAGAATGTTATCGTCTGCGGCCATGGCGGGATTCAACATTCCATTGCTGCGAGCATCGTCGCCAAGCAGGAGTTTGCCGGCTATTGGGAATATGTTCTCGATGAAGCAATTTTTACGGCACCTGCACACAAGCATTGGGGCGGGACGGCAGTCGTCAATCAGGCAGGTGAGCTGATTGGGATCGGTTCACTTCAGGTGCAGCATGCGGAGGTCGAGGGAGAGAATGTCGACCTGAATATGGTCGTACCGATCAATCTCCTCAAACCGATTTTGCAGGACCTGAGGACGATCGGGAAGCGGTCAGAGGCTCCGCGCCCCTGGATCGGTCTCTATGCAGCTGACGTGGGCGACAACATCGTCGTGGCCGGCATTGCCAATGGTGGACCTGCAGATCACACCGACCTTAACGTCGGCGACATTATTCTGTCTGTCGACGGCGAAGAGGTTTCGGAGCTGGCACCATTCTTCCGCATGATCTGGTCCCTGGGGCCAGCAGGCGTCGAGGTCCCGCTGCAGATCCACCGTGAAGGCAAGTCGTTTGACGTGCTGATAGAATCGGTCGATCGGCGCACTCTATTGAAGGGGCCGGTGGTCCACTAAGCCGGTCTACTCGTTGTCTTCTGTTATCAAGATTGCGCGACTGCTCTCGCCTACTTTGTGCTGAGCAGTGCGCTGATCTGTCGATAGACGATCGGGCCAAACACGTTGATCGACATAAGGCGGCTCAACTGGATGGTGGCAACGAAGCCAACATCGAGACCGAGTGCCAGCGCGATCAGTCCGATTTCCGACATGCCACCTGGCGCGAAGGATAGCATCCCGGTCAGGATCGGCAGGTCGAATGCCTGATTAAGCAGCAAGGCAAATGTTGCAGCCAAGCATAGCATGAGAGAGACATGCCCCAGTGCATGCCGCATCGCTCTGGTCAGGACTTCTATCTTCTCGCCAACAAAGCGGGCGCCAATGTTGGCACCCAAGATGGTTTGAGCAGCAATCACAAGCTCAACGGGTGGTCGCGCCGATACCAGCCCCATAACATTGGCGACTGCCGTGCACAGCATTGGCACAACCATGAGCGCGCCGGCCAATCCAGTTGCGCGCCCGATGACCCAGCCAAGCAAACCGAGCAAGGTGAGCACGATCGCGTCGGTGGCCGTGAGTTCGTCAATATGCACTGTGGCATCTTCAACTGAGACGGTTGGCAGGTCGACGACCGTGCTCGTGACAACCGTTGTGAGTATAACCACGAACGTAATACGCAGAGAGTGAGCAAGTGCGACACGGCGGATGTCGATGCCGCGCTCCTCTGCGTAGAGGGTCATGATGTGGAGGCCGCCGGGCAGGGCGCAGAAGTAAGCTTCCTCGCGCGAATAACCAGCCACGCGCTCGTAGTAGATGGTGCCGATGACCGCGGCCAAAATCACAAACAGCGGCACGACGGCAACGGTACCTGCGACGGCGCCAATGCGATCGAGAAGTTCAGGCGTGATCGTGCTGCCCA
>JBCDBQ010000421.1:0-6596 GCA_039183375.1 Pseudomonadota bacterium
AAGTGATCGGCTTGACGTGCCGGATGCCCTGTGGGCGCAAGTCGATGTACTCGCAGCTCGAACTTACGTTCCAGCAAGCGAGCAATCACGGGCCAGTGGTGCGGGAGCCGGGCTGACGGACAATGACTGAGCAGCAGTATAGCTGCGCTCTACGACTTTACCTTCTCGATCGCCAGGTAGCAGTGCACGTAATCCATGGCATGGCCATCAGGGTTGTCGGCGACACGGTCCTCGTAACGCTGATAGAACAGATCAACCAGTGCTGCGCGTTCATCTGCGGGGCGGCTTTGGTCCAATGCGTTTGCGAACACCGTCTCACTCCAAGAGCGTAGCGTCGGGATATACGACACGGCAAACTCACGCGTGCTCATCGCTCCATTTGATTCATCGAAGGCGGCCCGATAGGGGCAGCCGACAACGCCGGTATGAGCTGAAATCAGGCGCAGGCCGGCTGCGTGAACTGGTGAGCTAGTATCCAACAAGGGTGCGGAGAACTCTTCCTTGGTGCGGTAGAACTGCGAGAAGCTGGCGTTGATGTACTCATCGTTTGTAATGCGGTCTTCGGTGGCGAGCTGCTTCCAAAGTTCATCAAACGTGTCGAACATGTTGACGCCGTCCGTTCCGCCGAGATAGCGGCCTTGCTCGTCTTTGCCGAAATTCATGAATACGAGGCGACCACCTGGTGCGAGTTCCGCTGCACGTGCCAGCAGAATGTTTTCCCAATCTTTGGCAGCGCGTTGAGCGTACGCATCCAACGTTGCACCACCGGTGCCGACCATGTGAACGTGATCCGGAATCTCACAAGGCTTTTCCGAAATGTAATGCATCGCTGTTGCTGAAAAGCCGAGGTCCAGGCTGCGATCCGGCATTAGCTGATTATGAAATCCGATGCCACAGGCATGTACGAAGACGTTGTCGAATTCCGTGTAGTAGGTGTGCTCGCCATTACCTTCGAGACCCTGCATGGACTTAAACAGCGTTGAGAAATCATTGCTGGCGAGATCTGTGTAGGTGACAACAATCTGGCGATCAGGAAAGCGCGAGCGCATCGCGGCGACGGTATCGCGAATGCTCTTCTTCGATGTGCCGCCGTCTGCTGCGCCAAAATCAGCTATGTTGAGCGCGCGATCGGCAGTTGGTTCCGGGAGGGCGGCAACGGCATCCATCAGCATGCCGCTGGCATTATCGATGACGTCCTTTGCGCCGCGCGTGCTCTGGCTGTAGTAGCCACCGCTTCTCATCGATGTGGTCGCGGCTGTCTTGGTATTCGTCGTCATGCTTCTCTGCCCCGTTGCCCTAGGATTTCGTTTGGAGTTTAGACCAATCCGGCCCACGGCGCCTAGAGTAAGATCATACCGTTTGGAAGAACTGGTGCCTCGTCTGGGGGCGAGCGCGACGCGTACTCACTGCTGATCAATTGATGAATTGGATGGTGGTTGCGGCCTGCCTCGGTTATCGTCACGTTTTATCGGATGGTTATTGGTTGATAGAGGGTTTCTTGCTGCATGAGTGAACTTTGGAGATTGAGCGGCGCAGAGATTTCACAAATGGTGCGCACAAAGAAGGTATCAGCACTTGAGGTGTGTGACGCGGCGCTCGCTCGCGTCGAGGCCATCAACCCTAGCATTAATGCCGTTGTTCACCGGACGGATGATGAGGCGCGCGATGCTGCCAATGCGATTGATGCGGCAGTTGCAAAAGGTGAGGAGTTTGGTCCGCTGGCCGGTGTTCCGGTTACCATAAAGGTCAATACGGATCAGGTCGGATATGCCAACACCAACGGTTTGCGGTTGCAAGAGAACCTGATCGCTGATCAGGATAGTCCTGTTGTCAGCAACTTGCGAAAGGCTGGCGCAATTATCGTTGGTCGCACAAATACGCCGGCGTTTTCGTTGCGTTGGTTCACGCGTAACGGTGTGCATGGCCACACCCGCAATCCGGTGAACATGAGCCTGACACCTGGCGGATCGTCCGGTGGTGCCGCCGCTGCCGTCGCGAGTGGCATGTGCGCCATCGGTCATGGCACGGACATTGGCGGCTCAATTCGCTATCCTGCTTATGCCTGTGGCCTCCAAGGTTTGCGTCCAACGCTGGGGCGCATTGCGGCCGGAAACTTCACGGCTCCCGACCGGCATGTTGGCGCCCAGCTGATGGCTGTCTCAGGACCGATTTCGCGATCCGTCGCTGATCTGAGGTTGGGGCTCGGCGCAATGGCGCAGAAGGATTTGCGAGATCCCTGGTGGACGCCCGCAGCGATGGAATCAAGCGACCATCCCAAGCGTGCTGCTCTGACGATCTCGCCCGAGGGCTTGAAGGTCGACCCGCGTGTTGAAGCAGCGCTCAAGGATGCTGCCGCGCGCTTGGCAGATGCTGGTTGGGAGATCGTCGAAACCGAGTGTCCGCCGTTCCGCGAGCCTGCTCGTTTGCAAGCACAGCTCTGGCTGGCTGAGTTCCGACGGACCGGAGCCAAGGCTATCGCCGAGGAAGCTGATCCAGACTCCAGTTTTGTCTATGAGCAAATGGTGCGCTTGTGTCCTGAGCCGGGCTTGGATGAATTCATGGATGCTCTGCAGAAACGCGTGACGTTACTGCGTGAGTGGAGCTTGTTCTTAGAACAGTATCCGGTTCTCATTTGTCCGATTTCGGGCGAGGTCCCATTTCCGGATCTCGACGATGTCGCCTCTCCGGAACGCTTTGAAGAGATCATGGAGGCGCAGCTGACACAGGTTGGCCTGCCGTTGATGAGCCTGTCGGGTCTCTCGGTCTTTACCGGAATGGATGGTGATGTTCCACTTGGCGCGCAGCTAATTGGAGGACGTTACGCCGAAGACATTCTTCTGAAAGCGGCAGGCGAGATTGAAAGCCGGAGTCCCAGCATCGAGGTCGCGACGCCAGCTGCCTGATGAGGCTCGGCTTCTTGATCACGTCTAATCAATCACGCGAGGCACCATGATCGTCAACATCCGCACCTACACGCTCCTTCCCCGAAAGATGCCAACCTATTTGAAGCTCTTCGAGGAGTTTGGCCTGCCGGCAATGCAGCGGCACGGACTAGATTTAATGGGCTACTATACCAGCGTTGTCGGGCCACAGAACCAGGTCGTACATCTATGGCGATTTGATAGTCTCGCTGATATGGAGCAGAAGCGAGCGGCTCGCGATTCAGATCCTGGCTGGCAGGAGTTTCTATCGAAGACGGATGGCTTGGTTCTGATGCAGGAAGACAAGGTGATGAAGCCGTCGTCGTTCTCACCAGGCGCCTGAACTGCATTTTGCGGTTGGCCTATTCCTGCTTCTGCGCAAAGGCCTTGAACAGTGCCAATGTTTCTTCGCTGACGTGATGCTCGATACCCTCTGCATCAGACTCGGCAGTCTCCGGAGATACGCCGAGTGCGATGAGGAATTCGCGCACGACATGGTGGCGTTCACGGGCCATATCCGCCATTCGCCGTCCGGCATCTGTCAGAAAGATTGAGCGATAAGGCTTGCTGGTGACCAGGCCATCGCGCTGGAGGCGCTGGATCGTATTATTGACTGTCGGCTTTGAGACGCCCAACCATTCGGCCAGATCGACGGCGCGTGCTTCACCGGTTTCGTCGATGAGCTTGGCGATCAGCTCGACGTAATCCTCAGCTACCTCGGTCTGATGTGCATCGCGCACACGCTGGAAGCGGGCTGCCTGCGTCTGCGCCGCGCTATCAGAACCTGCGCCATCTATGGTTTCTTCGTCGACCATATCGATCCCGAATCTTCATCTGGCACCTGTTTAGCTGAAAACGGGAAATTGACAAAGTTAGCACTTGCTAATTCTTTGTGATGGCGCTACATATTTATGTAAGGTCATTTATTATTCAGCGAGACTACTCGTGATAGTATGTGGTGTGTTCTGATGAATATGGTTAAGGGTCAAAGGATGGAACGGCAAAGCGGACTTATGTGGTTCGTTAATGGCCAGAGCGCTGCGGCTCTGTTCCTTGCGGTTTGCTTTACCGTCGCTTTTGGTTGGCGTGGAGCGGCGTCTGCCAAACAGATTAAAGTCGTCGCGACGACCGGCATGATTGCGGATGCCGCGAGAGCGGTTGGTGGCGAGCATGTCGAGGTCAAGGCGCTAATGGGCCCAGGTGTTGATCCCCATGCTTATCGCCAGACGCGCAGCGACATTGTCGCTCTTTCTCGAGCAGACTTGGTTCTTTGGCACGGTCTCTACCTTGAGGCGCAGATGGAAGATTTTCTGCGTAAGCTGGCCAAGCAGCGAACCGTCGTGGCAGTTGCTGAGGGGCTGTCGCAACAGAAGCTCCTGACCCACGACGATTATGACAATAAGTTCGATCCGCACGTCTGGATGGATCCGGATCTGTGGGCCGAGGTTGTGTCTGAAATCCAAAAGGCGCTCACCGACGTTAGTCCAGAACAGAAGCAGGCATTTGCTGCTAACGCGCAAAAGCACTTGCGGGACGTCCGAAAGCTGGGTGCCTATGCCAAGCAGGTTTTGGCAACGGTGCCGGAGGACAGCCGCGTGCTGCTGACTGCTCACGATGCCTTCAATTATTTTGGTCGGGCCTATGGCTTTGAGGTGATCGGTATCCAGGGAATTTCAACGGAGAGCGAGGCGGGGCTCAAGCGTATTCGCGAGCTTGTTGAGATGCTGGTGCGGCGGAAAATTGCAGCTGTCTTTGTCGAGTCGTCGGTGTCAGACCGTAACATTCGCGCGCTGATCGAAGGAGCTGCCGCTCTGGAACATGAGGTTACTATCGGTGGTGAATTGTTCTCCGATGCCATGGGGCCCGATGGCAGCTACGAGGGCACATATATCGGCATGATTGATCATAACGCCACGACTATCGCGCGGGCTCTGGGCGGTAAGGCACCGGCTCGCGGTGTGACGGGGCGCTTGGCGGAAAAGCAGTGAGAGTTAAAGCAATGTTCAATTCATCGACAGTCCGTCTTGCTGCCAGCGAAGGGCACACCCTGCCGGATCAACAGCGCAGTGATGCTGCTTTGACCGTTCAGGGACTGACGGTGTCCTACGGTGAGAAGCCAGCTGTGTTCTCTATCGACGCGGTGTTTCCTACCAGTGAGATGATTGCGATCGTTGGCCCGAACGGTGCGGGAAAGTCGACGTTGCTGAAAGCTGTACTTGGTATTGTTCCGTCTCTTTCCGGCCGGGTGAGTGTATTTGGTGCGCCGCTTAAGCAGGCGCGACATCGACTTGCTTACGTTCCGCAACGCACCAGTGTTGATTGGGACTTTCCGACCAGAGTTATCGATGTCGTTATGATGGGGCTCTATCGCGAGTTGGGCCTTTTGCGGATTGTTCGTTCGCATCACCGCGAGAAGGCACTCGACGCACTTGACCGTGTTGGGATGGCAGATTTTGCTGAACGGCAGATTGGCCAGTTGTCAGGCGGTCAACAACAACGTGTTTTCTTGGCACGCTCCCTGGCGCAAGACGCTGATCTCTATTTGTTAGATGAACCGTTTGCCGGCGTCGACGCGGCGACGGAGAAGGCGATCGTTGACGTTCTGAAACATCTGCGTGATCAGAAACGAACGGTTGTATGTGTGCATCATGATCTGACAACGGTGCCGGACTACTTTGATCGCGTATTGCTGATCAATGTCCGCAAGATTGCTGAAGGTCCAGTCGACACGACATTTACCGAAGAAAACCTGCAGACGACTTACGGTGGACGTTTGGCAACTGCGCAGATAGAGCAGCTGCAGTCGGCCTCCGCTTAGCGCCGTCTTCTATGTCATCGTTCCTCGAAGCGCTGTTCCTGCAAGCTGGCTACAATGCCGCTTTGGTGGCGATTGGGGCTTTGCTGCTCGGGGTCGCAGCCGGCGTCACGGGGACATTCCTTTTTCTGCGCAAACGAGCGCTTGTCTGTGATGCCGTCGCTCATGCGACGCTTCCCGGCATCGGGTTGGCCTTCATTGTGATTGTGCTGCTCGGGGGCGAAGGGCGCAACCTCATTGTTCTCATGATAGGTGCTGCAGCAACCGCTGTTGCCGGCCTCGTGATCGTCGAATGGATGACACGTCGAACGCGGCTGGCGGAAGACGCTGCGATTGGCGCGGTTCTCTCTGTCTTCTTTGGGCTTGGCGTTGTTCTTCTGACGATCATTCAGACCTTTTCATCTGGTCGCCAGGCAGGGCTCGAGAGTTTTCTATTGGGCTCCACGGCCGGCATGCTGTTCCAGGATGCTGTCGTCATCCTGATCGGAGGCGGGATTGCCGTGGCTTGCGTCGTGTTACTGCGACGGCCTATGACGCTGGTCTCATTTGATCCGGAGTATGCTCAGTCCTACGGCGTTAGCGTGCGCACGCTCGACCTCATTATGATGGGACTCGTAACCGCAGTGACTGTCATTGGTCTCAAAATTGTCGGCCTCATTCTGATCGTTGCGATGTTGATCATTCCTGCGGTTGCTGCGCGGTTTTGGACGGACCGTACCGATAAGGTCGTGGTCATGGCCGGTGCCATTGGAGGCGCCTCCGGATATCTTGGTTCGGCGCTGTCGGCCTCTGCCCCGAGTATGCCAACGGGCCCCATTGTTGTGTTGGTGTGCTTTGCGCTGTTTGTTGTTTCGTTGATC
>JBCDBQ010000422.1:0-6596 GCA_039183375.1 Pseudomonadota bacterium
CAACAGCGACACGGCTCGCTTAGCAAAGGAGATCGCTATAGCTTTTCAGGGTTAGCTTGAACCATCCCACGCCCCCTCCCGGCCGCCCAATCGATCGGGGTGTGGGCGGCCGGGAGGGGGCGTGGGCAGGTGGTGCGATTCCGGCTCGGCCGGCAACAATCTAGACCACCGCATGGGAACTTCCCCGAACATCCCACTTAATTGCCTCAGAAACGTTGGCCGCTTCCTCCCCGGCCAGCGGTTTTCTGTCGTGAGTTGGAATGGACTAGCCTGTCGCGACTAGTGGCAGATTGGTCAGCAGGTTCTGCGGTTTGAGGCGGACACGTTTGTTCTCATCCATTGCGAGGCCGAGATAGATGGGTTTGCCACGGACGTCTTCCTGCACACGCTGTTCATCGCGAATTTCCATGCGGTACAGCGCGACGATCCGTTGCTGATCTTCGTCAGAGACATCATCACCATTGTAGAGGGTATTGAGAATTGTTGTTGCCTCACGGTCGAGCCCAATATGCCAACGCCAGTTTTCATCCTTGATAGAACGCGCCGGTTGAACATTGGTCTCAAGGCCAAGGAAATGACGGAGCCACATCTCGATGACGCGCGCGAGTGCATTGTTGGCAGGCCGTGTGTGGCGCATATCGATGACGGTGTCGAAGCGGTCGGAGCGCTCCCAGTAGATTTCGGCGTTGTCGTCATCAATGACGTCAAGTTCGACCTGGCGTTGCGGAATTTCCGTTTCCGTCAGTAACTGGCCGATGGCTGTCTCACCGACGCGGGCCTGCATTTCGACGATTTCCTGATCGGCCAGCATGATCATATCATTGTCGGTGCTGACGGACTGCTCGCGAAAGAATAGCTCTGCCGCACGGACACGCAGGGGATCTTCGCAGTCACGCAGAATATTGGCCAAGATGATATGGGCGAGCTGATCGATGAAGACTGGAGGGATGGCAATTCCGCCCCCGCGCATCAGCACCAGATACGCCATTTCCAGTGTGCCCGCATCGGCCAGGAGATTGCGGTAGGTGAGGACGACTTTGTAGTTCTCGGCTGCATCCTTGTCTCCCAGGCTTGCTAGTCGACCCTCATCGACCATGAGGAACGGATTGTCCATCAGTTCTTCGAACAGAGCGATTTCATTATTGCAGGACGTATCGATCGGGTGGACTTCAGGGCGTGTGAGATAAGCCCGGATGAAGTCCGCAGTTGTTTCCAGCCACCCATTGTCGGCTTGCTGCGCCAAATGCAGACCGGCTGATTTCCAAAACCTAAGTTCCATTGTCTGTCTCCCAGGCCTTAGCGTAAATCGGGCCGCCGGCTATACGTTGTTCAATCCTGCGGAACTGCTCGCGGAATTCGCCATCGTCATCGAACGATCTGTGGACGGCAAAGATGGTATTGACGGGAACCTCTGCCACCAAATCGTGGACAAATGCAATTTCTTCCTCTGCAGCAGGCATTGCTGATGCGCTGTCCGGGGCGCCATAGCACTCAACAAAATGGCTGGCCAGGCTGACTTTCGCTTCCGCGAGTTCTTCGTCACTGATTTCTGCAACGCATGTAAAGGTGGCGCGGCCGAATGATTGTAAACTTAGGAACCCATTGGCGAAGGCTTGTCTGGTTTTTCCCTTGATGTCATCGGCAGACAAATGAGCAAACGCGAACGCGCCAGACACTGCCCACTCATCGGGGCCGGCGGCCTGCTCGAAGACGAACTCGTCAGTTGCGTCAAATCTTATTGTGCGGAGTAGCCGTGGCGCGCTCATTGTTCTGTCAAAGCATCGGATGCGGTTTTGATGACCGAGAGTAGAGGTTTTGACTCTGTGTTCTCACTTGCTGTTGCAAACAGCAGCCCGCCGTCTTCATCCAGACCTTTGACAGTGACGGCCTCGGTGCTCACCTGTGGGATCAAAATCGCTGCGTCCCGACCGGCCATGCGTTCCATCCAGTTCTGGTGGATCGGGCGGAAGCCATCATCCTGCCAGATATTGAGCCAGGTCAGGAAGTGACGCGAACAGGATTCAATAAACTGAACGTTTGTAAGGCCTTCGCAGCCTTCTTCGACCAATGATGTTCTGTTGCGATCATGGCCGGGTTCGGCCGCGTCCGGACCAAACTGAATGGTGATGGCGATCGAGATCACGAGCCAGTCCGGCACTTCCTCTGGATCGGAGGTGGCACTGACCAGCGTGATATTGCCTGCGATGGCATCATTGACACGGACTTGGTCCGGCCAATGGTAGGTCAGGCCGACTTGCGGCGGGGTCAAGACACCGACGCAATCGCCAATTGCCGACATGGTGAGCGGCAGGACCTGGATGGCTTTTGCCAGAGCCATGTCAGGTTCCAGAACAATTGCGAAGGTCGCCGTGTTGGCATCATCGGACCAGATGAGATCACCGGCACCAAGCTCGTGCGATTGCGCGCCTGAAACGGCTGACGCGATTGCTGAGGCTCCAGGCAGGCTGCGCCGCCCTTTAAGTAAAGGCGGGAGTTCCGGTTCCGCCAGGAGGCCGCTGGAGACATCGAATGGCGTAGACATCTCAGGGTTATCCGAGGTCAATATCACCCTCGACCGTGTGGTTGAGGTCGGTTCCTTCGGCCGTCAGAACAACTTTGACCTTGAGGTTGCCCGATCCTGAAAGATTTCCTTCACGAACGGCTTTCTCAATCTGCTGTTGCGATGTGACACCGACCTGCTTCAGGAACTTCCGCAGTGACATATTAAACTTGTCTTCGTCCATTTCGGAAACGCTCCCGTTGGTACGCTAATTGGCAAAAGGGTTTGATGGGCTAGTTGATCCGAACGCTGCCCTGGCCGGATGTGTACTTTGACTCTGCCGACCAGTCCATCGCTTGAAGGCCATAAGCGGCTGCGACGCCAACAACGGCGATCAGCACTATGCTGAGAACGATCTCTTTCATTTGAGGCTCCTATGATCAGGTCGTGCCGGAGACTGGCATCATTCTTTGGTTTTGTCAGGTTTCGCAACCTTTGTTGCTTCTTTAAGAAAGTTAACGAGTGCGTCGCGTTTCTCTTTTTCTGCGATACGTTGCAAAGGCATTTTCGAACCAGGTGTGAACTTATCCGGGCCGAGGGCGAACAGCTTGTCAATGGTGTCTGCCGACCAGACTATATCTAAGGACTTGAGCGCCTTGGAATAAGGGTAACCTGGCAAAGTCCCAATCTTTCGTCCAAAGACATTGTGAAGGGTGGGGCCCGCCCGATTGGCATCGTCAGGATGCAGGGTGTGGCAGATGCTGCATTTGCGCGCGAACTGTCGTTCACCGAGCGAGATGTTTCGCTTGACTTGAAAGCGGCGCGGAAAGTTCGATGCTACTTTCTCGAACGGCTTGCGTGGCGAGACTTGCCAGGCGGTCGCATGATCGTCGAGACTTCCGTAATAGACCCTGGTGCCACGGTCAGCGAAATCCATCGCCCAGATCGGACCATAAGGATTGCGATAGGTCTCAAGCAGACGCCAGTCGCCTTGTCGATAAATGCGAATTTCGCCACCGCCGCCGCCTGTCGCGATCAATCCAGGCTTACGCAAGGCTGCGATTGAGAGCACTGGTTTTTCGTGAGCCTTAAGCTTGTGGACCAACTTGTTGCTACTGAGATCATAAATGCCTGTCGAGCCATCGAGGGCGCCGAACAGGAACTGATCCGTATCGGCCAGCCGCTTCAAGACATTGATACCCCAGCCATGGCGGTAGGCAACGCGCTGCAAAGTGCCAGGTTCAGCGTTCCACAGCCGCAGTGTGCCGTCTGTAGCGGCTGATAAGATCTGCTTGTTGTCTGCCGTGAAGATGGCGGCATTGATCGGGGCAGTGTGCCCTTTCAGAATATGGATCGCCTTGCCGGTTTGAAGATCCCAAATGCGAACCGTGCGATCCCAACTGGCCGTGACGGCCCGCATTCCATCGGATGATACATCCAGGCCAAGGATTTTTGCACCGTGGCCCTTCATGAGCCGCAGGCGCTTGCCGCTGTCGATGTCCCATAGGTGGAGCGCACCGTCGTCACTGCCGGACAGGACCTGCTTGGCGCCAGGCACGAAGCTGACAGCGCTGACGGCACCATCGTGGTCGTCGAAGCGCTTTAGCTGTTTAGCCGAGCCATCTTCGGACAGCTGCCAAAGCATCATGGCGTAATCGAAACTGCCGGTGAGAATGCGACCGGATGTGTGGTCAACGGCAATCGCTTTAACCGGTCCGCCGTGACCTTCAAGATTGGCTGAGCCTTGCTTTTTGGCTCCGTTGGCCCGCTCAGTTGCCTGAGTCGTATGGCTCATCTGAGCAGTCGCGAGGAGACAAAGCGCACTCAACAACAATCCGATTGTGCGCTTCACGTCACGCGCCAATTGGATCATCTGTGGCCGTCTGAGGAGAGCTGCCAACAAGGCATCACTCGGCGGGTTGAACGCCGGCACCGGACGGGGCCTCAGCGGACTTGCCAAGCTCCTCTTCAACCCACAGGTCGTGGTGCTCCTTGGCCCAGTTGACGTCGACGTCGCCGGTGGTCATCGAGTCGATCGCGCCTTCCATCCCGACGGATCCAATATAGATGTGGGCCAGGATCACGCAGATCAGGAACAGAGCCATGATGGCATGCCACAGCGACTGGTACTGCATCTCTTGAATGGGCGTCAGTACGGTTGGCAGGTTGAAGCCGAAGTTGTTCAAGAAGATGAAGGTCTTCGCGAACATTGCGGATTCAAATGGGAACATCAGTGCCAGGCCAGACAGGCTGATTGAAACACCACCAAGAATGACGAGCCAGAACACGATCTTCTGGCCGGCATTGAATTTTTTGGCCGATGGATGAACGCCTTTGACAAGAACGCCGCCGCCTTTTGCCAGCCAAACAAGGTCACGCGGGTGAGGCAGGTTGTGGCGCACCCAGTTCACAAAGATCATGACAAGGCCGAGCATAAACGCAAAGGCAACGTAGTTGTGGGTGAGCTTTCCGAGATAGGCGAGGCCTGCATAGGTTTCCGGTCCAAAGACCGGGATCAGGAACTGGCGGCCGTAGAGCAGATTGAGGCCGGTTACGGCGAGGATGATGAAGGATACGGCAAGGATCCAGTGACCCAGCCGTTCGATCGAGCCAAATCGTTGCATCATCTGTCCTGATAAGCCGTGGTCAACGCGTATGCGTCCCCGTACCAGGAAGAAGAGCACGAGCAGGACGATTGTCGCGCCCATGGCGTAAGCACCATAGGTCGCCAATGGTCCCTCTCGGAACTTGACCCAGGACATCACAGACGTATCGCCCAGGAACGATCCTGAATAGCCGCCGCCCTGTTTGGCCATTGCATCGCGAACCTGTTGCTCGGTGCTCAGGCGTTGGTTGGTGCCGCGAATGAGCTGGCCGGACTTCTTGTCTGGGATTGAGACGTTGCCCGTGGTGCCTTCACGCATGATGCGCCAGATGTCGGATTCAGAGCGGTTGCCCAGTGATCCACCTGGTACTTCGCCCTTCTTGAGGGCTTGGTCCGGGATCTGCTGGCGGCCGGGAATGGGAGCGGGTGTGCCTGCGCGCGGCACGGAATTGGTTGTCGCATTGGCGGGTGGTCGGACGGAAGACTGCGCTGAAGCGTGGTCGCTCAAGACAATTGGCAGCGCGATCGCCGAGACCATCCAAATCATGGCTAGCAGCGTCAGGACCTGCGCTGAGCGCCAAATGGCTCCGCGAGAAAGGTTTGATTTTGTCTGAGAGCGCATTCGTCTACTCCTCCCCACTCCGTGCGGCAGCGCGCTTGGCGCTCGCTTCGTGGGTTGCAAATTATAGATCGGCGCCCTGGGAGTGCATCCGCATCACGGTCGCCGTACAAGCAGAAAGGAAGGGCTCTGCTCTGCCGAGATAGGGCGGGGAATCCCCGCCCTAAGCTCATATTTCGACATTGTGTCGGTTGAGGCCTCAGCCTTAGCCGGCTTTGCCCTGGTAGGCTTTGCCCCAGCCCCAGGCACCCGAACCGAAGCCGCGGGCGACCACGCGCTCGCGGTAGATGTCGGAGACCACGTTGCCGTCACCAGCAAGCAGCGCCTTGGTTGAGCACATTTCTGCGCACAATGGCAGCTTGCCTTCAGCAAGACGGTTGCGGCCGTACTTCTTGAACTCGACCGTGGACATATTTTCTTCCGGGCCACCGGCACAGAAGGTGCACTTGTCCATCTTACCGCGGCTACCGAAGTTGCCGACCTGCGGGAACTGTGGCGCGCCAAACGGACATGCATAGAAGCAATATCCGCAGCCGATGCACAGATCCTTGGAGTGCAGTACGACACCATCGCTGGTCTGGTAGAAGCAGTCGACAGGGCAGACCGCCATGCACGGTGCATCAGAGCAGTGCATGCAGGCGACCGAAATCGAGCGTTCACCCGGCTTACCGTCGTTGATGGTGACAACGCGGCGGCGGTTTACGCCCCACGGCACCTCGTTCTCGTTCTTACATGCAGTGACGCATGCGTTGCATTCGATGCAGCGCTCTGCGTCACAGAGGAACTTCATCCTAGCCATTATGCGTCTCCTTATGCGCGCGAGATTTTACAGAGGGTTGCCTTGGTCTCCTGCATATTGGTGACCGAGTCGA
>JBCDBQ010000423.1:0-6577 GCA_039183375.1 Pseudomonadota bacterium
CCAGACATTACACAGCTCGATATGACCGGGCCCTATGAAGTCTTTATCAAGTTTCCCGATGCCCGCGTGCATCTGATTTGGAAAGATAAGCAACCTGTCACGGCTGGTGGCGGAATGCAGATCATACCAAACCAGACCTTTGCCGATTGTCCGCAATTGGATCTGATATGCGTGCCTGGTGGCGCTGGCATGAACCCGTTATTGAATGATGTTGAAACGCTGGCGTTCATCCGCAAGCAGTCTGCCGGCGCGCGCTATGTGACCAGTGTCTGTACAGGTGCTCTGGTGCTCGGCGCGGCAGGTCTGTTGCAGGGTAAGCGGGCTGCCACGCATTGGATGTCACGTGAGATGCTGACATCCTTCGGTGCTGAACCGGTTGCCGAACGGGTGGTCGTCGATGGCAATGTCATTACCGGCGGTGGTGTCACAGCGGGCATCGACTTCGCGCTCACAGTGGCTGCGGAAGTCTTCGGGGCGGAGGTTGCGCAGGCGATCCAGCTTGGCATTGAATACGATCCGGCACCGCCTTTCAATGCAGGTAGCCCCGAAAGCGCCGATGCAGACCTTGTCGCTAAGGCTCGTGCTGCGGGCCACGTCCGACAAGCCGAGCGTGAGGCGGCGGTCTTGTTCGCAGCTGCAAATCTCAAGGCCGGTTGATGCCAACTGTCGACGATCAGTTGCTCGCAGGCACGCAATCCGTTTCCTGCGAACTCGATGGCGGTCTGGTGCGATTTTCCGGTATCACACCGCGCGATTTGTCAGGCGATGTGTGCGCTCAAATGCGGGACGCGCTCACTATTGTGGATCAACGCCTGTCAGAACTGGGCATTGATCGCACTTCGGTGCTGATGGTGCACATCTGGCTGAGCAACATGACGTTGTTTCAGGGGATGACCGCTGAGTGGAACAACTGGGTGGGAGATCTCGCGCCTCCATCCCGCAGTTGTGTCAGTGGAACGCCTGTTTTGCCAGGCGCGCTGCTTGAACTTGAAGTCCTCGCACTGCTGCCTGCTGCACCGGTCAAGCTGGTTGAGATCGAACGCTATGGCCTCGTCAGGGGACCTGGCCGGCCAACAATGTGCCTGGCCCTGCGCTGCGGTGACTGGTTTACGGTTTGTACGCTCGCGTCAGACACCAGCCAGGATATTGTTGGGCAGACCGGGCAGGTTCTCAGCGTGTTTGATGATCTCATGCGAGAGGCGAGCGTCGCACGATCCGCCAGTTGCAAGCTGGAGATTTGGTTGCGGGATATTTCTGACTTCGATGCCGTCAGCGACGTGCTGAAAGACTGGTTCGCGCCGGGGGCGATGCCTGCGGTCACCGTCGTTGGCGCCAATATGGCCGGTTCAGATATGCTGATCGAGATAAGACTGACAGCAACGCTCAAGGGTTGAAGCTCATCAATTCCAGCCCAAGCGTTCAAATAGTTTGGGGACATGATCGAGGGTTGGGAATTCCTCGTCAGGTGTATAGTCGGGCAATGGCTTGCGACCCGTCCCACGGTTGATCCAGATGCAACGGAACTTCAATTCGCGCACTGCGGCCAAGTCGAGATGCGGACTGGCGCAGATATGGACAACGTCGGTCTTATCGATGCCAAGCTGCGCGTGGGCGTATTCGAATGTCTTGCGAGAGGGCTTATAGGCCTGTGCTTGTTCCGCTGTGATGACACGATCGATGTGACCGCCCATCTGTGCAACGTTACCGGCAATAATGGCATCGTCCGTGTTCGAGATAATGCAGATGTTGTGCCCCATGGCTTTGAGGTCTGCCAGCGCGGATTGGACTTCCGGAAACGGTGGCATTTTCGAAATGCCGGAAGTGAGAATTTCGATGTCGGATGGTTCGTAGGTGAGCCCGAGTTCCTTCATCGCCATCTCTAAGCCTGTGCCGGCAACATCGCGGAATGAGCGATGCGGAGGCGTCTGTTCGAGTTCGTGCTCATACTTGTCGTAGACTTCGATGAGGGTATCGGCATCGACGGTCGTTGCCGTCTGCTTGGCGAGGATTGCGTTGACGGCTGCGAGCAGGCCTTCATCCCACTGCGTGAGGGTGCCGTAGCAATCGAAGGTCAACCATTTAGGTCGGGAACCAGTGAGCGGCATCAGAAAGTCCTAGTGAGAAGAGCGTTGATTAGATCAGGTGATGACAGGGTCAGCGAACCAATGAATATACTGACCATGTGGTCCGGTCCAGGCAACTGGCTTGGCATTGACCGACAACAGGAAACTGCCGTCCTGTGGCGGTGATGGTGCCAAACGCGCTTGGCCGGGGAAAATTGAGGGTGCCTCATTGCTGAGCCAAACGGCCTTCAAGTCGCGGACGAGGCTGGCGAAGCGGTCACGCTCTTTTTGGTCAGAGACGTAAGCCAAAACCGCAGTATGGAATATCACCAATTGTGCATTCGACGGAGCAGCTTCTGCGATCCGCGCTAGATACTCCAGCAGGTTGCCACGGTGAATTCTTGGCGGGTTCCTTCGCGCGACGGCGATGGCTGATTTGAGGCGTTCTGCTCGTGCCGTTTGTTCCGGCCACACCAGTGTTTCCAGCCAAGCCATTTGCTCTTCAGATTTGACATCGAGTGGATTGAGATCCAGGCCGGCACGCCAAGTGATGCTCGGCGCCTGTTGGGGTAATGGCGTCTCTCTATTGGCCTGGCAAGGAAACTCAGGTGCGTCATCGGTAGCTGCATTGCTGCCGGTGATCTGGCGGTGGCCGTAGTCGTAACGATAGTAGTCTGGCAACAGGCAGAGACCGGCTGAGGCGCCAACCTCGATGAGTGCCAGAGGTTGGTTTAGTGCTGCGAGTGCGGGCAGCAGGACAGCACATCGTGCTGGCTCGTTTGTCTGGGTGGTCCGAGACAGCATGATGCTGCGAATGGCATTCGTATTGGTTTCAACAAGCTGTTCAAATTCAGTTGTATCGCGCGCGATGCCGCAAACGTGGCGCACGGCGCCGAGAAACAGATTTGGCTGTTGGCGATCGACTGGCAGCCCAGAGAGGAACGTCAGTAGTTTGTCATTCGTTGAGATATGGGCTGCCAGGCTCTCATAAAGCGGGGAAATGCCACGAGCTTGTGCCTCAGCAAACTGCTTGTAGCGCCCGGCTATGGCATCCAGATCATGGGTTGGATTTTGCATAGCGTTTACCTCTTCTGCGGCGATCGATAGCATATTCTTCTAAAGTTTGGGGCCGGACTGAAACGCGTGGGGACCGAAGATTGCGCTTTTGTGTGACACACCCTACGTTTCTGACGGGTTGAGCAAATCAGGAGCACGCCATGCCTGGACCGTTGGACGGTGTACGGATCTTGGATTTCACTTCAATGGTCAGTGGGCCTTTGGCAACCATGATGCTGGGCGATCAGGGTGCCGATGTTATCAAGATCGAGGCGCCGAGTGGTGATCATGTGCGCCGGGTCGCGACGCGTCGTGGCGGTTTTTCGGCGTCGTTCCTGATTAACAACAGGAACAAGCGATCGATTGTTCTCGATCTCAAGAAGGAGGCGGGATTACGCGCCGTTCGACGACTGATCGCAAATGCCGATGTTGTCGTGCAGAATTTTCGACCAGGTGTTGCAGATCGTATCGGCATTGGTGAAGCGGCCGTACGCGAGATCAATCCGAAGATTATCTACGTGTCGATTGCCGGGTTTGGTGATACGGGGCCCTATGCCGAGAAGCCGGTTTTCGATCCACTGATTCAGGCGGTGTCTGGCCTGACGACGGTGCAGGCTGGATCCGACGAGCAGCGTCCACGCCTGGTCCGCACGATTCTGCCCGACAAGTTGACCGGGGTGCAGGCGGCGCAGGCGATTACTGCCGCTTTGTTTGCCAGGGAGCGCACTGGTGAGGGGCAGCACATCAAGCTGTCCATGTTGGACACGGTTGTGTCGTTTCTTTGGTCATCTGACATGGGTGGTCATACGTTCGTTGGCGACGAACTCGACAAAGAGGTGGCGCAGTCGTTTATCGACCTGATCTATGAGACCAAGGATGGCCATGTCAGCGTTGCCGTCATGCAGGACAAGGAATGGCAGGCCTTTGCAGTCGCGGTCGATCAACCAGAGTTGCTGGATGATCCTCGGTTCAAGACAGCGACGCTCAGAGAAGAAAACAAGGATGAGCGATTAGGCGCGATGCAGGAGGCGATCCGACAGTTTGGCTCGGATGAGATTATCGCACGGCTGGAAGCCAAAGATGTGCCGTGCGCACCGGTGTTGACCCGCCGGGAAATGATACGCCATCCACAGATCGCAGCGAATGGGTTGATCGAGGAGTAC
Organism: Pseudomonadota bacterium; assembly: GCA_039183375.1. Classification (GTDB taxonomy): domain Bacteria; phylum Pseudomonadota; class Alphaproteobacteria; order Rhizobiales; family Hyphomicrobiaceae; genus Tectiglobus. The sequence continues at coordinate 4,283 of JBCDBQ010000423.1, forward strand.
GATCATCCGCAGTCAGGAAGGTTAAGGTTCGCGCGGCATCCAGCACGGTTCTCTGGAACGCCAACAAGTGTGCGCCATCCCGCACCTGTGCTCGGTAACAAGACGCGGGAAGTTCTCGAGCAAAACGGCTTCTCAAGCGAAGAGATTGCTGACCTGGAAGACCAGGGCGCTGCGCATCAGGCAGTTGAGGTCGAAACCGATGATGCAGCGCCGGCTAGTGCGTCCGAGAGACGTGGAAATGCTGCGTAGTGCTAGAGCATCTCGAGTGCGCGATGTTCGCTCACTGTAGTGTGCGTCGCCGAGCTGATGCGTCCGCCAGGGAGCTAGGCAGCCAGATCTCGTAAATTCGATCTGCAACTCGAAGTGACCAGGGCTCAGTTGCAGTTTTGCGTTGTTTGCGGAGTGACTTTGGCTGGCGATTGTCGCCGGGTCTGCTGATTTTTCACGTTTTTTTTGTGTCGCCTAGCTCTCGCCAGATGTTAGCCTATAAACCAGCATTTACACAGCTACGGCATTGCACACGCACTTTCCCGAGCTCTGTAGTTTTTTGAGCGAGCAGGACGCGCCTGTTATGGCCATGCACAACGGCATAGAGATCCCAGACAATGAAGCTGCGCGCGTCGCGGCTGTTCAGTCCTATGGTGTGCTGGGTACGGGACCAGAACAGGAATACGACGACATTGTCGAACTGGCGGTTGCGATCACAGGCTGCCAAATCGGATACATATCATTCTTTGACGAAGCCTATTCACGACTGAAGGCGCGTTACAATATCCCGCTTGACCGCCCGGACCGGCCGCGAGAGTTGAGCCTTTGCTCACCAACCATCATGCAAAGCGAGTTGCTGATCGTTCCGGATCTCAGTCAGCATCCGCGCTATGCCGATCTGCCTGCGGTGAAGAACCCACCACATGCCAAGTTCTATTGTGCGATGCCTCTGATCAATCCTGAAGGCTATGCCTTGGGCACGTTGTGCGTTTGGGATCCGCGTGAAAAGACGTTGTCACCGGAGCAGCAACAATGCATGCGTCGGCTGGCGCGCCTGCTGATTTCAAAGCTGGAAGACCGCAAGGCTGCGCTGGAGCTTGAGGTTGAGCAGAACCAGCTCGTTGATACACTTGACAATGCCAAGCACAAACTCAACGTGAGCGAAGATATTCTTTTTAATGTCTTCCCCGATGACATTGCTAATCGACTGCTCGCCGGTGAGCCGGTTGTGCCTGAGTATTTTGACACGGCTTCGGTTATGTTCGTTGACTTCACGAACTTCTCGCATCTGTCGGAGGTGACAGCACCGCGAGATCTCATTGATCAATTGGACGATCACTTCTCAGCATTCGATGAGATTGTCTCGCGGTTTGGAATGGTGAAGATCAAGACCGTCGGAGACGGATACCTGGCCGTGGCCGGCATTCTGCGTCAGAGACCGGACCATGCTGTGCGCACCTGCAATGCGGCTCTGGGAATCCGGGATTACGTTCGGGCGGCCGGCGCGACACGACGAAAGCTTGGTCTGGTCGAATGGTCGATCAGAACCGGCATTCATTCAGGCAGCCTCATCGCTGGCAAAGTGGGGCGCAACCGTGCGACCTACGATGTCTGGGGTGATGGTGTGAACGTTGCAAAGCGCATGCAGGAAGAATGCGAGCCGGATCACATCAACATTTCGGATGCGACCTTGGGCTTGATCAGCCGGTTCTTCGAGACAGAGGCGCGTGGGCCCATTGAAGCCAAGCACAAGGGCCTCGTTGAAATGCACTATCTCACTGGTGCGCGCGACGCTTTGCAAGGGTCTGACTAAGCGGCAGCCGCGCGATGTCAGGCTTGCAGAGCACCAATCATGCCTTCTTCCTGAGCCTTGATCTGAAGCGCGAGGAACTTTGAATAGTTGCGGCATTGCGCCAGGCTGCCGGCAATGAACCACAATCCTTCCTGTGGCGTGCGCTTCCACATGTTGTTCATCTCGCCATCTTCGCCCCATCCCCAGATGGCACCGACCTTGTTCGCAACGGCTTCACCAAGTAGGCGGCGGACGAGCTCGATTTGCTGGTAGTAGCCCGTGGCCAAAACAATCAAATCAGCTGGAACAACTGTTCCGTCTTTGAGACGTGCACCCCCGGCGCAGAACGCTTCAATCTTATCGTATTTCAGGAACCCAATTTCGCCATCGATGATGAGGCCGGAGCAGCCTGCATCAAGATAATAGCCGCCGCCGCGTGTCTGATATTTCATCTGGTGGCCTGTGCCGTCGGGCCCGATATCCTGTTCGAAACCGATAGCATTAAGCCCTGCGAC
>JBCDBQ010000424.1:0-6572 GCA_039183375.1 Pseudomonadota bacterium
CCAAGTACTAATCCTGCACCAAGCAGCCCGTAGCGAATGTCGCCGAGGCCATCCCCAACGGCGCCAGCCGCAACTGGTCCGATGGTCTGCCCGACAGCAAATATGATCGTGAATAATCCGAGCGCCGGTCCCCACAACTGCACCGGTAGGTTCTTGCGACTGAAGCTCGTCACAGCGCTAGGCGCAATGAAGACCGACAGTCCGAATAGCGCAGCTGATATGACCAGTCCTTCCACGGTCGGCCAAATCAGCGGTACGATTGTGCCAACAGCGGTTGCACCGGTCGCAAGTGCCAAAGGCAAACCATTGTCATAATGAGCGAGAATGCGACGCCAGACAAACGGTGACACCATCATACCGACACCAACGATGAGCCACGTCAGCGAGATCGAGATCGCAGAGAAATTCAGCGAGTGCATCCACGCGATTAGAAATGTCAGATAGACAATGTAACCAGCTGCAAACAATCCATACCCAAGGAGAAGTGCGAGCATTCGCCTGACAGGCAGACGAGCGCCAGCCCGCTTGCCTTCATGTTGCGCCTTGTCATCCTGTAATGCGTAAGCGGCCCAGATCGAAAGTCCGCAGCACAGCACACTTGCAATACCCAGTCCCAACCAGGATAACGGCCAAGCCTGAGGACCGACACTCGCGAACAGAACGGGCAACGTCGCACCACTCAAAACCATACCAAAGCCGCCACCACCGAAATTAATCGCGATGGCAAGAGCGTTGCGGTTAGGATCATCCTGAAAGAGTGATGCCGCCAAAGTGCTGCCGACAATAAAGACGAACGCGCCAAACACGCCCGTCCAGATCCGCCACACGGTTAGCCACCAAAAGCTCTCGGTCAGCCCATTGGCCACCAGACAAGCCGACGTACCGACCATTCCAACGGTGAACAGCAGCGCAGCACTTGCACGGCCGACGAGAACAAAAGTTAGGATCGCGCCTACGACGTAGCCAATCGCATTCGCCGTATTAATCCAGCCGGCTTCAGTGTACGTCCAGGACAAATCTTCCTGCATCGCCGGCAGGATCAGTCCATAAGAGAACCTTGCAAATCCGTTACTGACACAGATCCCCAGAGCTAGCCCAGCAAGTATGAGCCACGACCGATTGGGCGATGGCCGCCCCATTAAGAGTGCTTTGGAGCGCGGCCGCCCGTTGCATTCTGGTTTCCGCTCGCCATGGCTTAGGCCCGAACGTCGTCGAGCCGCTTCCAATCAAACTCCATGCCATGACCGGGCTTGTTCGGCGCGACCGCCATTCCTTCCACCAAACGGAGTGGTTCAGCGATGTACTTATCAAGACCGAACCCATGAGCTTCCAAAAAATTTCCGTTCGGACAGGCTGACAACAAATGCACAGTCACGTCATGCGCGCCGTGTGATGTCACCGGCAGATTGTATGCTTCCGCCAGGTGCGCGATCTTCATGAACGGTGTAATCCCACCGCAGTTCGTCACGTCTGGCTCTGGGAAAGTCACACCACCCGCTGCAATCATCTGCTTAAACTCCCAAAGAGTTCGGAAGTTTTCTCCGGTCGCGATCGGCACGCCACCGTCCCGCACTACGCGCACATGCCCCTCGACATCATCTGGGATAACAGGCTCCTCCAACCAGGTCAGTTCGTAAGGCTGAAAAGCACGTGCTCGCCGAATTGCTTCATCTGCCGACCACTTCATGTTGGCATCGACCATGAACGGAAAGCCGTCACCGAGGTGCTGGCGCATGGCGCTGACCCGTTCGACATCTTCGCTCAGGCGATCACGGCCAACTTTGGATTTGATGGCCCGAAATCCCTTTTCGAGATTGCCATCCGTCTGGCGCAATAGATCATCAACAGATAATTCCAAATCTATGCCACCCGCATAGCAGGTCACACGATCACTATGTCCACCAAGGAGGTTCCACAAGGGCAGCTTGGCGCGCTTACCCTTCAGATCCCATAGGGCAATATCGAAAGCTGAAAGCGCCAGAACAGAAGGTCCGCCGCGGCCGCCGTAATGCAACTCCCACCAAACGTGCTCCCAAAGCTGCTCGATCTTGTCGGCATCGTGCTCTGTCGCTACCGCCGCGATTTCATCTTTCACGATACTATAGATCGCACCGCCATTGCGGCCGGTTGTATAGGTGTAGCCAACACCTTCTATCCCATCGGTATCCGTTACCCGAACCGTGACGATCTCAAACGCCGTCATGACGCCATGTGTTGAGTCGGTCAGCGCGACGTCCAACGGAATGCGATAATGCCCCGCAACAACCGAGCGAATGTTTGCCATTGTTTCCTCCCAGGCCGCCCGCCAGCATAACACCAGCGGGCAAAGATTTTTACTAGGAGGTAGCCTTCATTGGCCTTCCAACGCAAGACCCGATTTGCCATCTAAAGGCTTAGACAGACCTACTCACCGGACCCTGACCGCTCGGCACGGTTTGGATGCAGCCTTATTGGTAGCTAATAATCTCAAACTCCACACCGTCACGATCAAGAAAGTAAAACCGGCGCCCTGGCTCATAGTCGGCGTGCGACTGCGTCTTATAACCGGCATCGAGAATTCGTTTTTCAGTTTTGTCCAGATCGTCAACCACGATGCCGATGTGATTAAGGCCACCGCTTTGTCTGTAGTTTGAAATTTCACTCCTCTGCGTCTTTCCCTCGCTGTAGAGCGCGACGTAATCGTCATCGGTGCCAACATGGATTGTATACCCGCCAATCGTAGATGGCCCTTGCCAGCGAATTCGCCAGTCAAACAGCTGACATATCATTTCAGCTGTCTTGTGGGGATCACTGACAGTGATGTTGACGTGTTCAAGAGTTGCACTCGGCATGGCATAGCCTCCTTCTCAATCAGGCTCATTGATCATTCGATTGCCAGACCGTAATTGCTCAAGTTAACTTGAGGTCAATAGTTTTCTTGAGCTGCGGAGAACAATGATGCATCCACAGGATTCACTGTCGATTGGGGACCTAGCAAAGCGAACCGGATTGGCTGTTTCCGCCATCAGGTTTTATGAAGAAAAGGGACTCTTGGCCTCGATCCGCAACGCCGGCGGCCAGCGGCGATTTATGCGTTCCGATATTCGTCGTCTCTCATTTGTCCTGATCGCACAAAAGCTAGGCTTTACCATTGAGCAGATCCGTCAGCAGCTGCACGGCCTGCCCCTGGAGCGAACCCCGACAAAGAGCGATTGGTCGAAAATGAGCAGAGGGTTTCGCAAAGAGCTTGACGCGCGCATCGCACTCCTGACCCAGTTACGAGACAAACTCGACAGCTGCATTGGTTGCGGCTGCTTATCATTGCGCAAATGCGCGCTTTACAACCCCGCCGATCAGGCAGCCCACAAAGGGCAGGGTCCACGTTACCTCATGGGAGATCAACCGGAGACATCGATGGACTAGCAGTTTCGCTACAGTCGTACGACGCACATCGCTCAGGCGTTCAACCAGTCAACCACCGGCCTCATTTTGCGATAGAGCGCGATCGTTGACGGAATGAGTTTGGGTGCCAAAGCTGCAGCTGGCCCGCCATCATGGTCGCCCCACACTGTTAGTCCTTTGCGCAGCAGCAGATCGGCACGCGGATGATCCTTTGGGAAACCCGATGGCACCTTTTTCAATTCCGGATCACGCAGACGAAAACCTTGCGCGATCAAACGCGACACTGTCTTTTCGAGAACCGCTCCATCGTCTCCACCAACGCGCTCCCGAAATGTCGTCAACGCCTCTTTCTCAAACGTAAAAACACCACAACCTACCGCCAGGCGCTCCGTTTCCAGCCCGAAAAACCATGCCGGGTGCCCGAGGCCATCCTGTGGTTCGTCCACCGTACGGAAGAGAATGTGCAAGTGCGGCTTGTAAGGCGACTTATCCTTGGAAAAGCGAACATCCCGGTGCACCCGGAAAATCTTGGATGCATGCGCTGCTCCGGTCAGTTTCTCCAGTTGCTCACACATATGCGAGCAGAGTTCTTTCGCCGGTCGTTGGATCACATCCTCAAACTCGGATTTATGCGCAGTAAACCACTCGCGATTGTTATTCTTCTTCAGTTGGGCAAGGAACGAGACGGCATCTTCAGGAAAGCACCACTGGTTTGCGGACACGGCTTTCGTTTTCTCCGGCATCAGGCCTCCTTCGGCGGTAAGGTTTCAACAAACGCCAATGCAAGATCAATCCAGGATTTCAGTGACGCGTCATCACATTCATCGCCATCAACAAAGAACAGACCCGTCATGGTGCGACCGCCCTGGATCATCGGCTGTGCTCCGGGACGCCTGGCCGCCACCTCGTGACCATCTTTTCCAACCCTGAACATAAAGCGCCGCTGGCCATCTTTCGTTCGATCAGCACCACCGATCATGTGACCATACTTGAGAAAACACAAACCGCCCATCATGCGCTTCTCGCTCAAGTGCTCCTGATCGCCCAACACAGCGCGAAACCGTGCTGCCAGATCCTCATCGTAAGCCATAGCTTTGCCTTCAAGATTAAGCTGACCAGCTATCGCGACTGCGCACGCGCTGCTCCCACGCCTTGGCATGCTTCAGGTTGGCCGGCATAGGCTCCTCGACAATGTCAGTGATCTTAACAGCCATCATGCCGGTTACATCGGCAAGCGTGAATTGATCACCTGTCACGAACGCACGACCATCGCTCATCTCTTGATCAAACCAGGTCCACCTCTTGACTGCTGCCCGCCGCTGACTGTCCGCATAGTCGGGCATCTGCTCGATCTTCCCATCAAAAAACGGAATCGTATGGAGACCGACATTGGCCAACGCCGTAACGAGCTGCAACTCCATGCGACGGCTCCACATCTCAATATGGGCTTTTTCAAAGGCATCTCGACCCATCAAGGCAGGTTCAGGAAACTCACTCTCAAGATAACGGCAGATTGCAATACTCTCCGTCAGAATACGGCCATCATCCAACTCAAGGACCGGCAATTCACCGAGTGAGTTAATCTTTCGGAAGGCCTCTGTCCGTGTCGAACCGTCCAGCACCTGCATCGTCTCCATCGGCACAGTCACGCCCTTCTCCGCAAGAAACACGCGCACACGCCATGGATTTGGCGCTTGGCCATCATAAAGCTTCATGGCTCTTATCTCCGTTGTTCAAAAGCGATTGCACTGCCCGGCCAAACCGTCAAAACAGTCTAGCGTCCCTGGCAGGACGTCAATCTTCACTACGGGCGCATATGACAATAGTCAACCAAAAAGTTAAGTGTTTGGTTTGGCAATTTGCCCATCGACAGGAGCTACGGCATGAGTATCGATGTGACGTCCGAGATTGTGATCAACAAAGCCATCGCTGAAGTCGCAGACTTTGCCGCCAATCCAGATAACGTGCCGAAGTGGTACGTCAACATCCACAATGTCGAATGGCAGACAGAACCCCTTCTGCAGGTCGGTTCACGCATATCATTCGAAGCGAAATTCATTGGCCGCCAATTGGCATACGCCTACGAGGTCGTTGAGCACGAACCCGGTTCCCGTCTTATCATGCGAGCTGCGGATGGACCGTTCGAGATGGAAACAACATACATCTGGACGGCCACAAGCGCAGTGACCACGCGAATGACATTGCGAAACTATGGTGAGCCAGCAGGCTTCTTTGGCATTCTGAGCCCCCTGCTGGCGTTTGCAATGAAGCGCGCTATGGCCAATGATCTCAAGAAATTGAAAGCCATTCTTGAGAACGATACATCGACCCGTGAGAGCTAGTTCGATTCAGCTCAATTCAAGCGATCAACCCGACATTGAAAGCAATTATTGCGCGCTGATCTGACGTGCACAAAGCTGATACTGGTATTGTCCAAGAGTTCCGCAATCCGGTTTGGGATGACAGACGTCGCGATGACGCCGCCCGTCCCATAAACGATCTGCTCACTCGCATCGTAGCCACGTACAATGTAGTCCGGGCTTGATAGAATGTCTGGTAGCTGGCCGGCCAGCTTCGCCTGTGCACACTTCCGGGAATGCAGAAAAATCGGCCCGGTTTCAGCATAGGGCTGCAGCGTCACGAATGGGCGATAAGCGACCACCAAGTACTGTTCTCCTGCCGCAATATCCTTGAGACAGAGACGGCAAGGGGCACCATTACCATCAGAGATGCGCACCTCAGGCAAGTTCCCGTAAACGTCTAGGCCACCGGCCTGTAAAGCGCGAACGGCATCCGTAGCAAGTCCTGAAATTGAAAAGGTCATGGCATCTCTCCGTAGGTCGCAGAAAGATGATCCCTCGAAGCAACAGAAACGCGACCCGTTTCTTGATCGCTAAGTTGGAAGAGTTGACAGTGAGCCAACATAACCACTCAGGGTGTCCGCTTAGCTCTTGACGGGTCCGCTCAAGACGGCCGTCGTCGGACATCGCACACACAGGCTCCAATCCGCTGCCTCGTTGACCTCAACGTACTGATAGCCAGGCGCACTGGCGTAACGTGCGTATTTCTGAGCGTAGTCATTGAGCGCTCTTGATCGATCTGCCTCGGCCCGATGCGCCTGCAGCTCCCAGCGGGGCGCGGGCACTCCGTATATGCCCACCGTTGCGACACTGGTCGATCTCGCTCTCAAA
>JBCDBQ010000425.1:0-6547 GCA_039183375.1 Pseudomonadota bacterium
CGCGAATTTCTCCGCAGCCTCGGGCCGTCTCGCAAAAACAGCAACAAGCTCTGCATTGTCCATGGCTGCAATAGCCAGAGCATGAAACTCGGCAATCATGCCGGCGCCGACAATGCCAAACCGATAAATCTTTTCCGCCATTGCCTGTCATCCCTCAAGACCTGTGAGAAGGTGACATACTACTAACAATCAGCCGGAAAGCACAAAGCCATCATAGTCGCCGTCGACGACTTCTCTCAGCTTCTCGGTATATTTGTGAACGCCTCCAACATAAGGCATGAAGACGCGCGGTTTGCCTGGGATATTTGCGCCCGTGTACCAGGAGTTGGCCAGCGGATAGAGAGTCGAATCTCCAACCTCAACAACATGCTGGGTCCACGCCTCCTCAGCAGCAGCCGTCGGCTCAATGACCCCGTGCCCCTTTTCACGCATCATATCGATGCAGTTCGCGATGAAATCGACATGCTGTTCACAGGACAGGATCATCTGGCTCTTCACACCCGGACTGCCGGGGCCGGTGACCATGAACATGTTTGGGAAGCCATGGATCATGATCCCGAGGTATGTCTGCGGTCCGTCCTCCCACTTTGACTTGATCTCGAAGCCTTCGTCCGTGCGAATGTCGATTTCCTTCATGGCGCCAGTCATGGCATCAAAACCCGTCGCAAACACCACGGCATCAAATTCGTACTCAGCATTCGTCGTTCGAATTCCGGATGCAGTAAGAGACTCGACCGGCGTCTTGCGGGCATTCACCAGCGTTACATTCTCGCGGTTGTAAGTCTCATAGTAGTCCGTATCCAGGATCAAACGCTTCGTACCAATGGGATGGTCATTCGGACAAAGCGTTTCCGCGACTTCCGGATCTTTCACTGTTTCGCGGATGCGCGCGCGGACAAAGTCTGACGCCGTCTTGTTCGCAGCCTCATCGAGAAGCAAATCGGTATAGGAAAACAAGAAGCTGATGCTGCCACCCTCAGCCCATTTGGCGGCGTACTGCGCCTCGCGTTCTTCGGCGCTGGCCTCCTCGGCTGTCTTCTGCGGTGGCGGATATCCGGCAATTCCAAACGGCGTGTCATAGGCTGCAGTGCGTCGCTCCGGGTATTCGTGTTTATGTTTCCGCTCCTTCTCCGGATCCAATGGCGCGTTGCGTGCCGGCAAACTGAAGTTCGCGGTGCGCTGGAACACGTGCAGATGCTTGGCCTGCTTCGCTATGTGCGGAATGGATTGCACACCGGATGAGCCAGTACCAATGACGGCAACGCGCTTGCCGGTGAAATCAACACCCTCCTTCGGCCAAAGCCCCGTGTGGTAGGTTTCGCCCTGGAACTCTTCGATGCCTGGGAATTTTGGAACCTGTGGCGTTGAAAGATTGCCCGTCGCCATAATGCAGAACGGCGCAACAATCGTTTCCCCAGCCTCTGTCTTGAGGACCCACTCCTTGCCGCTCCGATCAAAACTCGCTGACTGGATACGCGTATCCAGCTGCACATCTTTCATCAGATCAAATCGATCTGCGACGTGGTTCACATAGCGCAAAATCTCCGGTTGCGTCCCATAGCGCTCAGGCCACTTCCACTCCTGCTGGAGATCGTTATCGAATGAGTACGAATACTCCATGCTCTCGACATCGCAGCGACACCCGGGATAGCGGTTCCAGAACCATGTGCCGCCGACCCCGTCTCCTGCTTCAAAGGCACGGATCTTCAATCCAGACTTCCGCATTCGATGGATCGCATAGAGGCCAGCGACGCCAGCCCCCACAATCGCGACGTCCAAGCGTGTTGCGTCTTCAGGTACATCCTTCGCCATCACATCCTCCGGAAACCGTATCGCCCATCCCGCGCATCTCGAATGACCTGTCGATTATGCGATCGCACCTATCATCACAACAGTCTGTCAAAATCGAAATCAGCCTACGGATCTGAGTTGCATAAACGCACTGATTTGACCAATGGAATCCAGCTTGCAGACAGATTCTGCCAGGGTTATAAAACGGGTCCGCCATCACCGAGCAGCATTTTCACACGCTGTCCTCAACGGTGACGACTAGGTAGCGGAGCGTAGCGCAGTCTGGTAGCGCACCTCGTTCGGGACGAGGGGGTCGCAGGTTCAAATCCTGCCGCTCCGACCAAAGACCACACCAAGCCATACTGAACAGACAGCCGTTCGAGCGCCTCAGCACAGTGCGCACCAACTACAGGTTGAGCATAGTCAATTTCATCCCAGGGTTTAAAAAACTCAGTTCAATAAACTTATACGATAAAATAAAATCACAGTTCAAAAATCAGATCATTTGGCTGAGCAAACCATAATTGATTTAGCCGCCGATGAACGATCAGCGGCGGCTCTCAATGCCAAGATATGTATGGAATTTAAGAACAACCAGCGCATTTCACGACGGACATCAACCTGACGCCCGCCGGCTCAGATCATCGCCGTCTCCGTCATCACTTTCGAAGCGAACGGCATGATAGGCCCGCGCCATCTCCAACATCCCGCGTTTAACCGTCTCATCATCCATTTTGGACAGCAAGCGCACGATCTCGGCAGTCATCCGATCGGAAAAAAGCTCAATCATATCATCAGGATAGGAGCTCACAAACCCGACCCCGTCAAGGAAATAGGCCGACGGGACATCCAACACATAGCCAAACTGGACGATCCTGGATGCCCGAATACTGCTAATCCCGGTCTCGTACTTATGGACCTGCTGCGGCGAGATATGGCAGCGGTCAGCCAGATCTTGTTGGCTCATACCAAGCATCTCACGCCTGGCGCGAAGGCGCTTCCCTACGCTGACATCGACCTCTGATGCGCTTCTCGGCTTAAGTCGAAAATCTCTGGGTTCCAAATTAGACAAAACGTTCCCCGCCCTGGATCGAGAATTACCAACTCATATTAGTTAATGCACAATCCACTCAACCTGCAGTTTCGGTCAAGTGGTATTAGCCAAGATTCAAGGTTTCGCACCACAATTGAAGTGGACAACGCTAGATTTTTCTACCTCAACGACAGGGGAACTAGCGATGACAATCACCACACGCACAATCGACAGATTTCTCGCAAAAGTTGATATTCCCATTGGCCCGACAGAACTGATTACCCGCGTCATTATCAAAGGGCTGACCGCGGCGGCTGATCGTGGCGTATTTCTCGAACTAACAACTTTCGACGAACTGATGTCGGTCAACAGTCAAAACCTTGAGAGTTGGCGGCCGCTCTCAACAAGCTGGCAGCCCGGTCTCGGTCACGCTAACAATAACACGGGTTACGTGATCATCGGGCGCAATGCTGACGGACAGATCATGACCACGACCGCAATCCAGTACCTGGATTGGAGACATACCGACTTTAAGACCGAGGCCGAAAGCCTGCGCTTCTTCTATGCCAATCCAGAGCAGGATGCTGCTGCCGGCGAAGCTTGCGAAGTCGGCAATGAAGGGCGCGGCGCTTTATCCGAACGCACCCTGCACACCGGCGCCGGTTGGTTTCATAGTGACATGCGCGGCCGACAATTGACCAACATAATACCGCGAGTGAGCCGTGCCTATGCTGCCGGTCGTTGGACCGTTGACAGCGCGTTTGGCGTGATCTCTGAATACAATTGTTCTCGCCAATTCCATAAACGAATTGGCCTGATAGAGGACGTTGCACCAGTCACATTCGTCAACTCGCCAAGTTATCCGGGTCAGACGGTTAAATTGCGCCTCGTCCGGATGTCACTCGATGAGATCTACAACGACAGCGTTCGCTTCCTGCTAGACTTTGACAGTGACGCTGCGATTAATCAGCGGAGCGCTCAATAACTCACGGCCCCCATCATCAGTCTCCACAGGGAGAATGAGGCGGGTGTAAATATGGTGGACCAGTGAGCCGTTCTTGCCGCCGGCGATGACGGCTTCAACTTCGGAAAAGTCGGGCTGACCGACCACGAGTGCCTGGCGATACGTGTTTGCGATCCAGGCGCCGTAGCGCATATCGGGCTGGATTTCGACAGGATTGCCCTGGGAGTGCTCAGCCCATTTGTGATCCTGGTAGGTTATGAGCCCTTTTCCGATTTCCTTGAACTGCAAGGCCCCGGTCGATTCACTGCGAGAGATTGCGAGATATTTCCCGCCTGTCATTTCGCTGATCTGTTCGCGGCAACGATCAACATCGATGCGGCCAGAGTGCGCTTTCCAGAAATCCAGCAAGGCCGAGTGCTGCTGACAATGCTCGATACTGGAGATCGTTCTTGGCAGCATGAAATAGCGGTCATGCAGCTTCTCGGCATGTTCGAGCTTCAAGGCCAGAAACCGCTTCGCAAGAGCGCGAGCACCACGCACAAACTCATAATGCCACTGGCCATCATACCATGCGAGCGTCGCCCGCACGTTACTGTGACCCTCTATCAGACCAATTGTTGCAACGTAACAATCATACTTTAGCTGACCGGGAGCAAACCGGAGCGTGCAGCCTTTGGCGGAGCTCGAAACCTCCACATAGCCATGATTTCTCACGAGATAATCAGGCAGAACATCGCTATCGATGCGCGAGTGATACTTCAGCCGGAGCCGCCCGGATCCGGTGTCCCAGACAATGCCAGTGGGATCAACAAGCTTAGAATTCATTCTGCCCGCGTTCAATTAATTGCAGTTCTTATAACCGTCTCACGCTATCACAACGCTTGGCGCTGTCCACATAACGACAGCACTTCGTTTCCCGTGCCGGGTCGCGACAAAGACGATGCTCCAGTTAGAAACTATTTTCACTGACAACCGCTTTGGACTACTAACGATTGATAAGATAAGAGGAATCGTGGCTCCGATGGAGTTGTAAACCTAAGATGTGCCCGCAATACCGGTTTCAACTATTGCGCAAAAGCCTCATAATCCAAGCAACAACAAAGGTGTGGAAGATCACGCCAAACGTCAAAAAGCAACGAACAGCATGACCGAACTCAAGTTTCGCACCGATATCGATTTCGAATACGCCGTCCCGCGCGAAGTCACCACCGGGGTGACACGAATTGTGGCAAACAATCCGAGCGTCTTCACTTTCAAAGGTACCAACACGTACATTTTGGGTGAGGGCAATGACTTGGCCCTGATTGATCCAGGCCCGGAAGATGACGCACACTTCAGTGCGATCATGGCCTTCATCGGTGATCGTCAGCTTTCACACATCCTGATTACGCATACGCATCGCGATCATATCGACGGGCTCGAACGCGTCGCCAATGCGACTGGCGCAAAAGTTTGCGGCTATGGACGAACGGCTTTTGACGGCGACGCACTTTCAGCCAGTCCTTCGGGCGCCGAAGCCTATGAACTCGCATTTACACCCGATCAAAAGCTGGTTGATGGCGATGAGGTCTCCGGCAGTGATTGGGCTGTGAAAGCACTGTTCACGCCTGGCCACGCCCCTGACCATTTAAGCTTCGAGCTGACTGGCCGAAAGGTCATGTTCTCGGGCGATCACGTGATGGGTTGGAATACCAGCGTTGTTGCGCCGCCAGAGGGCAATATGGCGGACTACCTCGCTTCCCTTGAGAAGCTGCTCGACCGCAAGGACGACGTTTATTTCCCAGGCCACGGCGGCCGCATCGAACAACCGCAACGCTTCGCCAAGGCCTATCTTGTCCATCGCAGATGGCGTGAACAGGCGATTATGTCCGCAATTCAAGACGGCAACGATAACATCGCAAAGATCGTTGCCGTTGTTTACAAAAATCTGGATCCGCGTCTGGTGCGTGCTGCTTCGTTGTCGGTGCAGGCCCACGTCGAACATCTCGCAGAGCAGTCGAAAGTGCGCCTGGAGCAACCAGTCACATTCGACACGACGATCACTGTCACCTAGTCCAAGCTACCTTCGGCTTCTGCCATTCAGCTACTGAGATGTTCCTTGACGCCGCGCACGTTGTCGCCTCGCTCGCGCACCCGCCGGCACGCTCGCCTCAACACGCGCAACGATCTCTGTACGTAGAGCACGTATCCGACCAGCGTTAGCACCAAAATCCGATTCACCGAACCGAGACGCAGAACGGATATCAACCGCGCTACCGCCCCGTACTGCGCGAACTCTCACAACAACATCGTCGTAGAAGCCCAACACCAGGGTACGATCAACAGCTTCAAGTTGACCAAAGTCCCGCCCGCTTGTCCCAAACGGTATCTCGCCTTGAAGGATCATGCGCTTGCGTTGCAAAGCTTTGCGAACCAATTCCATGACCGCTTCAGGTGCACGCTGAACCCTCAACGTCCGCAGGTCCGGATAGGACTCTTTTTGAACAGACGAGAATTCCTGACGGTAAATCGTATCGTGCGAACCCGGCGGTCGCTTCTCGGTTGCAAAGACAAATATCGGTGGATCTGCAAGATCAGTCGCAACGTCGTTGATGCGTGGATAATCTCCAGCCTTGACCAAAACGCCCAACGGCCAGGCCAACAGCAGAAACGCAATAACCATACCCGTGACGGCGTTGGATCCACCCGCCCATCCCCTCTGCCAGATCCGCACCAGCGCAAACAGGCCAATTAACAGCGCAAGACCACAACCAATGAAC
>JBCDBQ010000426.1:0-6539 GCA_039183375.1 Pseudomonadota bacterium
CCAGAGCATCACAATGACCAACGAACTCTCGCGATGGCGAGGAATTGCGGGATTTATGCGGTCATTGCCAGATGCGACCTTCCCATTAATCGTCGTCTCGTTGGGATTGGGTGTATACCTACAAGCAACGCCAATATCGCTTGATCTTGCCGAGCTCACGACAATCTTTCTGCTCATAGGTTTGCTTGTCTCGCCACTGCGAAGCATCATGCTGTCCCTCGAGTACTACATGGCCTATCGAGAAGGTCGGTACCGCCTTGAGACCGTACTGGGGCGTTACGAGACGCGTGATCGCGCTCACAATCCGAAGGTCGATGAGAGTCCCGGAGCCAAAGTGCTCTCATTTCAAAGTGCTTTGCCTGCTCACGATCCGCCGCTAGCGAACGTGTCACTTGCGCGAGGTGAGACTGCCCTGCTGACCGGAGTGAGCGGTAGTGGCAAGACAGCGTTCATGAATTTGATCGCCGGACTGAATGAATCGGCTCATCCGGAATCACCTATTTCGCAGTTGGCAATTGATCACTTCACGATGGACAGCATGTCTAGGATGCAGTGGCACGCCAAGACAAAGCTCGTATCTCCCAAGCTGCCACTCACTAAAGGATCGTTGCGGCGAAATTTGCGGCTTGGCTCACAAGATCTCAGTGACAAGAGTGCCGAAACTATTCTTGCGCGATGCGGAGTATCGTTCGATGACGATCATATGAACCGTGGGTTGGACACGCGCATTGCTGATGGTGGCGCGAACCTGCCGGATGATCTTCACAGCCGTATCCTTTTGGCAAGGGCATTAGCGGCGAAGCCGGGTGTCTTGCTGGTAGATCATCCCCTATTCGCAACGCAGGGTGAGGCCCAGGATGCTTTAGCGAACGTTCTCAGTGAGGGCCAAGTGATTGCAATCGTCGCGGCCTCGAGGCAGCTCAGTTGCGCGAAGTTGCCAATCACCAAAGTCTGGGAACTAAGTGATGGCCTCTTGGTCGAGCTGTCGAAGGCTTAGAGGGGCGAGCAGTTTGTTCGCTGTGAGTGAGTACACACTACTCCTGGAAAGACCCGGAGGGTCCACTTTTACTTTACCCGCGAACTAAAAGCACGCGACCTCTCTCAATGACAGACTGCCAGCAGCTCGTCTCCAGGAGGCGATTAGGATTTACTTGGTTCCCTGGGGCTTCACGCTCCTGATCACGAAACCAATCCAAAGAGCGCTGACGCCGCGACAAGAGTAACTTGACCTAAGCATACAATGTTTGAGGCGACCTTGTTCGCGCGAACCCGTGGGAGGCTCAGCATTATTGTTGTCACGACTAGTGCCGCTATTACCGGAGGAATGTATGCCCGTGTCGTCTCCCATCCTGTAACCGTGACCTGGAGATAGGAAATCACGATAATCGAGAGGAACAGACAAGTGCCGCTCACGATGGATAAGACCTGAAGCAGAGAGTTGGTTTCATAGGTCGATTGGCGCACGACCGCGACAAGGCCAAGAAGAATCGCCATGCATGCAACGGGAATGAGCAGCAATAGCGCGAGCTGGACAATCGTTATGTCTTCGAG
This sequence comes from Pseudomonadota bacterium, assembly GCA_039183375.1. Classification (GTDB taxonomy): domain Bacteria; phylum Pseudomonadota; class Alphaproteobacteria; order Rhizobiales; family Hyphomicrobiaceae; genus Tectiglobus. Next base: position 1,552 of record JBCDBQ010000426.1, read on the forward strand.
CCATCGAAGGGTGAACACGGATGTATCGCGCTGCAAGTGCGTGCTGTCGACCCAACCCGCAGAACCTTCGTGTTCCACCAGTCTCCAACGGTCATCCTTCGTCATAAGCCCCTTTGCTTTGATGCCGCAATGGTTGTGTGCGATCGCTCCGACACGTTGTTCAAAGTCGCCGGCATGAGCGCGCAGGCTAAGTGTCTTCCAGCTATCAACACCCACTGCGCAGAATGTCGGCTGCCTGGGCGCAGTTGTCTGAATTGCCAACGCGGTTAGAAGCGCTGACAATTGAATGACGAGCGTTCCCGCCATTGCTCCTTGAGGAATCAGGGCCGCCACTCCAGCAACGAGCAACGTCAAGAGTAATGGGATCCGCAAACCGTTTGGCTCAAAGGCCTCTTTGGGCTCTCTTTTGAGGTCATAAGATACATCGCTTGCTTTTTCACGAACATATCGGGCGTGAACCCAGCCCTGTAGGTTTCCACGCCGAAACAAGATCCAATTCCCGCGGTACTTCTGCAGTCCTGGCCTTGCCGCAAAGTTTCGGCCATCTCCATCTTCGGAGGCCAGCTCCAAGCCCAGATGCTCAAGACGGCACGCTCCTCCTGATAGACGGCCAACCCGCCGGCTATACTTGCTTGGTTTTGAGCGCACATTGACCCGTCGCACCGTTTCAAGAACGCAGAACTCGTGAGCGTGAACCGATTTCGCCGGCGTATTTTGTGCAGGAGTACTTTGCGCGGGCGCCACGGAAGGGACCATCATGCTGAGCAAGAGAACGCCAAGCACTGTCCCTGGTCCAAGCATCGTCTTCACTAAGGGCTGTCGTATCATGCTTCTACCGCTGGCTGGTTGACACACGAAAGGTCTCGGCGACTAGAACCAGGCGGCCTGACGCCATCCAGCCGCCTCAGCCTCGGAGATACTGCAGAACCATCGCTCTCCACGGGAGCGGGAAATCGAGATTTTCGAATAGTGTCGCGACCAAGGCAGATAGTAATGCCTCTCCCCTCGCCTCACATCGCCTTTAATCGGACAACGATCACGTCTCGAGCGAGCTGCGCTCGACCACTTCCTGGCGCGAAACGCTGCTGGTGTCTCGCTATCCCCGCCCCACATCCCGAGCTTCGATGCCTTGGCACCATTCTGAAGATCCGCATAGTCAGTGTCGCGTGTCCCGACGGTGTGTGCCAAGCCTCTTCGTACGAGTTCAGCTGCAATATCGCCTCCATTCAATCGACACTTTGCTCGCGGCCGCTCGTCTGAGCCTTTCGCCAATACTCTGCAGTTGATGGTTTGTCCGCGCGTCATTCTGCTGAGCGTGCGAGCAACTTGCTCACCGCAACGAACAAACCTGCCAGTACGGCTTCGGCAACGCTGATAGGGCTCCAACGCATCAATGCCCAGTAGTGCAACCGTCGAGCCACCAACGCGTAGAAGCCGTCCGCCGAGAACTGTAACCGGGCCTTCTATCTTTTGTTCTGCCACGGCAACAATTCCACGATCGGCGAGCTGGCGACTGCGATCAACATGGAACAGCAAGCTCGCTCCATTAACACCGAGAGCTCCGACAACTGCCAAGGCAATGACTGACAAATGCAGCCCGTTGGCTTTTGCTAGTTCAATGATCTGGCGCATGTCTGCTGTTTTCTATCGGACCACTCTGACGGTCAGCGAGCTTTTAGTCCGGGCTTGCTATCTTTTCGCGACGCAATTGCTTCGAGAGCCCAGCCAACCAATGCGGCGAGTGCCGTCTGCAGCTATCAGACGGCCTACAATTTCCAATTTGGGTGGCATAGCCCTAGCGGCTATGCCCTAACACGGAGTAGCCGAACTAACCCTGGCTCTTCCAGCCATTCTCAAGAAGACCTGCTTCCGTCTTGGGAGCAAGCGTTTCGCCCAGACCCAGCATCTTGACAAGTCCATCGAGCGCATCCTTCTCCGTTACTCCAGAGGGAACGAAATTTCCACCTTGGGCATCAGCCATCTCTACATGAGCTGCACCTTCCACCACCCAAGTGGCGTCGGGATGCCGACAGGCGATTGCAGCCGCCTCGGGTAGAGCATCATCTCGCGACTGTCCGCGCAGAATTTCAAACTCACGGCAATAACGTTGACCGCGATCTGCGAATGTACCGATGATTGTCATGAACTGTCCGTCGCGAATACGAAAGACCTGCCCACTTGGACGTTGCTCCAGACTTTTGGCAACCGCGGTTTGAACGGGCAATGGACCGAGTCGAACATGCTGCGTGCCGGCGGGCGGTGCCGCAGTGTTCAGGAAGTTGGCACCAACGGCCAGACCAACGGTCAGAGCGATCGCAGCCGCAGCTGCCATGCCGTAATGTTCGAAACGTTTCCAAACTGGAAACTTGAGGATTTTTCTTTCGTTCTGCTTGGCAGCATGTGACCGAATTGTCTCGACAAGACGTTGTGGTGGGGGCTCGTTGATTGGAGCTGAATACGCTGCTGCAGCTAGTGCCGCAGTGCGCCTGTAGTCCTCAACAAGCTCTCGAGCCTCGGGGTGATCTCTGATGTATGCCGCGACCTGATCGGTTGTTTCAGCATTGAGTTGCTCGTCAGCATAAGCCATCAGGATTTCGTCGGTGATGTGCACAGTCATACGGGCCTCGCTATAGGTTCGGCGCTACCGCCACGCTCGATAGCGGCCGCCAATTTCTTTCTGGCTCGCGAGAGCCGGCTCATGATTGTCCCTATCGGGACTTCCAATAAGTCTGCTGCTTCCTGATATGACAGCCCTTCCACAGCTACCAAGCTGAGAACGAGGCGCTGTTCTTCGGGCAACCGCTCAGTTTCGGCTTGCACGATTTCTAGGTCTCGCCGTGCTTCTGCACCTTCGGCAATGCGGGTATCAACAGCAATCATCTCAATTGCCTCCGGATCGTTAACCACGTTTCGTCGCTTGTTGGCCCGCAACAGGTCGATCCAAGTTGTTTGCACAATCCTGAACATCCAGCTGTCCAAACGGCTGCCTGGTGTGTACTGATGAAGGCGAGCCAAGGCTCGCTCGCAAGCGGCCTGGACAAGGTCATCGGCGTCGTCAAGCGAGCCGCAAAGCGAATATGCAAAGCGGCGCAGCCTGGGCAGAATCGCAATCAAGTCCTCGTGAACATTCTGTGTCATACGGAACACCAACATTGTTGTTGGACTGATAACGAGCACTCAGCGCATCCATTCCACCCAGTTCACCAAAAAAATTGCATCGTTCGCAACGACTGATCGAAGTGGAATAAATTATCTTCGCTTCCGTTTTCTAGTGTCATCACTGCAATAAGATGTTTGAGAGGCTGAAATGAAGATCCCCCAGGTTGCATTCCTATTGTTCTGGACAGCCTTCGCCATCAGTTTCTTGGCGGCGCCCGCTCCGACCGGGTTTTTCGTTGATGTCACCTCCGCACTGGCTGACGACGGCGATGGTGACGGCGACGACGGTGATGGTGATGGCGGCGACGGTGGCAGCGGAGGTGGTGGCAGTGGCGGATCTAGCGGCAGCGGGCCTGGTGGATCGATAGGAGGTGGTGGGCCCGGCACTTCCAATTTCCCGTTCTTTCAATCCACTCCAAATTACCGCAGAAGGGCGCGGAACATCCGCCGACGGCGAGCTCGAGCGGCAGCTCGCCGTAGAGCTTCTCGTCGCATACGAGAAATCCTAGTAACTGGACTTTCGGATGCTGCGCTGAACAGACTGACGCGCCGAGGGTTTCGTGTTCGTGGTGATCGACGCAGCGGTTTGCTGGGAGCTCGCATCACGCGACTGCGTTTGCCAAGAGGCCGCGGTTACCGCAGCGGTATGCGTCTCGCTCGTAGCGTCGCCGAAAACATCCGCGCAGTACGCAACACCAACTACAGACGACCGAGGCGAGAGCGATACCGACCGTCTGGCAGGCGTTGCGGGCGCGAGTGCACAGCATTTCGCTTAACGAATTGGACTGATTCTCTGACAACATGCTCGCAGGGAATCAAATTAGGAATGATTGATACACAGGTGGACGTCAAGCATCCCTCCTTACAAATGGCCAAAATTGAACTGCTAAACACATCACGGGAAGATCGCCGCCTTTCGACGAGCCGCCACGGAACCGCTGTTGCAAGTTTGCTGGTTGGTGCTCAGCTCGATGGCATCGCGGGTGTACTGCCAGGTTCTACTCTGATTGCGGTGAATGCGTTCCACCGCACACGGCGTGGCGATCAAGCAGACACATTCGACCTCATAAGCGCGCTTGATGCGCTACGCGAGCGCGGTGCCGGTGTGATAAACATGAGCTTGACTGGACCCAAAAATGCACTGCTGCAAGATGCTGTTGCTAACTCCCAAGCGGCCGGAACGTTGATAGTTGCCGCTGTCGGACACCCCAGCAGATCCGCCGGCTACCCTGCAAAATATGAGGGCGTCGTGGGCGTATCGGCCGTCGATTCAAGGTTGCGCGCTTCACGTCGATCTGCGCGTGGTGCACATGTCGCATTCGCGGCGCCAGGCGTTGGGCTTCCTGCAGCGGTGTCGGGCGGTAAGGTCCGCTTGGTGACAGGCAGTTCGTTTGCTGCGCCCTTTGTTTCAGCAGCGTTCGCGCTTGAGCTTGCGGCTGGCAAATCACGCGAAGATGCGCGTAGAGCATTGAGTGCAACAGCTCGTGATCTCGGAGCCAATGGACGCGACGCTGTATACGGATGGGGCTTGATCCAGTTTCCAACCGGGAGGCAGTGCTAGGCTCTACTCCCGCCCGACCACCATAAACCGGTTGGGCGGCTCGCGCTTTGAACCTCCGCTGTTTGATCCAGGCCGACCTGGCCTAAATCATCATGCTGCAAGTGCTCAATTCGGCTTAGGGCAAGAGTAGACGTGTGTGCTACGTTCGCATCCAGTCGACCAATCACGGCTTCTGGGATATAGCAACCAATCTCCTTGCGCCGGCATTGTTTGACAGCTCCACCATCGAGAGCAGCGCCCCGTCTCATTTCAGCTGCAGGTTACGCGC
>JBCDBQ010000427.1:0-6519 GCA_039183375.1 Pseudomonadota bacterium
AACGCTGTCAGCCTTTCTGACCTGGCTGGATGCAAGCGAGGAACATCGCGCAGCCTGGGCTCACCTTGAGAGGACGCGAGCGGTCGCCATTGAGGCCAGTAGTGAAACTGATGAGCTGCTTCCGGCGGATGCGGACAAACAACAATGGTCTTCGGATCAAAACTCGCTTCCAACGGACCCGAGCGCGAGTTCAGCGATGTCTTCACGAAGTATGGCAATGGCCTCAGCAGGGGCTTTCGCCATCCTACTAACTGTCTATGCGGCATGGCCTTCCATCATGGAAACGCTGCGCGCTGACCATGTAGCAGGCACTGGCGAGATGAAACGCGTAACGCTGAAGGACGGCAGTGTTGCGACCCTAGGTGCCCGCAGTTCGATCGCTATAAACTTTTCGACTCATACTCGCTCGGTGGAACTTTTGCGAGGTGTTGCATTCTTTGATATCCGGCATGATCCCAAGCGCCCATTCCTCGCACGGTTCGGGGGCGTTGAAGCGCGCGTACTCGGAACATCATTCGAATTCAGGCGGTTGAACGATGCAGCGATTGTCGGAGTTAGCGAAGGAAAAGTTGAAGTCAGCAGTTCGATAGCTAGAGCTCAGTCGGCTACCGATAAAGGCAATCGCATTCAACTCAACGCCGGTGAAAGCGCTAGTATTGATTCAACAGGAAAGAAATCACCGGTGGTTCACCGGGAAAATCTTGAAGGCGTTGCAAGTTGGCTGCGAGGAGAACTCACGGTCAAAAATTGGCTCGTTGAAGATGTGATTGATGTGCTGCGACGTCACTATCCTGGAGTGATTTTTGTCGAACCGTGGAGACTGAGCAAAGTCCGAATTACAGGCGTGTACAGTCTCAAGGAACCCGTTGATTCACTCAAATTGATAGCAGCCACACAGGGTCTCAAAGTTCGGCAAGTTTCCCCTTGGTTTACTACGATTTCAAAATACTAACCTAGAGAACTCGCGACATCGTTTGCACTTGCCGTGTTGTAAAACAGCTACGATCCGGCCGTTGCCGACTGATGAAATTTGCCAAATTGAGCGTGTGTGACTTCTGATCTTGCAACTGAGGTCGCAGGAAAAAATCTAGTTTATTGTATATATTTCAGATGGTTAAATTTTTTTCTTCGACAACATCATTGTGTTCTCACGCGCTTCCTTACATGCGCCGCAGCATCTGACACCCAATAAAGTTCTGAACATTTAGCACGCGCCATTCGACCTTGGATTAGGAGCGCCCGTGAAGTGTACAGGTGTCAGCTGAAACTCTCACGTCTGCTCATTAGTATTGTGGAATTTTAAGGTTGAGAAATGAGTTTGCGTAGAGTTATGGTGCTGCCGTGCGGCACGCGCGTATCGTTTGGTTTAGGTGGTGGAATGGTCGCCGCGACAGTTCTAGCAGCGTCATTGCTCTCCACTTCGGGGACAGCAATAGCAAAGCTACCCGACCAACTAGACACACGTCTCACAGCTCCCAGTGTGCCCATTGTTCGGATCGCGCAAGTTGCGCCAATTCAAGAATACCTGATTGAGCCTGGCCTGTTGGCTGACGCTTTGGTGAAACTTAGCCAGCAAAGCGGCCTACGTATTTCATTCAATTCAAACACTGTCGCCGACCTCTCAACCTCCGGCGTTGCAGGTACGATGTCGGGCTCAGAGGCACTTACTCGACTGGTGTCTGGCACTGGACTTAAAGTGCGCAAGATTGGCAAGATTGGCTTTGTCATTTTACCCCCACCCGTGCGAACCAGCCAGGCCACAGAGCTCCAGGGGATCATAGTCACGGGCGAAAAAGAGGACCGCACACTTTTTGATACACCATCGAGTGTGGGTGTCGTGACTTCCGTAGACATTGAGAATTCAACTATTCTCGGACGAAACGACGTGCTGGACCGGGTCGTTAATGTCCAACGGGGTGGTGGATCAACCGCAGTCAAGATCAGGGGGATACGTAATAGCGGTGTTGTTGGCCAGGTTTCGACAAGCGCACCATCTCTTACTGTCTATCTCGACAATGTCCCACTTAGTGGTCTCTCAAGCGGCACCCAAAGTCTCTGGGATATCGAACAGGTTGAAGTGCTCCGTGGCGTTCAGTCGACGAAGCAAGGGCGCAATGCTCTTGCTGGAGCCATCCATATCAAGTCGAAAGATCCTGTCTATCGCAATGAAGCATCAACTCGCGTGGGCTTCGCTAACAATAGTGAGTACCTGACCTCTGTTATGGCGAACGCACCGCTTATCAACAATGTGTTGGCCGCCCGTCTGGCATTCGACTTTACCAAGACTGACGGTTTCATAACGAACCCGACATTGGGCATTGATGATCAGCAGGAAGAGTCAGAGCGTAATTTCCGAGGCAAGCTGCGTTTCGATCCCAAGATCCTCGAAGGCTTCACCAATGTTCTGACGCTGAACTACATAAAATCCAGGCGAGGTCAGGATGCGGTCGACTCAACTGATATTGAAAAGCGACTGACATTTGGCAACATTCAAGGCATTCGCGAAGTCGATCAGACACTAGTCTCACTCAACTCGAGACTTAAAATCCAAGGGCCTTGGAGTCTCAAGAACATTTTCACTTGGAGTCGAACTGACTCGGGCAACAGTTTTGATCAAAATGGCACACTGGCAGCTTCCAATCATGTCATTGCCAATACGACTTTCCCAGCCGGGTTGAACGAGCGGGGTAATGTCGAGGGCTCAATCAGCTCTGGACGAGTCGATGCAATAACAGAGGAACTTAGACTGCATTACGATGGCAAGCGGGTCAAAGCGCATGCAGGATATTACTTTGCCAATATTCGCCGGACAGGTTCCGGCAACAACTTGGCCGGCACGGATCTTCTGGATCCAACCACACTAGGTGCCTTCTTTATTCCAACTCAAGGCTTAGTTTTAGCCAACTTGTATCCAGGACGTCTACTGATAGACAATACAAGTAACAGTAAGATTGAAGAAACAAATCACGCGGTGTTCGGTGAGCTAAGTTACAATGTCACGCCGTTTCTTACGGTTTTTGGAGGCATGCGATACGACCAAGTACATCAGAAGAGATCCTTGGCGAGTAGTTTTGTGTTCGACAATCTCCCGGCTGATACTGGCAACCCCTTTAACCCCATCGATCAGCTCAACGCTCTCGCCCGGGGTTTAGAAACATCCAGTCTGGACGTCGGTAGTGCAGACAGCGATGCTGTTCTACCTTCTGGTGGGGCCACTTTGAACTTCTCCGACGATTTGAATGTCAGCGTGTTGGCAAAACGCGGCTACAGGGCCGGAGGTGGAGCGTCAGGCTCACTTGGTACGGCTTTTACCTACGACCCGGAGTTTGTTTGGAACTATGAGCTGGCGTTGAGATCCCGTTGGTTGGACAACCGGGTGCAAGTTAACGCCAACGTATTCCAAATGGACTGGACTGACATGCAAGTGAATCAGCGTGTGCCAAGTCCGGTCGTTCCTGGTGCGGAGGAATTTATACTCACCAACGCAGCGACATCACGACTGAGGGGCTTTGAGCTTGAAATGCGGGCGCAACCAACGGACGCCTGGAGCCTGTTCGCCAACCTTGGATACGTGAAGACAGAATTCCTGGAATTCATAGATCTGAACGGCAATGATCGCTCGGGAAACGAGTTTCCGGGTGCGCCGCGCTGGACAATGTCCTTAGGTGCCCAATACAATTTTTCAAATGGCGTCTTCGTACAGGCAGATGCCAATTATCAAAGCGATGCATTCGTTGCGGTTTCCAACGACCCTGGCCGCATCCAGGATGCGAGGACGATTGTCAACGCACGGATCGGCTACCAGAACGAGACCTTGTCGGTCTATGGTTTTGCCACCAACCTATTCGACGAGACATATTCGCTTACCAGCGGCCGTGTTGCAGGCAGTCTCACGAATCCTTCCAGCAACATTGACAGATTGGGAGATGGTCGGACTTATGGCATGCGTTTCAACATGAAGTTCCAGTGAGGGTCAATCGCAGAACAATTCAACATTGGCACGGAACTAGTTCTGCGGACTGCATGGCTCTGCTTGCTCAAATGTGGATAGCCAATGGCCTTTCTTATTGGGCCATTTGGCTAACTTTGATGGCCTCTTTCCTCTGCACTTTTCTACCCGTTGGCCACAGTAAGGCCGGCACTAGATTTGATGCGCGCTCGATAGAAAACTGGGCCGATCCGTACTTCGCCAAGGCATTATCCGAGAAGAGACTGAGTGGTGCGGCGCTTGGCATTGTGCAGGATGGCAAAGTAGTGTATTTGCGCGGCTATGGCTGGGCAGACCTCAAAAACGGTGTGAGGTTCGATCCAAGACGAACTCTCGTTCGTGTATGCTCGACATCAAAAACGTTTACGGCAACAGCGGCCATGCAGTTGGTAGAACGTGGTCAAATCGAGTCACTTGATACCCCGATCAATCGCTACATGAAGCGGTTTAAACTGCCAGAGCCGTACGGTGATGCCGTCTCTCTGCGCCATTTGCTAACACACACTTCCGGCATGACGGGCACATCGAACTCACCGCAAGGGATTGCGCGCAGTCTGTCAGCACCTGTTAGCGCATCTGAGTTGCAGCTGATTTTTGCGGAGTCCCTTGTACGCCGACCTGACGAGTTTTCTGTTTATTCGAACCTTGGCGTCGCCGTTCAAGGCGCGCTCATCGAAGATGTTTCCGGGCTGTCGTTGGCAGAGTATATGAAGCAGGAGATTTTCAAACCACTCGGTATGCAATCTGCAGTTCTCCACTCCTCGCTTGCGCCTCCAACAAACATCGCCGTTCCCCACGGGTATTTTCCGGACGGAAGTGTGCAAGAGGTTCGGTTCTTCCCAAAGCATCCGGCAACCGCTGCATCAGGCGGCGTGATCCTGACGCCAGAGGATATGCTCAAGTATTTGGCCTTTCATGCCGATGAGGCCAGCCAGCGCCATAGCGATGTGCTATCTGGTACCGCGCGTGCGCAGATGCATCGCCGTCAATTCGCGCACCATGCTGCTGCTGACGGCATTGGCTTACAGTTCTTTACCGATAGTTTTGCGGGGCAGCGCGTTGCCCATCACAATTGCGGGCTTCCCGGCACGACGACGCAAATAGCTGTACTGCCCGAAAGCAATGCCGGCATTGTCATCTCGGTTTTGAGTGCTTCACCGGTTCCATCTGTTGGCGACTTGTTCAACTATCTTCTAGGGTCGGGCCCTCTCATCCGAAGATCACCGAAAGAGCAAGGCCGCTTGCTACGCGCCAACCGTGCCTGGAAACACTTCTCCACGGCTCTGATCGGTGCAAAAGAGTTTCCGACCAAAGTAAGCCCCAAGGTCAGCCAGCGATTGAGCCTCGACGAATTGTCAGGAACCTACTGGTCAGAACGGAGATCGCAAAAATCCATAGCAGCAATGCTCTCTGCCGGTCGTGTCGCGCGCGTGCAAGTCGAGCCAAACGGGATGTTGAAGGTTAACAATGCGATCGCCAAGCGGGTCTTCGGCAGCGTTTACGAAATAGAAGAATCGCAGGATCGCTTTCCGCGTCGCATCGTGTTTCGTCGCTTGGCCACCGATGGTCCTATTTACATGCACAACGGCGCGAGCAACACTTGGAAAAAGGTACATGCTTTCAGCAATCCAATAGCAATACAGAACGCCGCCTTGCTTGGTTTGATCGGGTCTCTACTCGGATTTGGCGCAGTTTTTTGGTCGGTACGTTCGCAAGCCCAGAAGCTGGTTAAGTGGATCGCGGTATCTCAGAGCCTACTTGTAGTCGCAGCGCAGGCAGTGACACTCTTGGGTTACCGGACAATCGATGGCTTTGTGGCCGACTACTACAATAATGAGTTGGGTCGAATGACCATTTATGCGCTGCTCCTCAATGTTTACCTTGCCCTGAGTGTGATGCTCGTCGGAGCATTATTGTTTGCGTGGTATCGGTTGTGGTGGGGCAGTAACTTGAAGGCCCTTTTGTGTCGTCTGCACCTCTCATCACTTGCTCTTTTCGGAGCTATGACCTGGCCAGCATTCTACATGTTCAATATTCTTGGCCTCAACTTACGTTGATTAGGAAGATCGAACAGGCTCGATAAAACACTGTGGATCGAGGTTATATGAGGCCTGGTCATGCTGCATTGAGTCAATGGTTAGGTCAGTATTCCAGCACATAGAAGTTCGCGATCGATGCCACCAAAGAACTTGTATCAAGCCTTCACTCCAAGTTTGTTTTGAGTGTATTGCTGATGCGCTGCAACAGTGAGAGCTTTAGAAGCGCCCCCAGGATTGAAGCTCTTTTGACAAAAGCGTCGACGCGTTAACAGGATAGGCCGTGAGATGGGTAGGAATTTTATATCCAAATTCAGTTGCGCAGACAGTCGAGCCTGCATTGGGCTCAAGCAATGCGTATGTAACCGGCAAGACCTGTCTTCTGGTGCTCAATCACGTGGCAGTGCAACGCCCAGTCGCCGGGATTGTCAGCCACAAAGCCGATGTCGATGATTTCATTCTTTCGAACTACGATGGTGTCTGTCCAATTCGAAG
>JBCDBQ010000428.1:0-6517 GCA_039183375.1 Pseudomonadota bacterium
TTCATGACCATGGCAAGCAGCGAGTAATGACCGCAGATTGCCGTGAAATCGATAATAGCCTGATCGCCGAATTTCTTCTGCAGATTGTTATAAGTCGTGTCGCTGACCTGACCGTTCTGATGCAGCTCCGTGCAATAGTCGTACACTGCCTCTTCGTCCTCGGACATGTCTCGGGGGCGGCGACCCTCGCGAACAGCTTCGATCTTTGCCGGTTCTAGTCCAACTTCTTCTGCAATCTTCCGGTGGGCGAACCATTCGTAGTTCTGCGACCAACGCCGTGCCGTGATCAGGATTGCGAATTCCGTCAGTATGGCCGGCAGGCCGGTTTCGTAGCGCAGGTAGTAGCCCATCTGAATGGCAATCTCGAAGACGCGGGGACTTCTGAGCAGTGGCACAAAAGGCCCGCCGATCGCACGGCCCCGCTGTTTCTCAAAAGCGGCAATCGCAGCCTTCTGCGCTTCGGTGTAATCAGCTTCATTCTGAGGCGGCATGCGATTGTCAGCTGACTCCACAGTGGCCGGGATGTTCTGGAATTCATCGGGAAGGTCGGCGGTCGACATGCGTGTGTCTCTCCAGTTGGGACGAAGAATTGAGCGAAGATGATGGCCCTGGCGAGCCTCAGGGCGGATCGAAGTGGCCGGACGGCACCAATCCGCGAGTTTGGGCCGAATGCGACCTTGAGGCAATTCAGATAGCGGATATCGGACCTTGTTCTGAGCACAAGGGTCGGTTATCGCCGGACGATGATGTTGTATCGCGCATTCGCGACCGTCGGCGGGCTGACCATGATCAGCCGCATGCTCGGCTTTGTTCGCGACATTCTGATTGCAGCCGCACTCGGCACCGGGGTTGTTGCCGACGCATTCTTCGTTGCCTTCCGGTTCCCGAACTTGTTTCGGCGACTATTCGGCGAAGGTGCGTTTAACGCCGCCTTCGTACCATTGTTCGCACGGCGCCTTGAGGGAGAAGGTCCGGACGAAGCCCATCGGTTTGCCGAAGAGGCATTGTCAGGGCTGACGTGGGTTCTCATCCTGTTTTCGGTCGCGGCGATGATCGCGATGCCCTGGTTGATGGTCATCCTGGCGCCGGGCTTTGCTGCGACACCGGATAAGTACGACCTCGCGGTGCAACTAACCCAGATCGCTTTTCCATATCTTCTGTGTATGTCGCTGGTCGCTCTGCTGTCCGGCGTGCTGAACACGTATCAACGTTTCTGGGCGGCGGCTGCAGCCCCTATAATCCTCAACATCGTACTCATCTCAGCAATTCTAGTTGCCTTGGCACTCGGATACGCCAATCAACCGAATGCAGGGTACGTGCTGGCGATCGGCGTGACCATCGCTGGCCTGGCGCAATTGTTGATGCTCTGGCTCGCCGTGCGCCGCGCAGGGATCCGTTTGTCTCTTCGCTGGCCGCGCTACACCGAAGGCATGAAGCGTCTGGTGACTCTTGGCATCCCTGGGATCATTTCCGGCGGGATCACACAGATCAATATCGTCGTCGGGACGGTTATCGCCTCATTGCAGGCAGGCGCGGTCTCATTCCTCTATTATGCCGACCGGCTCTATCAGTTGCCGCTCGGTATCGTTGGCATCGCGATCGGCGTTGTGCTTTTGCCTGACCTCTCTCGCAAGCTGCGCGCGGGCGATTTGGCGGCCGTCAAAGAAAGCCAGAACAGATCGCTTGAGTTCGCGCTCATGCTGACGATCCCGGCTGCGATCGCGTTGGGAATTGCAGCCGAGCCGATAATCAGCGTGTTGTTCGAGCGCGGCGCTTTTACCGCCGCGGACACAACGGCAACAGCCTGGGCCTTGATCGCGTTTTCGCTCGGGCTGCCGGCGTTTGTGCTGATCAAGGTTTTCCAACCGGCATTTTTCGCACGTGAAGACACCAAGACCCCGATGTGGTTTGCGGGCGTATCGATGGTTGTGAACGTCGCTGGATCGTTTGCGCTGTTCTACTGGTTCAAGTCCCAGGGCTGGATGCCACATGTCGGTATTGCACTTGCAACAACTCTGGCCGGCTGGGTGAACGCGTTGCTTCTCTGGACCGTTCTAATCAGGGACGGGCAATTCTCCTGGGACCGAAAGTTGGCCCGCAATCTACCCATCATCGCTATCGCCAGCGCAATCATGGGCGCTGGCCTTTGGTTCGCGATGCCCCATCTGGCGGACTACACGAGCGCGAGCGCTGCCCTGCCGGAACGCATCGCAGGACTGGCAGCGTTGGTGTTTGGGGGCGGGATCGTGTTCTTCGGCCTCCTAATGGCAACGGGGACCTTTCGATTACGGCAACTCCTCCGGAGTTCGGGCTAATCTGGAATTTTCCCTCGCAAAATGACTTGCACTCGCCGTTTTAGCGAGCAATAAGGCAGGCCATGGCCCCCAAGAGACGGTGCTTCGGCGCTGATGGGACCGCATCCAAGGGACAAATGAAAGATGAGCAAACTGCCAGCGATTTCGCCGCGCGTATTTTCCGGTATGCAGCCGACGGGTGATCTGCACCTCGGCAACTATCTCGGCGCGATGGTGCAGTGGATCAAACTGCAGGAGACGCACGAGTGCATCTACTGTGTCGTTGATATGCACGCGCTGACGGTTTGGCAGGACCCGAAGGAGTTGCGCGAGTCGATCCGGACGGTCACAGCCGCCTATCTGGCTTGCGGGCTCGATGCAAAGAAGAGCATCATTTTCAATCAGAGCCAGGTTTCAGCTCACGCAGAGCTTGGATGGGTCTTTAATTGCGTGGCACGCATGGGCTGGCTCAACCGCATGACGCAGTTCAAAGAGAAAGCCGGCAAGGACCGCGAAAATGCGTCGACCGGTTTGTTCGTTTATCCGAACCTGATGGCCGCTGACATTCTCGCCTATCGCGCAACCCATGTGCCGGTTGGTGACGACCAGAAACAGCACCTCGAACTGTGCCGCGATATCGCGCAGAAGTTTAACAACGACTTCGCCACTCAGATAAAGGAACGTGGTTGCGAAGATGACATCTTCTTTCCGCAACCTGATCCAGTAATCACGGGACCGGCGACGCGTGTCATGAGCTTGCGGGACGGCACGAGGAAGATGTCAAAATCCGAACCCTCAGAGATGTCGCGCATCAATCTCTCGGACGATCGCGATGCCGTCGCCAGTAAGGTCCGCAAGGCTAAAACCGATCCGGAACCGCTTCCATCCGAAGTCGATGGTCTCGATGGCCGCCCGGAAGCGCAGAACCTCGTTGGGATTTATGCGGCGCTTGCTGGCACGACGCCTGAGCAGGTGCTGAAGGACCACGGAGGCGCTCAGTTCTCGCAATTTAAACCGGCTCTTGCGGAAGTCGCTGTCGAGAAAATCGGGCCAATTCGCGATGAAATGATGCGATTGATCGAAGACAAAGCAGAAATCGATAAGGTCCTGAAGGATGGCTCTGAGCGTGCAGCAGCGATTGCGACACCCATAATGGACGAGGTGAAAGCTATCGTCGGGCTGCTTCAGACCACAAAATAGGCCCAAAGATGGCTTATGCGCAATGCTGATTAATTTATAACTTCAGGATTGCTCCTCCTGACGACAAATGGCACGATGTCCCCATGGCTACACTAAAAAAACGCCGCGCCTACGAAGACGGCCATACGCGAAAGTTTCTCGTCATCGTCGACGAGACGGCCGAAGTCGATGCTGCGCTCTATTTTGCGGCCAGCCGCGCTAAGCGCGTCGGCGGCTGCCTTGTGCTGCTCTATGTGATCCAGCCACAGGATTTTCAGCACTGGATGGGCGTGCGCGACGTTCAGCGCGAGGAAGAAACCAACAAGGCCAAGGCTTTGTTCCGGCTCTTCCGTCGCAAGATCGGCAATGCCGAATTCGAAATGGTCGACTGCGCCGAGCGCATCCGTGAAGGCAATCTCACGGATGAAATTGCTGCGGAAATCGAAGAGGACGAGGATATTGCGATCTTAATCCTCGGTGCCGCAACAGACACCAAAGGTCCTGGACCGCTGGTTCAGACGTTGGCCGGCGGCAAGGCTGCCGGCACCTTCCCGGTGCCGATCACGATTGTTCCTGGTGACATGAGCCTGGATGATGTAAAGGCGCTGGCCTGACGTCAGCTCTCAAGACCGCAGGCATCTTGGCGTGATTGCGAGAATGGCGATCACGCGACATCGGATGTTCCCGATGTCGTGCAATTGGATGTGCTGAACTCCAGAGCATCGGACTTCGAGCGAGGGTCGCCCTCGGCACTTTTCGGAAGTCCGTTGTTCTAGCCGATAACACCACCATCATCGCGCGTAATAGCGATCACGCAGGAACGTGGAACGGCATCACCGCCGTCCGGAAAGTGGCTGTTGCCCTTGGCTTTCTCACCTGGATGCTGAATGCCGACGAAGATTGTCCGGCGATCCGGGCTGAAGGTCATACCCGTGACTTCGCATTCGTTCGGACCAACCAGGAAGCGGCGGATTTCGCCGGTTTGAGGATCACCAACCAGCATCTGGTTGTTGCCCATACCTTCGAAGTCGCCCTTGTTCGAGTACTTACCATCGGTCTGGATCCACAACATGCCGTTGCTGTCGAAGATCAGGCCATCCGGTGAGTTGAAGAAGTTTCCGGCATTGACGTTCTTCGATCCGGATTTGAGATCGCCGGGCTCGTTGTGGACGACAGGATTGCCGGCCAGAACGAACAGGTCCCAGGTGAACGCGTTGGACGTGTGATCCGCATTGTCCGGCCGCCAGCGCACGATCTGTCCATACTTGTTGGCTTTGCGCGGGTTAGGTCCGCCAACCGGGGTTTCATCGCCGCCCTTGTTCGGTTTGACGCCGCGGTTCTTGTTGTTGGTGAGCGCGCAATAGACCTCCGCCTTGCCTGGGTGTGAGGCAACCCACTCCGGCCGATCCATCGTTGTGGCTTTGACGGCAGAGGCGGCCATGCGCGTGTGGACACAGACCTCGGCCTGGGATGCCATGCCTGCAGCAGATGGGCTCAGCTCCAGCCATTCACCGCTGCCATCTGCATTGAACTTGGCAGCAAAAAGCTTGCCCTTGTTCAGCAGCGTGGAGGTATCACCGCCGACCGCATAAACATCGTCAGAGACGAAGCGGTAGAGGTACTCGCCGCGCTCATCGTCGCCCATATAGACAACGATCTTGCCATTACCAGCGACGACAACTTCCGCGTTCTCGTGCTTGAAGCGGCCAAGACCCGTACGCTTCTTAGGCGTCGAGCTCGGATCAAGTGGATCGATCTCGACAACGTATCCGGCACGATTGGGCTCGTTGGGGTTCTTTGAGATGTCGAAGCGTTCGTCGTACTTACCCCAGCTGTAGCCCCAGTCCTTGTGCCTGATGCCATAGCGCTTGAGTTCTTTGGGAATATCCAGGTCTTTGTCGCTCGACGAGAAATAGCCGTTGAAGTTTTCTTCGCAGGCCAAGTAGGTGCCCCAGGGTGTGCGGCCGTTGCCGCAGTTGTTCCAGGTGCCGAGAGACTTTGTGCCGGTCGCATCAGCTTTGGTCTTGAGCAGATCGTGGCCGGCCGCCGGACCCGTCAGTTCCATTGGGCTTTCTGCGGTGATGCGGCGGTTGAAGGACGAGTCTTTGACAACGGCCCACTTGTCGCCATCGCGCTTAACTTCGAAGATTGATACGCCGTGGGCCGCCTTGCCCTTCTGCACATCGTCCTCGGTCTCAGGCCATTTTGATGCTCGATTGCCAAATGCAATTCCGGGGTTGGCGTACTCGTTGTTGACCGCCAGAATGCTTCTGCCGTTGTGCGCGAACAAAGACATGCCGTCGTTGTTGTCGCCGAAGGCAAGCGCCTGGCTTTCAGCGGTGCCGCGGGTGGCTTGATCAAACTCGGGACCTTTCGACCAAAGCGGATCGCCCCATTTCACCACGATCTGCCAAGTGAAACCATTCGGGACCGTTACAGTATCAGCTGTACTTGCAGGAACTGCATCAAACCCAAATGCATCCCTTTCGGACGAACATGCAGCCAGGGGGGGCAGTGTTGCCAGAAGGAAAGCACCGCTGCCGAACTTGAGTGCCCCCGATAGCACGGTGCGTCGCGAAATGGCCTGCTCGACAACCGCATCAAACTCACTATCTAGAAAGCGGTCTCCATCCAACTCGTCAAACGCATCGAATGACATCACCGACCTTGGCTTATCCGACACTCAGAATCTCCTGACTAAGGATTTTTCAATGGCAGAATAAAGCGTTACGGAACCAACTATAGCCCGTCCGCGCGCGAGGTAGACGATCTTTTGCCAAGAAAAGAACGTGCTGAACAGCCATTGAACACGACATAAGCCCCGTGTTGATGGATCAAGACGTCCCAGTTTCCTCTTGAAAATAAAGAATCTAGAACTATTCTAAAGAAGAAAAGCTGACTCAGCAGCTCAGGATTTCTATATAAGAGGTCCATCTGCTCAAAAGACCATATTACAGGGGCTTCACAGGATGTTCATTCAGACCGAACCAACTCCTAATCCAGCGACACTGAAGTTTCTGCCTGGCCGCGCCGTATTGCGCGAA
>JBCDBQ010000429.1:0-6515 GCA_039183375.1 Pseudomonadota bacterium
CGGGGGCGGCAGGTTATTTGGCCAAACCAGTGTCGATCATGCCTTTTATGAATGCCGTGAAGGGCCTTTTGCCCAATTAGGCCATGAACTGCTCATATCCGAATACGAGCCAGGTAATGAACACTCCCCCTACGAAAGTTCGGTAGGCGTAGTTCAGATACTTGTATTTCTTTCTGGCAAGGACTTGCCCTCCCTGATGAATATCCTTGAGCATGGTTCTGTACAAAGATTCATCGGTTTCAAATCTATTGAGCATCTCATCGGCCCATTCGGTAGAGTCCATCGATACGTAGTGACCGAAGAACAAATAATTGAAATGCGCGCGATCTTCCGGTGCCTTTGGGACAGACGGGATGACTGAAAGAACGGCGAACAAAGCTGAGAAGAAGGCCGTTGCTGTGAGTGCCATCACTGACCACGTGACACCGTTGCCAAAAAGCTGGGTTACCGACATGGAGAAAACGACAAAAGTCGCGCCGATGAGAATTGACGCCTTGTTGTCCGCCATCGACGATAGGGCCAATGTCTGTGTTTGCGCTGTGCGAACCAAGTGGATTGCATGATTCGACAGTTTGCGCTCGGGCGCTGCTGACACTTCATTAATGCTCGGCGTATCTTCAACATTTGCCACAATTTCGGGCTTTGCTTGTGCCACGTTTCTTTTACCCCATATGCTCACAATCCCGATCTGCCACTGCGGCGAGAGCTTGACAAGTTTACCTCACCCCCGCTTTGCACACGCAACCTGTTTGGCTCAATGCTGAACTACAAAATTGGAAAAGAGCGTTTTGAAATGACCGCAGCAGAAGTCGATGAGCGCATTCGTGCCTTGATTGAACCGTTCAACAAGAAGGGCGTCAACATCAGCAACGGCACAACCTTTGCCAATGACCTGGAGTTCGATAGTCTTACAGTGATGGACTTCGTCGCAGAGATCGAAGATGAATTCGACATCATCATCAGTATGAATCAACAGGCCGAAATTGAGAATTACGGCCAGCTGGTGGAAGCTGTCCACAAGCTGCAGGATAACTGATAAAGGCTCGTGGAATGACCAATGCCGCAATCACGACAGCTGCGCCGAAAGGCGATCTGTTCTCAAAATTCGATAATGTGATCCAAACCCGCGAAACGCTCTTAGCGAGCGGGGTAGAAGACCCGTTTAATCTGGTGATGGAAAAAGTCCTCTCACCCACTCGAGCGATCTGCAACGGGCGCGATACAATCCTTCTTGGCACATACAATTATATGGGCATGACATTTGACCCTGATGTGCTCGATGCCGGGCAACAGGCGTTAACGGAGTTCGGTTCGGGCACCACAGGAAGCCGAGTTCTAAATGGCACGTATCAGGGGCACCGAGAATGCGAGGATGCCCTTAGAGAGTTTTACGGAATGGACCACGCGATGGTCTTCTCGACAGGATATCAGGCCAATCTCGGGATTATTTCGACGTTAGCCGGGAAAGGCGATTATGTCGTCTTGGACATCGATAGCCACGCCTCGATCTACGATGGGTGCGCGATGGGAAATGCTGAGATCGTACCCTTTCGCCATAACGACATCGAAGCGATGGAAAAGCGGCTTCGCAGAATTCCAGAGGACGCGGGTAAGCTCGTTATCCTTGAGGGTGTTTATTCTATGCTGGGAGATGTCGCGCCGCTTAAGGAAATGATCGCAATCGCAAAAAGGTATGGAGCGATGGTTTTAGTCGACGAGGCCCATTCCATGGGCTTCATCGGCGAAAACGGGCGCGGCGTTTGCGAGGACCAAGGTGTCATTGATGACGTCGATTTCATCATCGGAACCTTCTCCAAAAGTGTTGGTACTGTGGGCGGATTTTGCGTCTCGAATCATCCGAAGTTCGACATTTTGCGCCTTGTTTGCAGACCGTATGTGTTCACTGCCAGCCTCCCCCCGAGTGTTGTAGCCACTGCCGCAACTTCCATTCGAAAGCTGAAGCACGGCGCGAACAAGCGCGCCCATCTATGGGAAAATTCCAAGACTTTGCACAAGGGTCTTACCGAACTGGGGTTTGAGCTTGGTACGGAGCAACCCGAAAGCGCAATCGTCGCGGTTATCATGCCTGACCTCGAACGCGGTGCTGCGATGTGGGAGGCCCTCTTGAAGGAAGGTCTATACGTCAATCTGGCGCGCCCACCGGCAACTCCAGCAGGCATGACTTTGCTGCGATGTTCGCTGTGCGCCGAACATTCGGCCGTGGAAGTTCAAGCGGTTCTTAGTATGTTTGAGCGGGCAGGCAGAGCTGTTGGAATTATTGGGTAGCGTTCGGCGCGGTCAGCAGGGCGGTACAAGCGACTGCAGCGACGGCCCCTGCCAATTGTGCCAAGACAAATAATGGCACGTCTGCAGGCGCAATACCCACGAATGTATCGGTCATGCTGCGGATCACTGTTATCGCCGGATTGGCGAAACATGTTGATGATGTGAACCAGATCGCACTTGAAATATAGAGGGCAACCGCCGCCGGAATGGCTGTCGGCCGGTATCTCAATAGAACCAAAACAGTCAGAATCAGGCCAAATGTAGCAATAAACTCGCCGGTCCATTGGCCAAATCCTGCTCGCTCTTGAGTAGCGACTTGCATAAGTGACAGCTCAAACATGAAATGGACTGCGAGCGCTCCGCTTAGTCCCCCTGCAAGCTGAAAAAGAACATAAAGACTGGCCACTCCAACGCCGATCTCGCGTCGGATTAAAAACGCTAATGTCACTGCGGGGTTGAAATGCGCACCTGATATTGGGGCCAGCATAGCGATCAGCACGTACAGAATGGCACCAACCGCGATCGTGTTCGCAAGAAGCGCGAGCGCCACATTCCCGTCAGACAAGTTCACTGCCATGATGCCAGAGCCAATTACGCCAGCAAACAAGAAGAAGCTTCCGATCGCTTCGGCTGTAAGCTTTTGCGCGACATTGTGTTCGATCGGTTTCTCCACCTCTACGCCCCCCTCACTTCAGTTGCGTCATCGCAGACGTTACTTCCAACAGCGTCATCCTCGCCGCCCGCTAGGAGAGTAAACGCAACAAAGCCTCCCACGACAAGCAGAACGAAAACTGTAGTCACGGTGCCAAGATATTTGTCTATGATCGCTTTTATTGGCGCACCGAAAAGCTGAAACAGCACCCCGACCGTCACAAAGATCAGCGCGCGTCCGACCAAGCTTGCGACCATAAAGGGCAGCAGGTCCATCTGAAGGAAGCCCGCAGTGATTGTCAGCAGTTTAAATGGTACGGGTGTGGCAGCCGCGATTGTCACGGCATAGGCGCCATAGGCATCGAATGTGCATTCAGCTGCAGGAACGCTGTCCAACAGGCCGATCAGCGCCAACAGCGGCTCGCCAATAGATTCACGGAAAAAGAAGCCAATCGCGTATCCGAAAAGGCCGCCCGCCACCGACGCCAGAGTGGCGATGATTGAGAACTTCAGCGCTTTTTTCGGCTCCGCAAGACACATCAGGCCGAGCAAGGGATGAGGCGGGATTGGAAAAAAACTTGATTCGATAAAGCTGAAAAAAGCGAGCCACCATACCGCATATGGGTGCGCAGCTTTATCCATAGTCCAATCATAGAGTGCGCGCAGCCAGGCCAATTTTGCTTTCTCCCCTCGCTTAGCGGTGGCGATTAAGCCAGCACATTAGGCCGCGCAACAGGATTTAAATAACCTATTTGGTAATTTTTCTTGACATCGTGACACTATATGGTAATGCATGTGCATCATCGAGAAAAAGTGATTCGCACCGGGCAGCCTTCAAACATCGAAGCGCTGCCTATTTCTTTGCCTGGGATCGTATTTGAAGGAGACATCTTGTGCCTGCTCACGGTCGAAGCCAGACAAAGATCAAGCAGCAGTTGAAGGAAGGCGAGAAGGAACCGGTTAACCGCCATTGGCGGGGTGTGTTTCTAGATTTCCTCGCGGAGACCTCGAACGTAACCAAAGCTGCGAAGAAGGCCCGAGTAAGCCCAAGCCGTGCCTACAAAGTCCGGCGCGAAGAGCCTGAATTTGCGAAGCAATGGCGCAGTGCGCTGTTGGAAGGCTATGAGCATCTTGAACTGGAAACCCTCAACCGACTTCGTGATGGAACGCCGACAGATGGCCCGAAGTTCGACATAGCGAATGCTCTACGGCTACTTGTGTTGCACCGGGAAAGTGCAGCCCAAGCACAGGCTGAACAACGCAATGTAAGTGCCGCTGAGGTACGCGCGTCCATTGACCGGAAAGTCGAGGCTATTCGCAGGCAGGTGCGCGACGAGCGTCGTCGCCATGGTGCGGATTCGTGAATGCACGGCTGGCATGGCTTACTCATGAAAAGGAAGAGGTCAGACAGCGCATCGCTAAGGCGCTCAATCAATCCGAACGCAATGCATGGCAGTGGCACTGGAAAATGGCGGCCCGTGACGCTCAGCTCCCTCCAGACGGAAGCTGGCGCATATGGCTCGTCATGGCCGGCCGTGGGTTTGGCAAAACAAGAGCGGGTGCGGAATGGGTGCGAATGGTTGCAGAGAAACATAGCAACGCACGTATCGCGTTGGTGTCTGCATCGCTCGCTGAAGCGCGCTCGGTCATGGTTGAAGGCGAAAGTGGATTGATCGCCTGTTTGCCAGACGGAAGTAAGCCCATCTTTGAAGCATCTTTGCGCCGACTTCGCTTCCCCAATGGAGCTCAAGCGCAACTCTTTTCAGCTGCGGAACCGGAAAGCCTACGCGGTCCGCAATTTAGCCACGCCTGGTGTGACGAGATTGGCAAGTGG
This sequence comes from Pseudomonadota bacterium, assembly GCA_039183375.1. GTDB lineage: Bacteria > Pseudomonadota > Alphaproteobacteria > Rhizobiales > Hyphomicrobiaceae > Tectiglobus. The sequence goes on from JBCDBQ010000429.1 coordinate 4,772, forward strand.
CCCCTGTCGAATAATCGTGCAATGCGGACGTGGGATAACCTGCTATTGGGCCTGAGAGTAGGTTCAGATCCAAAAATCTCAGCGACAACCACACCGCGTGCAGTCCCATTAGTTCAAAGGTTGATCAATCAAACTGAAGATGGCTCTGTCGCAGTCACACGCGGCTCGACCTTCGACAATGCAGCAAACCTGCCAAGACGGTTTTTGTCCGCCATCGACTCCGAGTACGCCGGTAGCCAACTTGCGCGGCAAGAGATTGCCGGGGAAATGCTTACAGATCTTGAGGGGGCGCTCTGGCGACGCACCACACTTGAAAAGTCTCGCGAAAATGTACCCGCGACTGACCTTCGACGGGTGGTTGTGGCGGTCGATCCACCGATCTCATCGGCTGGCGACGAATGTGGAATTATTGTTGCGGGAGTCGATGAGAGCGGCACCGGACACATCCTTGCCGATTGCTCGCTTGCCCGTGCTCAACCCAATGACTGGGCCAGAGTGGTAACGAATGCAGCGCAGCAATGGAGGGCTGATCGTGTGGTTGCTGAGGCGAATCAAGGCGGCGCCATGGTTGAAAGCGTGCTGCGCGCTGCAAGTGAAACACTGCCAGTCAAGTTGGTCTTTGCTAGCCGCGGCAAAGTAGCCCGCGCTGAGCCAATTGCGGCGCTATATGAAGCTGGGAAAGTACGCCATCACAGTTCATTCCCGCATCTGGAAGACCAATTGTGCGGCATATTGATCGGTGGCGATTATTCGGGTCCAGGTCGCTCACCAGACCGGGCCGACGCACTCGTATGGGCGCTCACAGAACTCATGCTCTCACCCGCGGCCAATCCCAGCGTGCGTTCGATCTGACGCAGGCAAATACAAAGGAAATGTGAATGGCGTTGCTCCAGCAACTTTTCTCTGCCTTTAAGGGCGGAGGGGAAAACCGCGTGCCACTAGCACTTGGCTCCATGCAGGGATGGATGCCGGCATTCGCGGAGACAGGTGGCCCTCAACCATATCAGTATGAACGAGCCGTTCGCGATGGCTTCCTGAGCAATCCGATTGCCCAGCGAGCGGTTAGAATTGTATCGGAAGGCGTAGGGCAGGCGCCTATCACTAGCGACAATGAAAAACTGTCTGCATTAGTGACGGCTACCAGTGCCGGCCAATCGCTGGTCGAAACACTTGCTGCACATCTTCTGCTTCACGGCAATGGGTACGTTCAGATAATCAAGGACGGAGCCGGTAATCCATGCGAATTATATGCTCTAAGACCGGACCGGATGGCGGTCGTAGCTGGCAGTGATGGGTGGCCTTGTGCCTTCACATACTCAACACTTGGCGACCAGATCACACTGCCGATTGAAGACGAGGAGGGATGGCCCAATGTAATCCAAATCAAGGTGATGCACCCGCTTGATGATTACCTTGGGGCTAGCTCACTTGCGGCAGCAATGCAGGCAACTGCGATCCACAATGCAGCGTCAGAATGGAACCGCGCTCTGCTGGAGAATGCCGCCCGCCCATCCGGCGCACTGGTCTATGAGCCAAGCGACGGCGCGGGCCTGACGCAAGAACAATTCGAACGTCTGAAGTGCGAGTTAGAAGCAGCTTTCACCGGCTCTGGAAACGCCGGCAGACCAATGCTGCTGGATGGCGGTCTGCGCTGGCAATCCATGGCTATGTCGCCAGCAGACATGGACTTCGCGACGCTCAAAAGTGCAGCTGCACGGGAGATCGCACTTTCATTCGGTGTGCC
>JBCDBQ010000430.1:0-6504 GCA_039183375.1 Pseudomonadota bacterium
CATTGGTTGTGGTACCGATTCGATGTGGAGTTCATTCGCGTCGGCCATCGGGAGAGACGACCTGGTCAATCACAGTGAATGGAGCCGCATGGCGTGGCGTGTCGCAAACAACGAACAGGTCGAAACCCTGGTCTCAAGCTGGAGCGTCGGCCAGGTGACACATGAAGCTGTTGAGATGTTGACATCCATAGGTGTTGTTGCAAGTGCAGTTCAAAACATTGAGGACCTGATGCGCTGGCCACACTTGAATGAACGAGGAATGATTAGTGTTGTCGAGCATCCCTTGCTCGGGCCGCTCGGTGGTTTGAAGGCTGCAGGTTTTCCACTGCAGTTCAGTGAGACACAAAGTGGTTACGATAGCCCCGCCGCAATAACCGGAACTCACAACCATGAAATACTGCAGTTATGGCTTGGTCTTTCCGAGGCGCGTATTGAGGAACTGCGGGAGCACAAAACAATATGACCCACTAGCGAAGGACCGATGAACATTGCGGATTAGAAAATAGATGGTCCAACAATGTAGTGGCTCATTCGCTTGCTAAGGGCTCAACCTCAACCAACGTGGAATGCGCACTGCTGCCCTGGCCCAGACGTGACGTTCCAATATCACGGGTAAGGACATTGGGATTGCCTTGCATGTCGTCGCCGTCGCTATTCGGGTCAAACCAAGCGCCCGTCGGGATCGCAATCACGAGGGGTCGAATGTCGGATGTCACCTGAGCACGGGCAATACAGGCACCACGATCGTTGAACACCCGCACGAGGTTGCCATCTTCAATACCCCGTTGCTTCGCATCCGTGGGCGTGATGGCCATCATCGACGGGCGGGCACCGTCCACATCCGCCAAAGCCGCCTCAAGTTGACTGTGAAGCTTGTCTCCTGGTTGCGGCGAAACAAGATGCAATGGGAACCGTTGGCTGTCAGCGCTGCCGAGCCAGTCATCAGGAGCAAGCCAGCTCGGATGACCGATGCAATCGCTATAGCCAAAGCTATCTATGGTTTCAGAAAATATTTCGATCTTGCCTGACGGTGTGCCCAGTGGCGCTGCAGCAGGATCATTGCGAAAAGCTTCGAATGGAACGCTTGCGTGCTCGGCCCCGGCAATCGGCAGCTCGACCCAATTCTTCTCGCGCAATTCATCAAAGCTTGGAACCTCTATACCATCAGCTGCAACATTCTGGCGGAAACGATCGTAGAGATGCCGCAGCCATTCTTCCGCGGTACGGCCTTCCGTAAAGACGTCGGCGCAGCCCAGACGCTCTGCCAGGCCGGAGAAGATATCGTAGTCATCGCGGGCGTCGCCGACAGGCTCTATCAGGCGAGGCATGTTGAACAAGAATGAGTCGCTTGGGGCACGACCAATATCCTCGCGTTCATAGGGCGTCGTCGTGGGAAACACGATGTCCGCACGTTTGGCTGTCGCCGTCCACCATGGCTCATTGACAATGATCGTATCAGGCTGCTGCCACGCATCGTTTAACCGATTGAGATCTTGATGGTGGTGGAACGGGTTGCCACCGGCCCAGTAGACAAGACGGATGTCCGGATAGGTCCGCGCTTGACCGTTAAACTCATAGGATGTGCCAGGTTCGAGCAGCATATCGGCGATGCGCGCGACGGGTATGAAATCAGAAATAGCGTTCTGGCCTTGCGGTAACGTCATGCCATCAAGGCGTTTGATTGGAACACCAATCGCACCGATTGCGCCATAGCCATACCCGATGCCTCCACCGGGCAGGCCAATCTGACCAAGCATCGCGGCAAGGGTCGCTGCCATCCAATATGGCTGCTCGCCGTTCTGTGCCCGCTGCAAAGACCATGCAACCGTGATGAGGGTTCGCTTGGCAGCCATCTCCCGTGCAAGATCCTGTATCTTACCCGCTGGTACACCACAAAGCGGTTCAGCCCACTCGGGGGTCTTTGGTGTCTCGTCGGTTGCGCCGAGCAAATAGGATCGAAACTTGTCGTACCCGGTGGCGCAACGTTCTAAAAACTCTCGATCACAAAGATCCTCAGTTTCGAGGACGTGAGCGAGCGCCAGCATGAGAGCGGTGTCGCTACCAGGAACAATCGGCAGCCAATTTGAGTCGGGTGGTGCATCGCCGCGTTGCGGGCTGACATTGACCAGTTCCATACCGCCATCTGCAAACGACTTCAGCCAGTTGGTCGTTTCATGACGGGTTACGCCGCCCATGCTGACCTGTGCATTCTTTGGATTGATTCCTCCGAACATGACAAGCATCTCAGTATGTTCGGCAATCATCGGCCAGCTGTTCTGCTCGCCGTACATGAGCTTCAAGAAATTCAGCCCGAGCACGTGGGGCATGATGGCCTGTGCTGCCCCGGTGCTGTAGCTCGCATAAGATGAGACATAGCCACCTGTACAGTTCAGGAAGCGATGGATCTGACTGAGTGCGTGATGAAAGCGACCAGCACTGGCCCACCCATAGGAACCACCAAAGATCGCGCCATTTCCATGTGTTTTGCGGACGCGTTCAATCTCAGCCGCGGCAATATCGAGCGCCTCATCCCAAGGGAGCTCGACGAATTCATCCTGGCCTCGCTTCGTGCGTGCACGATCTTCGATATTGTCCAGCCAGCCCTTGCGGATTGACGGCCGCATGACCCGCGAGCGATGGTGCACGGCATTGGGGATTGCATCGGGAATAGACGACGGTGTTGGATCAGCGCTGAATGGTGCGACCGACGCAATCTTTCCGTTTTCGGTTGTAACTTCGAAAGCACCCCAGTGGCTCGACGTTACTTTGGTCTGCGAGCGATCCATTTTTCAATCCAATCTTGCCAATCATCTGTCGGACGAGTCTAATTCAGCGGCAGAAAGAGTGAGCGACGCTCGTACGAGCTGTCAATTCTCAAATCATCGACGGAGCACGCGAATGGCTAGCAAACCCATCTTTGGCTTGAATCGTTTCAACTTCACGACTGCCCAAGCCTTCGCACAAGATGTTAGCCGGGCCGAAGCCCTTGGTTGGGGAGCAGCCTTCATTCCGTCTTCGCCTCTCTTACTCCAAGATCCCTACGTCTTCCTTGCACAAGCGGCCCAACAAACAGAAACAATTCTTCTTGGGCCTTTGCTGGAGAACCCCGTTATCCGCCACCCAGCCGTAATCGCGTCATCTATGGCGACGTTGGAAGGCATGGCGCCACATAGGGCACTGCTTGCCTACGGTGTGGGCGATACCGCCGTACGTTTAATAGGTAAGCGACCTGCAAAGGTCAAAGAACTTGAAGACGCTACGGTTTTCACACGACAGCTCTTACTAGGTGAAGACGTGGAAGTGGGCGCGCTGCGACCTGCAAAGTTACGGCATGCCAAGTCAGTTCCAATCTGGTTGGCTGCGGGAGGACCACGAACGCTCCGCATGGCTGGTAGGGTCGCCGATGGTGTGTTCATTCGCGTCGGTCGGCACGAGGAAAACCTTAAAACTGCGATCGAGGCCGTCAAAGCGGGAGCCCAAGACGTTGGCCGAAACCCTGACGAAGTCAAAATCGCGATCATTCTGCACACCATTCTGACAGATGACGCCGAAGCTGCCGCGCTCATGAGTAAGTCAATGGCAGCAGGATACTATGAATACACACCTGCGCTGTTCGATCCGCCTGGGTTTCACTGGAATGGACCAGACGTTCATGAGCTCAAGAAGCAGGTATGGCCTGACTTTCATCACGCGGCGGACCTCCAGGCTTCAGGCCGGTTGGTATCGTTCCTGTCAGATGAAATCGCTGAGGCCTTTGCACTTTACGGGCCGCCGGAGCAGATCGCAGAGCAGATCAATCGGGTGCTCGCATGCGGTCAGCAAATCGATATGGTTGTTCCACATCCTGTGCCGGCACCGGTGCCACAAGGGCCTTCACCAGATTATATCGAGCGCTTCGCAAAAGAGGTGATGCCACGCGTTATTTAAGGGCGCACATTCGCATTGAGATGTGCCGCATTGTGGATGATCTTGTTACCGCGGTTACTCAAGTAACGCGGTGCGGTATTTGGCAAGCTTGTCAGTATCCACATTCACACCTAGGCCAGGGCCACTAGGCACGTGTACAAGTCCGTCGCGTACGGGAAACGGCTCACTTAAGATGTCTTCTTCGACATAGTAGGTCGCCATATAGAATTCACAGCCGAGGTGGAGGTCCGGCAGCGCCGCCATCAAGTGTGCGCCAGCGGCGTGTGCGACCCCGGTCTCAAACATGCAGCCGCCATAAACATCTATCCCGCCGCACCGCGCGATAGCTGCAACTTCCAGGGCACGCCGGATGCCTCCTGACTTCATGATCTTGAGCGCGAAGATGTCTGCCAGCCGCATTGAGACGCCGGCCATGGCTTCGCGCGGATTGAAAACAGATTCATCTGCCATGATTGGTGTGTCGATCGCGCGAGTAATCTCAGCGAGTGCGGCGCGCTCGTGCATTTTAACAGGCTGTTCGATGAACGTCAGGCCAAAGGGCTCCAGGTCGCGCAACGTCCGCACGGCATCGTAGGCCCGCAATCCCTGATTGTAGTCGATCCTAATGCTCAGTGCTTCGCCATAGATCTCGCGCAACTTCTCGATGCGCATTCTGTCGAACTCGTGGGCATTGAATCCGGTTTTGATTTTAAGGATGCGGACACCATCAGAATAGAGCTGGGCAATATCTTCCAGGTCAGCGTCAAAGTCGGGGTTTGCTACGGAAAAGCTCATAGGAACGCATTCCCTGTGGCGTCCGCCAACGAGTTCTGAGATTGAAAGCCCGGAGATTTGACCGGTTATATCCAACAATGCTGTTTCGAGCGCTGCCTTTGCTTCCGGACAACCGACGACAATTCTATCTGCCATCGCCAGATGCTTTTCAACCTGCACAGGATCAGCACCAATCAGGTGGGGCCTCAAGTATCGATGGAGCGCACCAGCATTGCTCTCAACGGTACCAGTAAAGACGGGCCATGGCGATGCTTCTCCCCAACCGGTGACGCCGCCATCGGTCGTGACTTCCAGAATGACACTATTGATCCGCGCAACGTCGCCGCTTCCATGCGAGTGAACGGCCTTGGCGGGGACATCAATGATGTGAACGCGAATACGTTCAATCTTCTGTTTGGTGGAGAGGGGGCTCATGAGGAACGCTAATCGATTGGAGGGAGCAAACCATAATGTCAGCAAGTGCGGGTTCGTCAAGCAACAGCTTCATTTGAATTGGAGACGTTCAGATTGAGGACGCAACAACTGCAATTGCAAACGCAAATGACATGAGCTTTTCAGCAAAGGTGAACCTATGGGAGATGATGAATCTCCCGCAAGTCGGCTGCCTTAGCTTGCTGGCGGGACCCGGTCCGGCAGATTGAACATACGTTGCGCATTTCGGCCAAGGATGTTGCGCTTCTGGTCTTCGTTGAGGAATGGCAGATCATAAATCACGCGTGGCGTATCGAAATCAAAATGCGGCCAGTCCGAGGACCACAGCAATTGCGTTTCTGCATTGATCATTTCGAACGTGAGCTCGAGTGCCTTCATGTTGCTCGCCTCCATCGGCTGGCTCGAGTACCAGCAATGTTGGCGCATGTATTCGCTCGGCGGCATTTTCAGAGCTGGTGCTTCTGACTGGCGCATCAGGAATTGATCATCAAGGCGTTGCATTAGGAATGGCACCCAAGCCAGCCCGCTCTCAACCCATAGTGATTTGAGCTTCGGAAACCGTTCCGGGATGCCTTGCAAGATCCAGTTGGTCATGTGGACCATATTGCACCAGACAAACCCAAGCGCATGCATGCCAAGGAATGTTGGGATCGTGGCAAGCGACGGGTCCTGCCAATGATAGCCGGCGTGGAAACAAATCGGTTTGCCGCTCTCTTCAATCATTCGGTAGAGCCGCATATATTCATTTGCATGGACGGGTTTGTAACGGGTCGATGTTACGGTGAATCCCACCACGCGGTCGTTGTTTGCGTACTCCTCTACGACCTTGCAGGCCTCTTCGGGAGTGTTGAATGGTAGGTAGGCCAGAGCGATAATACCATTGTCGTCACTCAATAGCTTGTCGCTCACCCAACGGTTGTAGGCATTACCGAGGGCCACCTCCATTTGTACCTGCGGATGCATGCCTAGGAACAGCATGGATGTTGGAAACACGACCATGTAGGCACATGCGAGCCCTTCCATCGCTCGCCGTGTCAGGACGACATCACGGTGGACGCCGTCTGGTGCGTCGAGTTTCTCGCGCTGGCTTGATTGATGTGGTATGCGACCCCCGACATCCTGGTAACGCAATCCGAAATCACCAATAAGCCCATAGGGTGGCGAGCCGACGCGTTCGCTATGGTATAGTTCGGCCTGATCGCGAAGCACGGGATCATCGATGTAGCGCACGATCTCACTCCACGAGACAGACTCGACGTGATGCGCATCTATGTCGACTATTGTCCAGTCAGCGTATCCATGTGCGTCCGCATGTTCACGGGAATGCCGGAGGTATTCACGTGTGTCGGTGAAAGTATCAATGTCTTGTAA
>JBCDBQ010000431.1:0-6470 GCA_039183375.1 Pseudomonadota bacterium
CGGGCGTTTGAGGTATGGAGCCAGCAGGTCGGCATCCAGTTTCATTTGATCCTGGACATAGGTCTTGGGTTGACCTTCGACCCGTGAGAAGACTTGACGTTGTGTCATCAGTTCAGATGGCACACGCTTGAGCGGTCCGAAATAGGGCAGCGTCTCCGGGGTCCGGGCCCCGAAATAAAGGAAGAGATGCCCGTCAGCATTCGGCGACGTCCGTTGACGACGCATCGTGAAACCGCGAAACGGTGCCGATCCCGTTCCTGTGCAGATCATGATAATATCGGCTTGCGGGTCATCAGGCATCAGGAACGTTGCCCCAAACGGTCCCGTCAGCTCGACTGTGTCGCCCTTTTTCAGATCGCACACATAGTTCGAACAGAGGCCTTGGTCCTCCCGCTTTACGGTGAGAGCAACATTGTTGGTGTTGGCGCGCTCACCATCACGTGGACTCGCGACTGAATAGAGACGCATGTTATGCGGCTTGCCGTCCGGCGTTTCACCTGGAGGAACAATCCCGACGCTTTGCCCCTCGAGCACCGGGAACACCTGATCGCCAAGATCGAGAATGATATGGCGCACATCACTATCGGTGTCCTCATCCGTCAGTCGGAAATTACCTTGGACGGTGGCCGTTGCTGGCTTTGCACGACTAAACAGATTGACACTTGGTTTCGAGGCGGAAGCCGGCGCAACTGCCTTCCCGCCAACGCCGCTATGCGCCTCGGCCAGCAAGCGATCAATTTCGTCATCAAGCGACTCGACTGCGCCTGATGACCCTCCTTCTGCCTCGGCTGCGATGTCTTCCTGCTCGGGAAGCTCATCCCATTCGAACTGTTCGTCCAACGAGTAGGGCGACAGCACAACCCGCCAATTATCGATCGATCCAGTGGGGCACGGAGAAATGCAATCCATGCAGTAATTGCATTTCTCGGCATCAACAACGTAGTTATCGTCGTTGTGCGTGACTGCATCGATCGGGCAAGTCTCCTCGCACGTTCCACAGCGAATGCAGATCTCCGGATCGATCAAATGCTGTTTGATCGGAGCACCAGCGGTATCCATTTCTTTGCCTGCCCTAGTCCTGATGCACCTGCACGTATTCGAACTCGCCCGGCTGATTGTCGATGCCGATCTTGGGCGGCGCGATCCAGTTCGCGTACTTGCCTGGCTCCCACTCGGCCTTCATGAGTGATTGGATGAAATCACCATCGGCAGCATCGGGCAGGAAGTCGCCGTGTTGCGATTGCCAGTCCACAGCACTCACGATCTGGCCGTTGGGGTCTGCCTCGACGCCAGAAAATTCCCCGATCTGGCGATGGAAAGCGACGTGCGGCAGGCTCAGTTCGAAATCGATTCCGGTCTTCTCAATGATCTTGTTCCACCGCTTGACGCCGCCTGTAGCGTCCTTCGTGTAATCATCGCGCAATCGCATATTGATGGCCGACAATGCCGGCTCATCGACCAGGGTTGGCGTGCCGTCGACAAGCTTGAGGACCGGATAGGTCTCATTGTGGAGTTTGTGATCGTCGTCGATTTTGGTTTCCTGGTATCGGCCCTTGACGCCGGCCGTGAATGCGTTGGCTGCGTTAGTTGAGACTTCTGATCCAAACAAATCCAGAGATAGCGAGTAGTGCAGGTTCAGCTTCTTCTGGATTGTCGGCAGGTCGATCACTCCGAGATCGCGGATCCGGCCAATGTCAGTGGGATCGTCGATACCAGCTTCCTTCATCGCCTCACAGGTGCGCTGAATGACCCGGCCAACGCCTGTCTCGCCAACAAACATGTGATGGGCTTCTTCCGTCAACATGAAGCGAGTTGTCCGGGACAATGGATCAAAGCCTGACTGTGCCAAGGCTTCGAGCTGCATTTTGCCATCACGGTCCGTGAAGTAGGTGAACATGAAGAAACTGAGCCAATCCGGTGTGGATTCGTTGAAGGCTCCAAGCATCCGCGGCGCCTCATCTGAACCCGACTGGCGACGCAGCAATTCATCGGCTTCTTCACGGCCGTCCTTGCCGAAATACTTCTGAAGCAGATAGACCATCGCCCAAAGGTGACGGCCTTCTTCTACGTTCACCTGGAACAGGTTACGCATGTCGTAAAGCGACGGCGCCGTCTTGCCGAGGAAGCGTTGCTGCTCAACAGATGCCGGCTCGGTGTCGCCTTGAATTACGACGAGGCGGCGCAGCATGGCGCGATATTCGCCTGGAATTTCCTGCCAGGCCGGCTCACCAAAGTGGTCGCCGCAAGGAATACGGCGGTCTTCAACCTGCGGCGCAAGCAGGACGCCCCAGCGATACTCCGGCATTTTGACGTAGTCGAACTTGGCCCAGCCCTTTGGGTCGACGCTCACTGCCGTGCGGAGATAGACAAGGGATTCCTGGAAACCATCCGGGCCCATATCATTCCACCAGTTGATGTAACCGGGGTGCCATTTCTCGAGTGCCTTGAGAACCCGACGATCGTTTGACAGATCGACGTTGTTTGGGATCAGCGTATCGTAGTTGACGTTAATGAGGTCGAGCATGTGTGCCTCCTTCGGCTCAATTTCGCTTCTTCGCGCTAGACGCGCTTCATGTCGTATTCGCTGCGCCGGCCAGTGCCGTAGCGGCGCAAGGCTCCTTCTTCCCCAACCGCATTCGGTCTCTGGAAAATCCAATTCTGCCACGCCGTGAGACGGCCAAAGATACGTGTCTCCATCGTCTCAGGTCCGGGAAAGCGCAGGTTGGCTTCCATACCGGTCATGGCATCGGGAGAGAAATTCGCTCGCTCTTCAAGGAAGATCCGAACCTCGTCTTCCCAATCGATATCATCGTAGGCGAACGTCACGAGACCGAGTTCGTCGGCCTGCTCCGCATCGATTGCCTCACCGACCTGGCCACGGGCTGCCGCGACCGCCTGTTCATCGTCGAGAAAGCGGGTCGCGAGACGACTCAAACCGTTGGACATCGGGTAGCGATCGAAGTTGCCCGGGGTCAGTGTGATCGTTGCTGGCGGGCGGTTATCGCCTTCGAACTGTCCCTCAAGCATATAAGAGCGGTCACAGGCGAAAGTGATTTCAGCCAGCATAGCCGCAAAGCAGGATCCCGGCTCGACGAGCGCAACGAGCGATCGTGACGTGAGGTCGACACGCTTGAGCACGCGCTTCCAGAAGTGGAGAACCTCATTGGCCAACCAATGCTCTGGATCTGAGAGCAGCAGAGCCTCATGTGCGACGACGGCTGCTGGGTCACCATCCGACTTGAAAACGACGGTCCCAATCTCTGGCTCGTTGAGGCGCAACTCCATGATGGCGTCATCAAGTTCGCGCGCCAGTTTCAGCGGCCAATACTGATCGCCCAATTCCAGTGCGGCTTCCAGGGAGGTTGGGACGTCCTGATCCGGCCCGGCTATCGAAACCGTTGCAATCCGTCCGCCGCGATCAATCTCGACTTTCACACCGGAGTACGAAATTGTGTCAGCAGCAATGGTGCGTTCAAGCGGCGCGAGCTGCACACCCTTCGTCCCAACTGCAGGGCGCTTTGACTTTGTTGCCAGATCCTTCGCGCGTTCCTCGACTGCGAGATCAAACTTGCTATTGGCGACGACCTCGTCGACCAGCTTCCAGTCCTGCGCCCGGCGTCCTTTGATACCTTCTTCGACAGTACAGAAGACATCGGCGCGATCGCGGCGAACTTTGCGCTTGTCTGTCACCCGGGTGAGACCGCCGGTTCCGGGAAGAACAGCGAGCAACGGTGCTTCTGGCAGTGCTACGGATGATGAACCGTCGTCGGTTAGGATGATATGGTCGGTTGCCAGTGCGAGTTCATAGCCACCCCCAGCGCACGCGCCCTTGACGGCCGCCATGTAGGTTTGACCGGAATTCTCCGTCGAATCCTCAATGCCGTTGCGGGTTTCGTTCGTGAACTTGCAGAAGTTCACTTTGAGGCCGTGACTTGAGCCAGCCAGCATGCGGATGTTGGCGCCGGCGCAGAATACGCGATCCTTGCCTGATTGAATGACAACGGTTTTGACCGCTGGATGTTCAAAGCGGAGCCGCTGGACGGCATCGGCGAGCTCGATATCAACACCGAGATCGTATGAATTGAGTTTCAGCTCGTAGCCTTCGAATAAACCGCCATTCTCGTCGACATCCATCGTTAGGTTCGCGACTTCACCGTCGACGTCGATACGCCAATGCCGGTAACGGGATGGATCCGTCTGACAGTCGATGCGCGGCATGGCTTCCTCCGTAGATTATTGTTGTTACGGACGTAGCATGCTGTTGGGATCATCGGCCAATTGTTTAGGCATTATAGTTCTGAATTCATCTTGAAAACCGAGAATACTTTTGATCTATCTCAAAGATTGCGCATAATTATGCATTATAATGCACTAATTCTTCAGTTGCTCCATTAACGCCTCGACATCTATGCCGAGCAGCGGCTGACCCGTGTCCACACTGCGGCGGCGAGCCAATATTTCCTTGAGTTGACCGACTGCGATGCCTTGCAGCCTGGCGGATGCCTGCGCGTTGCCCAGGGCCTCCTTAAGCCCCGCATTGGCAATCTGAATAATGGCCTGCAGAAGCAAGCGCTCGCGGGAGTTTGGTGGACATTGCATCCAGACCGGTTCCCAGACTTCGTGGGCTTCCCAATAGAAGCCTGCCCGATACAAGACGAAGCCGTAGAGATAAGCTCCATGCTGCTGCCAGTTGTCGTCTGTGACCCGCATTTCAACGCTGTCCTGGACGGGCGCTTTCAAGTCTTCTTCAGGTCGATTGTTCTGGCCCGGCCGATGCGCGAATGCCGGAAGCGGGAAATGCCGCTCAATTTCCGGACCGAATACCAGCATCAGGCAGCAAACGTGACGGCATTCTCAATCCGCCTAAGGCGTTCCACAAACTCTGTGACCAGGGACAGTGTCTGATCCGGCTGCTCCAAATGCGGTGAATGCTGGCAGTTGGGCAGGATCTCCACGTCGACGGGCGAATAGCATTCCTCCACGACCGCGTTGGCCTGCGCCATCGAGCCATAGGCATCGTCCCTGCCCTGGATGTAGAGGACAGGCACGCGGATGTATGCGATTGCTTCGCGCACATCCCATTCGACCTCGCCCATGGCAAGCCACGCCTCGCTCCATCCTCTGAAAGCGCAATCAACATTATCGCCGTGGTGTCGGCTGAGGCGCTCACGCAGTCCATCGGTTTCATAAGCTTTCTGGATGTCTGTGATGGCTTCGATGTTCTCCGGTTCGATGAAGAAATGCGGCGCCATGAGAATGAGGCCGCGTACGCGGTGGTCCTGATGACCGCCGAGATACAGCCCAGAGATTGTACCACCGTCACTATGGCCGAACAGGATACCGCCCTCAAAGCCGATCGCATCCAGCACATGCGGCAGCACATGCTCTGCCTCCTGCTCGAGGTAATCAACCGGTCGTGGCAACTCACAGGCCGCCGAGCCGCCGTAACCCTGTCGGGAGTAGACGAACACTCCGTAGCCGGTCGTCTGTTGAACCTTCTCGGGAAAGTCGCGCCACATTGAAACGCAACCCAAGCCTTCGTGCAGCATCACGATCGTGGGCGCCGTATCGGGCGACGGTCCGAGGCAGCGGCACTCCAAATTCGTGCCACCGATTTGATGAATTGCTGTTTGTCCAGGATGCCAATCCATAAGGTTGCCTCTTTATGCACTTTGGTCGCTTAAATATACCGTTCGATTCAGGATGGTACCGTATCTTGATCCGCGGTGACTGCGCCGGCGTGGCCAACCGATCACCTAGATGCCTAGTCGCGCAACTTAAAGCGCTGGATCTTGCCAGTCGCAGTCTTTGGCAGGTCGCCGACAAATTCGATCCAGCGCGGATACTTCCACTGCCCGATCTCGGACTTCACGTGCTCCTTGAGCGTTTCATAAAGAGCATCCTGACCCGCCATGTCATTGTTCTTGAGGATGATGAAGGCTTTTGGTTTCGTCAGGCCATCATCGTCGTCCTTCGGTACAACGGCTGCTTCGAGCACACTTTCATGTCTAATCAGCGCTGATTCAACCTCGAACGGTGAGACCCAGATCCCGCTGACCTTGAACATATCATCGGTGCGCCCGCAGTAGACATGTCGGCCATCCGGGCGGCGCGTGTACTTGTCTCCGGTTCGTGTCCATTCACCCAAGAACGTGGCACGGCTTTTCTCTCGCTGGTTCCAATATGCAGCAGCCGCTGTTTCGCCTTTGACCAGCAGCTCCCCGACCTCATCGTCCGGCACATCGTTACCGCCCTCATCAACCAACCGGACTTCGTAGCCTGGCACTGCCCGTCCCGATGTGCCGTAGGCGACATCTCCGGGGAAGTTGGTGAGGAAAATGTGCAGCATCTCGGTCGAGCCGACACCGTCAATAATGTCGACATTGGTCAGCGCCTTCCAACGCTCACCAATATCCTGCGGCAAGGCCTCTCCTGCCGAGACGCACATCCTGAGCCGTTCGGTACCGGGC
>JBCDBQ010000432.1:0-6464 GCA_039183375.1 Pseudomonadota bacterium
GCCATCGCCAACAATATCGAGTGTCCAATTCTCCTGTTGGAGCCCAGACAGCGCCTCAGCAAGGAACCGATAACTCTTGAGTTTTATATCTGCCCGCATCATCGCGACAGTTATCAATCTTATCGGATCTGGCCGTGCTATAGCGCTTTCCGATTTTTGCTCTGACAGAGACATGAACGGCGCCACATCTATGAATGGAGGAAGATGCACCAACTGCTCCTCGGAAGACGGCACCTCGAGCAAGCCGGGTCGATCTCTTTGTTTCATATAGAGGTGGCAGCTCGCCTGGCGAAGGCTGGCTTCGTGTTGGCCATGCCATGGACCCCACTCATCGTGGGCGCGCTTGATCGAGTACGAGGCCTCGGCAGTGATGATGGGGCAATTGAATCGTTCGGCCACCACCGGCCCCAGCCAGTCAGGTGCTTTATAGTAGGGGTGGTATGAAAACCAGATGTCCGGCACCCAGTTCGTTTGCTCCCAATTGGCTATAACGGCCGCTGCTTCGATAGCAGCCAAGGACTGGTTTTTGTAGAGTTTGTCAGGATCTGGTCGGCTGCTGTAGGCACGGAGATCACTGGCGAGACGCACATCCTTGGGCGAAGTAGTTCTGCGCAAAACCTCCAAGAGCAACCGCCCCATGAGCCTGTCGCCCGATGGGACCGGATGATTTGGCGACTTCATTGGAGCATAAAAGGCGATTTTCATCAGCACTCGTCTTTATTGTGCGGGATGAAGTTCAGCGCTGAGCATAGAAACACAAAATTTCACGTGCCAGCGCCTGACAGGACGGCAAGCTATGACCTGGCCGCGACCAGCCCGTCTCTTCAACCTGGCATCTTCATCAAATTGTGATGCTCCTTGGTCTTTTCTACTTGTACTCCGAAAAGATGTTAGCTGGCCATCTTGGCGCCGGTTGACTACATCTGGTAGTTAAGCCTGAATACATACAGTGAGCAATGGTCAGCCGCGCCCTCTGCGTCTTGAGAGGCGAGCGTTGATAGGGATACTGGACGAGAGAAAGCAAGACCATTGAACCCGAACTTATTCCGTTACGTATGGCAGCACAGCAGACGCGAACAAATAGCGATTTTGTTCCTGATTATTGCTGCGTTACCGTTCTATTGGATGTCTCTCGATGTGCCGAAACGCATCGTTAATGAGGCGCTTCAAGGTGAAGCCTTCACCGACGGCAAGACCACGGCGAATATGTTCAACTTCTCGTTCGGTCTGCCCGAGTTCCTCGGCGGTGGTAGTTTCACGCTCTTTGAAGGATTTGATTTCGATCAGATCGGTTATCTGCTGGCTCTAAGCTTTCTGTTCCTGCTCTTTGTTCTCATCAATGGTGCGTTTCGCTACCGAATAAATATCGACAAGGGCGTGCTGGCGGAACGGATGTTGCGGCGGCTTCGCTTCGACTTGTTTTCTCGCTTGATGCGGTTTCGGCCAGAGGACGCACGTCAGGTCAAGCCCGCTGAAGCAGCCACGATGATCAACAATGAAGTTGAACCGATCGGTGGTTTCATCGGTGATGCATTCGTGCTCCCCGTCTTTCTTGGAACACAAGCTCTCACCGCGTTATTGTTCATTATGGTCCAGAGCTTCTGGCTCGGAGTTGTTGCGTTATCGATCGTCCTGTTACAGGCCTTTATCATTCCGATCTTGCGCCGCAAGCAACTGGAGTATGCCCGCGCTCGACAGATTGCAGCACGCAAGCTTGCTGGTCGCATCGGCGAGATGGTGGATGGCGCCCCACTCATACACGGGCACGGGACGGCACCCTATGCTGAGGCAGAGGTCGGCGGTCGGCTGGCGCACCTGTTTCGGATCCGCGTCGCACTCTATAACCGCAAATACGCGGTTAAGTACCTCAATACGCTCCTGTCCCAGATTACGCCGTTCTTCTTCTACGCAATTGGCGGCTACTTTGCCCTGACCGGCTCACTTGATATCGGACAGCTGGTTGCTGTGATTGCCGCCTACAAAGATCTGCCACCTCCAGTCAAAGAGCTCATCGACTGGGATCAACGCAGAGCCGATGTTACGATCAAGTATCATCAGGTGATCTCTCAGTTCGGCGCTGAGAAGCTTATGCCGAAAGAGGATCCGAAGGCGGACGAGAAGCTGGGTGCAACGGCACCTATTCGCATGGACGGTCTTCGTGTCACCGATCAACGCGGCAGCCCTCTGCTGGATGCGCTGACTGTCTCCTTTGACCGCCCGTCCCATATCGCCGTTGTCGGTGCGCCAGGCAGCGGCCGAGATGTGCTCATGCGCCTTTTGGGTCGTCAAACCACGGATTTCGAGGGTCGGCTGAGAATTGGCGAGATCGATCTGACCCGGGTTGGTAACGACGCCTTCAGCCGCCACTTTGCCTACGCATTGCCGGAACCTATTCTGTTTCCGGGATCATTGCGCGAGAACGTGACTTTCTCTCTCCAGAGATCAACACCTACCATTCACGAACCGAAGACTGCTGAAGAGCGTCTCGCCCTGGTCGAGTCTGAGCGCACCGACAATCCAAAGATCGGTCTGGAGGCGGACTGGATTGACTACTCGGCTGCTGGCGTGGCGAGTGCCGACGAGCTTGATCAGGCCGTGTTTGCGGCGCTCCGCACAACAGGCCTCGAAGGTGACATTTATAACTTCGGCTTACTTGGAACTCTGAGCAGGGATACGGATCCCGCCATTCTCGAGCGCATCGTTGATGCACGCCACGTGGTTCGTGAGCACCTTGCAGAAGAAAACCTTCTGAACGTGATCGAGCCGTTTGATCCGATGAGCTTCAATCGGAACGCCTCGCTGGGTGAAAACCTCGTGTTCGGCGTTGCCGCCGGCGAACGGTTGTCATCGCGCGGTCTCGCGAGTGACAGGTTTTTCCGGGCTATCATCAGTTCTGAAGGACTGGAAAAGCCGCTTGCTGATCTCGGCCAGAACATTGCCGAGACAACGATTGAGACTTTTGCCGGACTTCCGCCTGGCCATCCCTTGTTCGAGCGCTATGCCCTGATGCAATCCAGCGAGCTGGAGGAGTTTGCAGAGCTGATCGAAAAGGCTCAAGCCCGGGATTCCGGCACCAGGCTATCGCGTGTCGACTATGATCGCCTCATTGGGCTAGCGCTAGGTTATATCGAACCGCGACATCGATTGAGCCTGATTGATCCGGCCCTGGAGCAGCGTGTTTTGCGGGCACGTCAAAGTTTCCGGAAGTTTATTCCGCAGGAATATGAAGCGGAGATCGAATTCTATGATCCGGATCGGGTCATTCACGCCGCGCCAATTAGGGATAACCTGCTGTTTGGACGAGTTGCATATGGCATTTCAAACTCCGAGCAAAAGGTGGCAGCGGTTCTCAAGACATCGCTGACAGAACTCGGGCTCCTGGATACAGTCTATAAGTTAGGCCTCGACTATGAAGTTGGGCCCGGCGGCAAACTCCTCTTTGCCCCTCAAAGGTTTGCCGTCAATCTGGCGCGCTGTGTCATTCGACAGCCGGAGACATTGATTGTTGATGGAAGTCTGTCGGATTTCTCAGGTGAGAATGCCGTACGCCTGGTGAATGGCTTGCACGAGTTGATGCAGGGCAAGACCTTGATTATGGCATTCTCAGACCGGACATATACGAGTGGGTTTGATCGGGTTATTGAATTCGATGGAGTTCGCGTGACCGACTATGGCGAGGCATCAAAGTCTGAATCTGGTTCAAAGCTGGAACAGGTTCCGGGCGAGTAAAGGGATTTAACTGATCGATGAGTATTCAGGCAGAATGCGCCGCGTTGCAAAAAATCCCAATGTTCCATGAAGTGGACATCGCCAAGCTACGCCTTTTCGCGCTCTCGGGGCAGCGCATGTCCTATGAAGCCGGAGACGTGATCTTCCGAGAAAACGATCCCCCAGAAGCTCTTTATGTGATCCTTGAGGGCACCGTTGACGTGATCAAGGAAGCCGAAGGACATCGGGTCCGCCTCGCGCAGATTGGTGAGGGGAATATGTTCGGGGAAACCGGCGTGCTTTGCGATCAGGCACGCACAGCAACGATTGAGGCCGCGACACCGGTGACGGTCATCCAGATCGATCGCTATACATTCAATGAAGTTGCCCGCGACGTACCGCAGTTGACATTGGCAATCGCTAAAGAACTGGCCCGTCGGGTCGAATCGATGAACCGACAGGTCGCCGCCCGTGCGGACGCGTGAGTAGAGAATGACTGACACTAACGAGGCTCAGAGCCAAAACGCTCGCGTGGGCGGAATTGCTTGGGAGCGCACTACCCGACTTTGGGCAGGACTGATCCTGTTCGTCTTCGTTTTAACACATCTGCTCAATCATGCCGTCGGGATATTCGGTGTCGACGCGATGCAGACCGTCCAGAACTGGCGCGTCTACATCTGGCGTTCGTTGCCGGGATCCATCATCCTCTATGGTGCGGCGCTGATCCATGTCCTCTTGGCCGTGAAACGTATTGTGCAGCGCCGAACATGGCGGATGCCGTTGCAGGAAGCCGTGCAGATTGCCCTTGGGCTGCTTATCCCAGTCCTCCTTTACGAACATGTCATCGGGACACGCTATGTGTCTGAGTTCGCTGGAGTGAATGACAGCTACCTCGGCACACTCAGTCAATTGTGGCCTGGCAAATTTTGGGACCAAACGCTTTTGGTCACCGTGGTCTGGGTGCACGGCGTTATCGGACTGCATTACCTCTGGCGATCAAAGTCCTGGTATCCCAAGGTCCGAGACGTTGGGCTGGTTCTCGCCTTTGCGATCCCGGTTCTCGCCCTTGCTGGTTTTGTCGCCGGTGGCCGGGAAGCACTTGAGTTTGATACCGAGAAGCTCAATTGGACCGATGCGCAAATTGCAGCATTCATCACAGCGGCACGCTACACGAACTGGGCCTTGATCAGTTCAGCCGGACTGCTCGT
Organism: Pseudomonadota bacterium; assembly: GCA_039183375.1. Taxonomy (GTDB): domain Bacteria; phylum Pseudomonadota; class Alphaproteobacteria; order Rhizobiales; family Hyphomicrobiaceae; genus Tectiglobus. Next base: position 4,917 of record JBCDBQ010000432.1, read on the forward strand.
TGCACTCGTGATCGGGCTTGAGCTCTACAGGCGCGTTGGTGGCAACGTTGTCCTTCGTTACACGGGGCATGGCGACGTGAGCATGGCCCGCGGACTAACGCTGCTCGAGGCCAGCCGCAGCAAGGGCATTCCACACCCCTCGCTTTGCGGTGGGCGTGGGCGTTGTTCCACATGCCGCGTTCTGGTTCTCAAAGGCGTTGAGACACTCGATCCACCAGGCCCCGCAGAAGCTGCTCTTCTCAAGCGCATCTCCGCGCCGGCGCGTATCCGATTGGCCTGCCAGATTCGCCCGAAACGTGATCTCAGCGTGCAAATTGTGTTGCCGGTGGATGCGGCCAGCTCACAAATGGATTGGAACGACGAAGCCTTCAAAACCGGAGTCGAGCAATCGGCCACAGTTGTATTCGTCGACTTGCGCGCCTTTGACCGGCTGACTCAAACGCAGCTGCCCTATGATCTCGTGGTTCTCCTGAACCGATTTGTCGAAGAAATGCGCCAAGCAATCGAAGGACGTGGCGGGCGCGTTACCATGTTTCTCACCGACGGTATCATGGCTGTCTTCGGCCAATCCGGAAATCGCGCCGGTGCCAAGGCCGCGATCCAGGCGGCCCAGGATATGCTGAAGTCGGCGGAAGTCTTGAACCAGGAGTTCTCATCCGCCCTGCCGCAACCGGTGCGCATCGGCATCGGGATACACTCTGGTTCTCTGGTGATGGCGCGGATCGGCGATGATGAGCATGGCTATATGTCAACCGCTCTCGGTGAAACCGTGACGATCGCCAGTCGTTTGGAGAATGCCACGAAGGAACTGCTGGCCGACTGTCTGGTTTCGCGCACAACGCTGCAGGTCGCTGGGATGCCTATCCCAACAACCGAGCATCGCGAGATCCACATGACAGATCGCAGTGAGCCCGTCGCAGCCTATCCACTGGAGAGCACCCTGGCTGCTGCTGAAGGTGACGAACAGTCGTCAGACGCTGAGCCAGCCGAGGTCGAGGCCTGAGCGCCAGTCATTTTTCCTAGAACAGGGAATTCTATGTCGGACAAACTGAGAGTTGCCGCTGTCGGCGCCGGATACTTTTCGCGTTTTCAGTATGAGGCGTGGAATAGGATCGAGACCGTTGAGCTTGTCGCAACGGCCAACCGCACGATTGCGGGCGCACAAGAGATCGCCGATACGTTTCAAGTGCCACACGTGTTTGAAAGTGTGCCAGACATGCTTGATGCAACATCGCCTGATGTTCTCGACATTATTACGCCGCCGGAAACGCATCTCGCCGCAATAACGGCAGCTGCCGAACGTGGCATCGATGTCATTTGTCAAAAACCGTTTTGCTCGACCTTAGAGGACGCCCAGCAGGCTACGGCAATTGCCAAGAATGCCGGCATAAAGCTGATCATCCACGAGAACTTCAGATATCAACCCTGGCATCGCCAGATCAAGGCGATGCTGGATCGTGGTGACATTGGCGATCCTTATCAGATTTTGTTTCGACTGAGGCCTGGAGACGGCCAAGGGGCCGAGGCATACCTTGAGCGCCAACCTTA
>JBCDBQ010000433.1:0-6452 GCA_039183375.1 Pseudomonadota bacterium
ACATTGCCAATGCGTTTGAGCCAGCTCGCGGGCGGCGGCGGCACAAGATCATTTGGCGGCAGACAAAAACCCAAGGGCTGAGTGACATGCTCGCCCTCCGATAAGGCTGCACCGCGCTCATCACGCAAGCCACGGTAGAGCCACATCGATGTATTGATAGACCCTGTCACCCAATAGATCATGATGTTGGTCAGCAATTGGTCGAATGTGAAGAGCGGCGCTCCGGCTGAAGGGTCAGTCCAACCGTGAAACTTCTCAGTAATCCAGGCGGCAAGCGCAATTGGTGAATCCGTGAGGCCGTAAGCCAATGTTTGCGACTTGGTCGCGTGGATGTCTTGGTAGGCGGTTTCCTGAGTCCGCAGTTTTCTCGCGGCCTTGATCCAATTTTCCTCCTCAGAACTGATCGGTTGATCATCAGGACCGATATACGGTCGGATCGGCGCCATGTTGAGATGGATTGCTTTCAGCCGGTCTGGGAAATTTACACCAATGCGCGTCGCAATGATGCTGCCCCAGTCGCCTCCCTGAGCAACGTAACGATCAAAGCCAAGCGCATCAGTCATAAGGCGTGAACAAATCCCCGCCATGGCCTTGGTTCCGATCGGACGCGAAGGAGCACTGGAGAAACCGTAGCCGGGCAGTGACGGAGCAATGACGGTAAACGCGTCGGCCACATCTCCACCAAACCGCTCCGGATGTGCCAAGGATTCGATGACATCAAGAAACTCTGCAATTGATCCGGGCCAGCCATGCAGCAAGAGCAATGGCATCGGATTGTCCCCACTTCCCTCCTCGCGAATGAAGTGGATATTGATCGGCTCGTCATCTTCACCAGAAATCGGCGTAATGAAGTGTTGAAACCGATTGATTGCGGCTTCCTGCTGACGCCAATTGAATTCATCACGCCAGTATTCAACAAGCTGCTTCATGTAGGCGAGATTAGATCCGTACTGCCATCCGGCATCACTCGGTTCGCCCGGCCAGCGCACACCTCCAAGCCGTTGCTTCAGATCGTCGAGAAGCGCATCGTCGACAGCAACTGAGAACGGCTTGAGTTCTGCCATGTCATATCTCTCCCATACCTGCTGCCAGAGCTTTGCAATGTGTCTGACCTGTTGATATTTGGTGAGGTTGTATTGCCTTCACGCCAATCACGGTACACTGCAACACTCATGAGCAGTGTGAAACCTAAATTGCAACTCAGCAATCGCTTAGCGCGACGCGTTCTACTTGATCGCCAAGGGCTGTGCTCAGCGCCTCACGTCAAGCAATCGAAAGCTGATCTTCTAAAACTCATCACACAGATCGGGTTTGTCCAGGTTGACAGCGTCAACACCGTCGAACGCGCACACCACATGATCCTGTTTGCGCGCAATCAAACCTATCAGCGCCGCCATCTTGCAGAACTGATCGAACAAGACCGACATCTGTTTGAAAACTGGACCCACGACGCCTCAATTATTCCTACCGAGTTCTATCCGGTCTGGAAGAAGAAGTTTGAACGTGATGGCGAAATGCTCCGTCAGCGCTGGCAGAAATGGCGACGCGAAGGTTTTGAAGATATTCTCGATGATATCCTTCGCCACGTGAAGACCAACGGCCCAGCTATGTCACGCGATCTGGCCAGTGACGAAAAAAAGAGTAATGGCGGTTGGTGGGACTGGCACCCCTCCAAGACAGCGCTTGAGTATCTCTGGCGAACCGGACAGCTCGCCGTGACCCGCAGGGAGAACTTTCAGAAGGTTTATGACATCTGCGAGCGCGTCATCCCTGATGACCATCGCAAGGCTACGGTTCACGATCGCAAGTTGGTTGACTGGTGCTGCAGGTCAGCCCTCGAACGCCTCGGCTTTGCCACACCCGGCGAGCTCGCAGCCTTCTGGGGTATCATCTCTGCCTCAGAGGCCAAACAATGGGCGGAGAAGTCAGCCAAAGATTTACCGCGGCTGGAAGTCGAAGCTGCCGATGGCTCGCGTCCGCGTGAAGCAATCGCTGATCCGGCACTGATCGACATCAGTGAAGATGATTTTGCTCCGCCCGCGCGACTGCGCATCATCAGCCCATTTGATCCCGTCATCCGCGACCGCAAACGTTTGCAACGGTTGTTTGATTTTGATTACCGCATTGAGATCTTTGTACCCGCACCAAAACGGCAGTACGGCTATTACGTGTTCCCACTCCTTGAGGGCGATCGTTTCGTTGGTCGGATCGACATCAAGCGCAATCCAAAGACCAACATTCTGGAAATTCTCAATGTTTGGTGGGAACCCGGCGTCAAACCATCAAAGCAGCGCCTCAAGGCGCTACAGTCCGAACTCAATCGGATCTGCAAGTTTGCAGGATGCGCCGAGGCAAACTTTGCACCGAGCAGCTGACGCGATCAACGCCCGCCATACCCGGGGTCGTCTAAGCCAAGCAATGGATAGGCACTATGCACGTGCGGTTCGCACACGGCAGGTGCGCCAAAGTGCAAATAGCTCTTATCCAGTTCTTGCCAGCCAGTCACGCCGGTTAGACCCATCGCGCTCTTGGTCTCGTCCTCAAGAATTTCGAGCATTCGGGAAATGCCAGGCGCGCCTGCCGCGGCAAGTGCGTAACAGTAGAGCCGTCCCATCGCGATGGCCTCAACCCCCATCGCCATCGCCTTGACGATATCCGTGCCACGGCAGAAACCACCATCGACGATGAAACGCGTCTTACCGCCAGCTGCCTCCATGCACTCGGCCAGCACATCCATCGAGCCACGGCCATGGTCAAGTTGACGACCACCATGGTTCGACACCCAGACATAATCGACGCCATGCTCCACTGCGATCCGCGTGTCCTCAGCCGTCGCGATACCTTTCAGCATGAACGGTATATTGTGCTTGGCCTTGAAGCGCTCGATATTCTTCCAGCTAAACGCTGCCTGATACTCTGTGCCGGTCGCAGATTTTCGCCACGGCTTCTGGAAGCGCCTTGCGATATCACGCTCGCGGCGACTGTAGACAGCCGTGTCAACCGTGATGCAGAAGGCATCGTAGCCACTTTCGATCGCCCGTGAGGCATACTCATCGACGAAGCCATCGTCTCCACGCACATAAAGCTGGAAGATCTGCGGTGCCTTGCCAGCAGCCCTAACGTCCTCCAATGGCGGCACCTGGTTGACGGAACTCAGTGTCATGGCGACACCGAATTGATCCGCACCTTGCGCTACCGTCACGCCGGCATTGCCGTCAAATTCTATCAAACCACCAATCGGTGCCAGGATCACCGGCAGGCGCACTTTTTTCCCGAGCACGGTTGCACTGGGATCAATGTTCGAAACGTCCTTGAGAATGCGAGGGCGGAGCGCAATCTGGTCCAGAGCCATCCGGTTACGCCGAAGCGTGGTTTCAGTCTCCGTGCCACCGGTCAGATAATCCCAGATGTCCGGCTTGAGGCGCATCTTGGCCGCCTTGATGAACTCATGCAGCGTCATGAAATTGCTTTGCAGATCTTCGGACATGTCTCTTCTTCTTCTGGCTTATCGGCAGGTTGGGAGTTGTTGGGTTAACCGGGAGCAGCAATCGGCATCAAATCTTCCATATGACCACGTAATTCATCTGGAATGATCTGACTCTTGTAAGTCGTGCTGTTGCAGAACACGGTTGTTGTTTTAGCCGTCGCAATGCACGTGTCGTCGCGAAAAACGGCATGGCCGAGCACATAGGATTTCGTACCAAGCCGTGTCACGCAACACCCGACATCAACCTCGCCCGGATAGCGCAGTGCCGCATGAAACGATACTTCAAAGTGCGCGATCAGCCACATCAGAGATTTGTCTTCGGCAAACTTCGGAAAGCATCGATCACGCAGCTCGACGCGCGAGCACTCGATATACTGACAGATGACAAGGTTGTTTACATGGTTCTGCCGGTCAACATCTCCGAAGCGGATCTTCTCGCGCGACCAAAACGGATAGATCGCGCGCAGAGTTAAATCGACGTCGCCTGCTTCCACCATCAACTCCCGTTTCGGGCATTCACAACAACAGCGCAGATGTCGCCTCGGAGTTAGCTTCCCTTAAACTGCGGCTTGCGCTTCTCCATAAAAGCCCGACGGCCTTCGATGTAGTCTTCACTTTCGAAGCAGGCTTGAACCATGGCATCGAGGCGGGCATGATCCGGCTGGTCAGGAGACCTTCCAATCTCGATGGCCGATGCTTTGATGGCTGCGATCGTCATCGGCGCATTTGCGCAGATCATATCTGTTGTCTCATTGACAACACTGTCGAGTTCCGCAACCGGCACGACACGATTGATCAGCCCCATTTCATAAGCCTCTTGTGCCGGGAACTGGCGCGCCGTGTAGAACATTTCCATCGCCCTGGAAATTCCAACCAGTCGCGATAGCCGCGCCACACCATAGTAGCCATAACCGAGACCAAGCTTGGCGGCCGGAATAGCGAACCGCGAACCTTCTTCGCAGAAGCGCAAATCGCACGCCACTGCGAGGTTCATACCGCCACCAATGCAGTACCCATTGATCTTGGCAATGGTCGGCTTGGGGAAGTTGATCAGCCGCTCGTAGGACTTGCCGGACGTCGCATTGTAATTCGCCACGGCCTCCTTCGTTGCCCGCTCGCTCTCAAACTTTGAGATATCTGCACCGGATACAAAAGCCTTGCCGCCGGCACCATTGATCACAAGGACCCGGATGCTGTCATCTTCGCGGTAGCCATCAAGCAATTCACCGAACTTGACCCACATATCGAGAGAAACCGCATTGCGCTTCTCCGGATTGTTGAATGTCACATAGGCGACCGCCCCTTCCGTGCGGCCGATCAGCTTCTCTTCACTCATTTCAGTTCTCCCTCACCCAACCGACAAGCAACTTCCAGTCGGGCTTCTAATCGATTGCTATGACGGTTGTTGATTAGTCTTGTTCTCGAGCATCCCTATCGGCTTTATACAACGCCGTTGTCTTTGAACGCTTTGATCTCATCAGCGCTGTAACCCACTTCCGCCAACACTTCATCGGTGTGCTGGCTCATTGTTGGTGGCGGATGCTTGATGGCGCTGTCGGTTCGGCTGAGCGTCATCGGTTGCCCAACCAACTGCGTCGGACCACGCTCCTGTGAAACAATATCCTTGGCCATGCCGAGATGCTTGATTTGCGGTGAAGCAAAAACCTGATCGATGTTATTGATCTCACCGCACGGAATACCGGCCTTGTTCAAAGTCTCAATCCACTCGTCCGATGTCTTCGTCCGTGTGTGTTTGCTGATCAGTGCATTAAGCGCTTTACGGTTTTTCGAGCGACTTGGTCCATCAGCATAGTCTTCATGCAGCATCTCATCATCGCCAAGCACATCGACAAGACGGGCGTAAATGGCCTGCCCGGCGCTTGCGATATTGATGTAGCCGTCCTTGGTCTCAAAGACGCCGGTCGGAATGCTTGTCGGATGATCGTTGCCGGCCTGCGGCGCCACCTCACCATCCATCAACCAGCGCGACGCCTGGAAATCCAACATGAAGGTCTGTGCCTGCAGCAAAGATGTTTGCACCCACTGTCCTTCGCCTGAGCGCTCACGCTCAAGTAACGCCAACAAGATGCCCTGTGCGCAGAAGATACCAGCTGTCAGGTCTGCGATCGGAATACCGACCCGCATCGGGCCTTTACCGGGTTCACCGGTAATCGACATCAGTCCGCCCATACCTTGCGCGATCTGGTCAAAGCCGGGTCGGCCAGCATAGGGACCATCCTGTCCAAAACCTGAAATCGAGGCATAGACAAGCCCCTTGTTGAGCGACTTCAGCGTCTCGTAATCAATCCCCAGACGTTTTTTTACATCGGGTCGATAGTTCTCGACGATGACATCGGCCTTCGCAGCCAGACGCTTGAAGATCTCAACGCCTTCCTCGGACTTCAGATTGAGCGTCATAGCACGCTTATTGCGATGCAGGTTTTGGAAGTCCGACCCAGCTCGCGGGCCGCCGAGCTGCCCCTTATCGTCAGTTGTTGGGAGTTCAATCTTGATGACATTGGCTCCCCAATCCGCCAATTGACGAACACAGGTCGGGCCCGATCTCACACGAGTCAGATCCAGAACGGTATAGGGCTTCAAGACCTCAGCGGCGGGTTCGAATGGCATCGATCCAATAATCCTCCAAAAAGCAGACGACACGCGGCAGCATTAAACCGATGTCGACATGGTGGTCGGGAGCTGTCAACAGCGCACATCGCTCACGCGATCAAGGGTCCGATATTCACCCATTCCGCCTGAAAAGACAGTCTCAAGAACGGGATAATTCAATGCCAAACGCCAGCCAACCCCTATCCTGCATCTTAGCGTTGCCGGCGACAACTTGAAAGCGCTAACCGCTTCATCCCCTGGAATCTTTGTGGCTTCAGGATAGGGGTTGGCTGGCGTGTGGCATTGAATTATCCCGTTCTTGAGACTGTCTTTTCAGGCGGAATGGGTGAATATC
>JBCDBQ010000434.1:0-6448 GCA_039183375.1 Pseudomonadota bacterium
GAAGAGACCGGGGACGTGTTTGATCCGGGCACCGCAGAGAAGCTCAAGACCTTCATCTACTCTGCCGGCGGGCAGCGTGATGGCGATGAAGCCTATCTTGCCTTCCGCGGTAAGATGCCAACGCCGGAAGGTCTCTTGCGTCAGCGCGGGCTGATCGAAGGCGTTGCGGCGGAGTAATTGCCTAAGCCGCTGTTGATCCAGTACGAGGCGCCGCCCCTCATGTGATGGGCGGTGTCAATTGACAGGGCCACAGGCCATTCGGTCCGATGCATCGTCTTCGCTTGCATGGATGATCAACGCTCGGTTGGCAACATCCCAGAGTGACAGTCTTGGCGCGATCGTGGGCGTTGTCGCGATACCTTTTGAATCAACAACGAGATCGGGAAGATCGCCAAGATGGGTTCCAAACCTGACGCCGGCGAAACGCCCAGTGCCTGTTAGAAGGATGTGGCTACCAGCGCCCAAGCCTTTGACTAATTTCCCATCTTTCTTTGCTGGTCCGCACTTCGGAAACTGGTGGACATGGAAAGCATATCGACCGGCTTTCAAGCCTTTGATGTTTGGCTTGATAAGTAAGCCAGCCTCCTGGCGGCTTCCGGCAGCAATCTCCGTGTTCGACAGGGTAACGGTTCCAATGACTTTGCCAGGGCCAACGACATCCGTGAACCTCATTGGCACAACAATTTCGATTGGGTTCTTCGGCCACTTGAGAAACTGCTGAAACAGCTTCTCGCGACGTTCAGCGGTTAGCTCTTCTACTGAGTTGCCGGTTTGTTGGGTAATGCTCTTGGCAAAGTAGTCTTTGACCGGCGTCAGTACAGACTCAGGCGAGGCACCATAGGATGCCAGCGAAATGCGTCCTTCACGTATCAGTTTCTCGAGAACGGCTTTTGCTGGCGGATAGCGTTTCCAGCCTTTAACCTCGGCGGTCCAATCCATGTCGCGCCAAACAGGATGACGACCGTTTTGGTTCAATTCCTCCTGCTTCGCAAACAGTGCATCAACGAAGCGACGAACTTGCGGGTATCGCACTCCGTCCGTTCGCCAATTGAAGACGGCCAGAACAGTTGCCATTTGAAGGGTCTTAACCGCTTGGCCTTCCGTCACAAGGTTTGGGTAGTCGTCGCTGGTCAATCGTGCAGGCCAGTATGTGTCTTCGGTGGCAGATGTCGGCAACACCGGAAGCAGGCGAAGGACTGAGTCTGCTTTTTGCTCACGTATAAACTGCGCCCCTTTCCTTGTTGTGTGAATGACAGCCGACAGCTTTCCCTGTTTAACCTGCTTGATGGCCTCCCTCAGTTCGAGGTTCACTAGCTTCGGCTTGAGCTTCAGCAAGCGTAGAAGTGTGCGGTTGCTCATGTCGGCGCCGGAACCTTTAGGGCCGACTGAGACGTTCTTTCCGGCGAGCTCCTTGATGCTGCCGATGTCCCGGCGCGCAAGCACATGAAAGGGTTCATCGTAGAGCTTCAGCAGTAGGCGTAGTCGTGCTGCAGCGCCCGGGTGTTTGCCAATCAGATTGAGATGCTTCAGGACATCGCTGTGCATCATGCCGACATCGATGCCTTGCAGATAAAGCATATCCTCGACGTTGCGCACGGCGCCGTATCCCATAATCGGTAGCAATCGAAGTTTGCCTGGATCGTCGAGTGCTGCGGCGATGTCACTTGCAAGCGCACCATATGTGTTTGAGGCGTATTTCAAGCCACCGGTGATCAAGCGGATGGTGCCCGTGTTGACGCGGGCTCTCATCTCGGCGTCCGTTTGCGCTTTTGCTGCGCTAGCAGGAAAGCAGCTGAACAACATGACGACACACGGCAGAACATTACTTATTGGACGCATCACAAAACCTCGCGACATTCCCACAACTGATCAATTCATTTTCGCAGCCAGCTCGTCCAGTGGGTCAGGGGCGTCGTGCAGGCGCAATTTGTGAGCAGGTTTGCTGGGTTCAAATTCTCATGGGGCATCAATATCTTGGCTGCGTACTCAGCCTCTGAAGCTAAGCTCCTCATGATGGAGCCATTTATGAAACGGATTGATGAATTTAGAGAATGCATTTTGCTGAATAGCGTAGATCTGATTATCATTAAACATTTTAAATTATACCCAGAGAAGTAATCATATAATGGTAATTCTATTTTCTAGTTTTGCAAATTCTATGGCGATTCCAAACTAACCTCACATGTGATTTCGTTCTACTTTCGCCATAACGGCGAGGGGTATCGCGGCAGGATGCGAGGGATCACTGCCTCTTGATTTGTCTGTGCCTGGTGCGTGTTCCGGACCGGAGTCAATAAAGCTCCCACTGCCGTCAGACCACGGCTGTGGGAGCGATCACGATTTGGTGTGTATGCCGCGATCCAAGCCCATATCAGCGCTGGTATCGAGGCCATGGCCAAAGCCGGTTATTTCGCCGGCGCCGTTAGCCGCAACGGTGACGGTAGGTGACCCACCTGCGGCAGACACCACCGCGCCATAGCGTGCAGCGTCGGTGGGCGTGAACGAACCGACGGCAATGTACGTGTTGCACCTGTGCCTTCGGGCTGGTCGTCAATAACTGCAGCTTTGGTGCTGCGAATGGTGCGGCAACAGCCGGGGCCGTCAGCGCGACCCCGATCACCATTGGTGCAGCGGCAGCAATTGCTATGAACTTGGACGTATTCATTTTGGATCTCCGTCTTTCTGGTTTCTTCGTTTGCTTCTGCGACAACGCCTTTGATCTCTGTTGTCGCCTCACTTGAGATCAGCGCTGGGCCTTTGCTGCGATCTCTTGCGGCGTGATGGCGCCGTTGCTGTCTGTATCGAGTGTTCCGAATGCACGACTGTGCATGCCGAACCGACGGATCATGCCAGCGCGGCCGAGATTGTGGTCTGCGTTGAGATTGATGAAAGTCTTGAACTCATCGAAGTCGAGCTGTCGGTCCTGGTTCGCATCGGCGGCCTGGAAATTAGCCCGGGCTTGCTTTCGGTCATCCTGAGCATTTGCTGGCACCGAAATGGTGATCGCGACGAGAGGCGCCGTCGTTACGAGCGCGGTTATGATGCCCTTCAAAGCCATCTGTTTTCCTTCCACGTTTTGAGGGTTCAGCTGGCAATCAGCTGTTGCGTGGGAAATTAGGAAAACCGCTTTGCTCGATTGTTTCAGAGATCAGCTTGAATGTAACAAAATGTATCAGCGTTGATCGCGCTGACGTCTAACGAAGCCGCCACTCGGCCTGTTCTAGCCGGAGATTGAACCTGCGATCAGGAGGTGAGTGTCCGCGATCCGCGCGCTGGTCGAACTTCTCGGTTTGCATCAATCGATGGCCGCTGTGGCGGATACACCGGCTTGTGGTTACACGCTTCGTTTTCTTTGCTTCAAGCGCTAACGAGTGAGCCTGCGTACTGTCCAATGACGAAGAATGCCAGCAATGCAACAATAATGATTGTCCAGGTCAGATAACTCATCTCTCGGTACTTGGCTCCTTGCCGATTGGTCCGTTGGATTAGCAGAGCTGTTGTAGAGTAGCGCACTAGTGGGCATTGGAGCTAGCCGACCAGACAAGCAAATGTCTGAACCGGAAAACGAGCGGCGATCAAGCAACTGACACACTGAAACGTTGACAGGGGATGCTTTGCTGAACTGCAATGCATCGCATGAGACTCTTGCTGTGCGCTCTGCAGATCAGTCATGTAGAGGTCATCAAGGCCGCTCGTCCCGCAGTCGCCTTATGGTAACTGCGGGAGATCAACTTGTCGGTCGCGTTATGTCATTCCGCTAGGCTGCCACAATGTTGGCGTCGGGCCCGTAGGGGAAGCCGGTGATATTCTCAGCTCCCTCTTCGGTAACGATAAGAATGTCGTGCTCACGGTAGCCGCCGGCACCGGGCGTACCTTCGGGGATCCAGAGCATTGGTTCCATCGAGACAACCATTCCGGGCTGGAGTTCGGTCTCGATGTCTTCACGAAGCTCGAGGCCGGCCTCGCGTCCGTAGTAGTGTGAGAGCAAACCGAATGAATGGCCATATCCGAATGAGCGGTACTGCAGTAGGCCTTCCTGATTGAAGAAGCGATTAAGCTCGTTACAGATCTCAGAGCAACGCGCGCCGGGTTTGATCAAAGATAGTCCAAGCTCGTGGGCCGCGACGTTGGCCTGCCAGATGCGTAGGCTTTCGGGGGAGGGCTCGCCGAGAAACAACGTGCGCTCCAACGCTGTGTAATAGCCGGAAATCATCGGGAAGGTATTGAGGCTCAGGATGTCGCCACTTTGCAATTGCCGTGTTGTGACCGGGTTGTGTGCGCCATCTGTATTTAGGCCGGATTGAAACCAGACCCAGGTATCCCGCAACTCGCTGTCCGGATGACGTTCGGCAATCGCGAGCTCCATGGCGTCGCGGCCGGCCTGTGCGACGTCGATTTCCCGCGCTCCAACGTTTATGGCATCGCGAATGGCTGTACCGCCAATATCCGCGATGGCTGCGCCGGACCGGATGAGTGTCTGCTCCTCATGTGATTTGACCATCCGCGCGGCCATCATCTGCGATGACACATCTATAAGGTTTGGTTCATTCAACGCCGCCGACATTGCACGGTGGTTCGCGATTGTTAGGTGGTCCGCTTCGTAGCCGACGCGATGGGTGGGGCCGATGAGGCCTGCTGCCGCGCGGCAGAAATTATCTCGGCGCCAGTCGGTGTAGATAAGGTTGTCGCCGTGGGAACGGCGCCAGGGCTGTCCGCCATCAATGTTGGCTGAGATAACGGTGCATCGCTCGTGATCGATGACGCAACCGTATGGCCGACCAAAACTGCAATAGAGAAAGCCGCTGTAGTAGGCGATGTTGTGCATCGACGTCAGAAAAACGACCGTGACGTCGTTATCTACCATGATCTGGCGCAGTTGTGTGAGCCGCCGGTCATATTCAGATTGCGAGAATGGCAAGGTGGCCTTGCTGCCGTTGTGACAGGTGAAGGTTTGCGGTCTTTCAAGAGTTTGAAGCATGGTGTTCTCTCCTCCGCCGGGCAAGAAAGAACAGGCGCCCGGCACAACGTCCCGGCGTTCAGGACGATGGCGGCATCTGGGATCAAATCCGGATGCCGAAGGACGCGGATGCAGCGACGCCATCGCTGCGAGCAATATTGCCCTTAGCGAGGCTGCTTGAGACAGTCAAGCGTTAGATCTTTGGCTGCGTGTCGGGCGGGTCTACGGGACGACTGATGCGCGGCGCGCTTAGCGACCGTTCAACGCTGCAGCTAGGTCGGCGAGGCTTTCGACATTATGGCAACTGCGGCTTTCACTAGCGTAGGTATCGAGAATGCGCGCGCCGGATGCAATGGGTTGGTATTTGTCGTAGCGCAGCAGCGGGTTGATCCAGATTAGCCGTTTGCAAGATGCTGAGAGGCGGCGCGCAGCCAGTTCCATGCCCTCGCCGGCATCGCGGTCGAGGCCATCGGTGAACAGCATGACATTGGCATTCTGGCCAAGAACACGCCGGGCCCACTTTTGGTTGAACTCAGTGAGGCATTGGCCGATACGCGTACCGCCGGACCAGTCAGTGACGTCATGTCCGACGGAAGAAATGGCGATGTCCGGATCGCGCGTCTTCAGCTTGCGTGTGATGTCGTACAGGCGGGTGGCAAAGAGGAAACACGCGACTCGGTCGTGGTCGTTGGTTAGGCCGTAGAGAAAGTGTAGGAAGACACGCGCGTACTGCTCCATGGAGCCGGAAATATCACACAGGACGACCAGAGGCGGGCGACGGCGCAGACGCGTTCGCCGCTTGAGCAAGAGATGGTCTGAGCCCTTTGTGCCCGCTTCTCGCAGCATGCGCCGCAGATCAATCGTCTGACCTGTTGCCGAGGGCACATGGCGACGTGTCGGGCGGGTTTCCATGATGAACCGGATGCGCTGTACCTGGCGGGTTGCTTCGCGCAGTTCGTCCGCTGTCATCTGAGCAAAGTCTTTGGTACGATCGAGTTGGTTGCTGGAAAATGTTTCCACCGCGTCGATATCGAGCGTGTCCGGTTGCGGTTTCGGCTCGTTCTGGCCAAGGTCACCGAGCGCATCAGAGAGGCGACGCGCCAGGTTCTTCTGTTGCTCCGGTGTCGGTGGTGCTGACGTCTGCGGGATCATCAGTGACATCATGCGCTTCAGATAGCCTGGATCACGCCAGAAGATGGTGAAGGCCTGGTCGAACAACTCGTGTTCGCTATGCCGCTTCACAAAAGCCAGATGGAGGGCCCAATAGAGCCGCGATCGACTATTCAGGCCGACGGCCAGGGTAGCCTCGATTGCATCGGCAGTTTGATTGGGCGTGACCGGAAGGCCGGCGGCACGCAGGACACGGCCAAAGTGCAACATGTTGTCCGCGATGGTTGCATGTGCGTCTTGCATATACCAAGTAGCCCCTCAGCGCTCTGACAACACTTCTTTGCGGCCATGCCTCGGACGGGTCCTCAAGGATATCGGTCC
>JBCDBQ010000435.1:0-6443 GCA_039183375.1 Pseudomonadota bacterium
GGTTTCCCCATTCGTTGTGTCGGCAGTCGTGGTTTCTTCGGCCGCGTTTTCCTCGTCTGCGAAATGGCGAACCATCTTGAGAATGCCGGACTTGACGGTCGGGTTCTTCAATTTGCTGAACAGCAGAAGCAGTTCACCGTTGTCTGGATCACTCGTCAGATCGAGCAAATCATCCGGCATGTCGGCCTCGGGCTGGAGGCCCTCAAAGAACCAACTCACAGGAACATTCAGCACTGACGAGATCTTCAGTAGCACTGTGGCGCGGATGCCGTTGACCCCTGATTCGTACTTATGGAGTTGCTGCGTGGATACACCGACCTCTTCACTTAGTGTCGCCAGGGTGTAGCCCAGATGCCGCCGGCGGAACCTAAGCCGTTGGCCCATCACTTCGTTCACCGAACTAGCAGGGATTGTGGAACTAACTGCGCCAGCTGAAACCTGGCTTTGATCACCAAAACTACGCATTAAGCTATGTCTTTCCTGAAAGGGTGATTAACCAAAATTCTCAACCATCGTGCGCAGTCCGGTAACCAATTGCAACAACACCAGGTTGCAAAATACATAAAATAGAACACGGTCGATCTATCTACTCCAGATAGAGAGGCTGTTATGTTTCTGAACTCAAAAGATTTTCTGGACCGAATCACCATCGAACATGGTCCAAGGGACCTGCTGACCCGGTACTTTCTCGCCACAGCGGAAGCGGCTGCCAGTCGAGATATCCACTTCGACTTCGGTACATTTGATGAACTGATGGAGGTTAATCAGGCCAATAGCGATAGTTGGTCTCCGATTACAACCACGTTCCGGCCATGCCTTGGGGGTGCCAGCGAAGACAATGGGATCGTGATTTTCGGCCGCCGCCCAAGTGGTCAGGTTGTCTCCTGTCAAGCAGCGCGCCTTTACGATTGGCAGAATTCCAACTTTAAGACTGAAGCCGAAGCCCTGCGCCTCTTCTATGCTGAACCTGAAGCAGCCAAAGAGCTTGGTGAGAGCTGCGACGTGCCGTCGACTGAGGCCGAGAAGCTGTCCGGGCGGATCTCATATTGTGGTGGCTTGTGGATCCATCCAAGCGCACGCGGCAATGGCGCATTGCAACTGGTGTCGACTCTTGCGCGGGTGACCTCTTACGCCTTCTGGGGTTCCGACTATATCACGACACTTTCGACACCTCCGAACATGAAGAAGGACTTTGCCAAACGGAATGGTTTCTACTTCAATCCAACGTCACCGGTGATAATGCGCAATTCACCTTCTCTGCCGGGCGCAGATCTCAACATGACGCTGCTCTACAAGACACCCGATCAGATGATGCAGTACGTGTTCACGATGACGCAAAATCTAGCTGCGCAGGTCGATCGTGCTGTCGAGGAACGACGCGCATAGGAGTTGAGAGCCGTCGCCGAGAGGTAACGTGATGCGCGAGTACGTCCTACGATAGCGGCTGCGCGTCTTCGGCTCGCACTGGACGGCGTCGATATCACTCAGCGTGGGCTCTTTGGCAAGGATTGCGGCGCGCCAGCAATTCGCAACCGAGCGCGCGTAACGCAGATCGTGATGCAGTTCAATGTCGGCGCCGATCAGTTTATCGCGCCAGCTGGCCGGGAACATCGGAGCATAACCATTGCCAATATCCGAGAACCGGAGGCTGCCATCTGATCGGTCTGACTGGACGATGACATATCTGGCAGAGAGTCGTTCCTCGAACAGTCGCGGTGTTTTGCTGGGATCCAATCTGCCGGAGTTTGTCTGCCAGGCGTCGAGCAAATCATACAAAGGACTGCTGCGCTCCAGCGCACTCAGGGATCTTGGCTGCGAGAGGTAATCGGGTGAAATGGCGGAACGCAGCTTGTGGCGCAGAGCTGCGATGCGTTTACGCGCTGCTGCGGCGCCAATGGTCAGTTCGTGGTTCCATTTTCCATCGAACCACTTGATGGCAATCCGGCGTGGTGCTTGATCGGTGATCCAGCGCGTGAAGGCGACAAAACAGGCTTGCGTCACGTGAATCGGGGCGACTTTGATGACCAGATTGTCTTCGCTCGGTTTCAACCCGATGCAGCCCTGATTGCGGATTAGGAAATCAGCGAACGCCGCGTTGGACAAGCGGACGCCGTAGCGAGAGCGCAACTGCCACGCGTTCGCATCCCAGAACTCACCACTGTCATCTATGAGAAACGTCGTCAAAACTCAAACCAGGTGCCGCCGCAATAGTCCGAGAACCATCGCAGTGCTGAGTAGGGTTCGTCAAGTTGGTGAATCGTACATCGGCCGGGTTGTGCAACGGCGAGATCTTTTTTGCAGCGTTGGTGCAATCTCTTCTGGCGCTATGGCCGTTATTCAATGACGAGATTGCTGAGTGAGCGACTGCTTTATTGATAGAGTCCCAGGCGATTGTCTCTCTCAGGTTCGAGTAGATGTTAGCGCTCTACTCTCGATTGAATTTTTGTGCGTGTATCGCATGTGACCATTGACATCAGCGCGTATTGCTTGCGTCTGTTCACAAATCTGTGAAGCTTGGGGAAGCGGAACACTTATTATGAAAGCACATTCTCTTGGCGGGGCCATGGTGCTGGCCTACGAGTTCAAGCTTTATCGCGTACAAAACGGAATGTCGCCGGAGGACCTGGCCGATGAGCTCGGCCTGGATGTTACGACGGTCAGGCACATTGAAAGCTGTTCCATCAAGGCATCAATTCTGACCCAGGAACGATTCCGAACTTTACTTCTTGATGATGACATCGGTCACCCGGGACCTGACGAATTCATCAAGCTGGTCGAGACTAGCCCGGCAGATATGTTTCTGTTCGATCCCGACGACAAACTCATCGCGACCAGTCAGCTGCATAAGGAAGCGCGCAAATACGATTGGAAGGATATCCGGTATCGTAGTCGCTTTGATCTGGAACCCGAATCGACTTTGCGACTTTGTGAGGAAGCAGGCGCGCTTGGTGCCTCCTACACGCGTCTCGCTACGTTTGATCAAGTCTACCGCCGCGGCCCTGACAAGGTGAACAACTCAGGTGAAGACATCTGGGGCAGGCTCGTGAGCCGACCACTTATCCTCGAAAGCGAACAGGTTTGGCGTATCGTTAGCGGAGTCATCCTGCCGCACTCGTCCGATCTCAAACCAATCGTCAGGAAGATCGATTGACTCTGCCTGCAACAGATTTGCGCTCTCTAAGTTCGCATTGGTAAGTGCGCCGGGGGAATTGCACCGGCTCACCTATCTTGGGCCGTTCGCGGCAACGCGCTCGATCATGCATTCTCTAGCGGGTCGTTTTCCATGGCCAGGACGTTTGTAATGTGCTCGCGGTCGGGCGACGTTACCGAGAAAGAAATGCCAATGGCTGCGATGTCATCGCGAGGGTTGTGGCCGCGATGGATTTTGCCAATCGGTTCGGAATAGACATCGCCTGCCTTGGCGCGGAAGACGGTACCGTCATCAAAGTGCGCTTCGAACTCTCCCTGGAGCAGCAGGAAAAACGTTGCTCCGTTGTGGAGATGCGGCACCGTGTAGGCTTTGGGCAGGAACTCGAACGAGTAGATCCAGACCCGCGACTCCGGATCACGGGGGAATGATGAGTAGAGACCCTCGAACAACTCGTTACGGAACATCTGCTGACCTTCCGGCACGGTGCCGGAGAGTGCCAGGCGCAGGTCGTTCAAGCCGTCACCAGTCGAGCTAATGAGCTTTTCCAAACCAAGTCCTCCTGCAGGTAATCGCCATCGGAACTCTCTAGCATTTCCCGTCTACATCTCTTCGAATGATCTATGAAAAAGAGACGGAACGTTACGCGCCAGCTCATGTATCTATGACACTCACATGTCACGTACATGATCTCATCGGGCGTCTCCGGGCCCGTTAGTAACGCTGACTTGTGTTGGCCTCTCGTGCCGGCATTGCTGCGAGGTCTTTGAGCAAATCGCATAACGCTCGACAAAGCTTGCGGACTAGGTTGCTGACGGGGGCCGCACTCCAGGTTCGGCGAATTCGCCGGAACCGCTGTTCAATGCGGCGCTGGGGGATACGATGACGAACGAGCTTTTGGTGGTCGCAGTGGTTGCGTTGATGGCGACTGCAATCTTGAGCGCGACGTACTTTGGAAAACCGTTCTTGTTTGCGATTTCCTGCTTTATCATTGTCGTATCGAACGCAACCGTTGGCATCCAGTTGGATGTGTTCGGACTTGCGGTGTCATGGGGCGTGATTGTCTATTCTTTCATTTATCTCATCACCGACATACTGAGCGAACTGTTTGAAGAGGACTCTGCTTATCAACTCGCGTTCATGAACGTATTCGTCCAGGTGGTTTTCTGGATCTATCTAACTCTGACGTTTTTCGTTGAGACCAGGGTTAGCCAGGAGACGCTGAGCACATTGGAACAGCTCTACGCAACGACGCCACGGATCACCCTGGCAGCGCTCGTTGCTGTTTTCGGAGCGTTTGTCGATATCTGGGTATATGAAAAAATTAAGAAGAGATACTCCGGCAGTCAGAGCGTCTGGTCCGGTCTTTGGTTCAGAAACAATGTCAGTACGATTGTCGGGCAGAGCGTGAATACAGTTCTGTTCTTTACAATAGCGTTGTGGGGCGTAGTGCCAGATTTACTGAGTATCATTCTGACCGCCATCGCGATCAAAGCCGCCATTGCCTTGGTTGATACACCTCTCTTGTATGCAGCGAAAACCGTGTTTGAGATGAGGGGCGCCGGTTCCCAGGCAAGAAAGCCAGCAAGCGTTTGATGCTTTGGTGTGCCAAGCACGGCTGCCTTATTCGCGCTTGTGACCTGGTAGTTCCTTAAAGGCCCAATCGCGGTAATCGCCGGAGCTTCGCAGCCAGCGGCCCGCTTCATCGGTGCCCATTGCGGTATCCCATACAGGCAGCACGCCCTGGCTATGTGCTGTTGGATTAAGGCACGTCGCTTTTGGCTCAAGGCCAAGTCAGCCTTGAACGTGTCGAAGTCCCACTTAGCATATTTGGGTGTGTCATGACTTGCCGCCATTGTTTTGTGGTCGCACGGTTGCTGACGCCCTTGGTAAAATCTAATTGGCTCCGATCGTGTCGACCCGCCATGACCCATCGACCCGGCGGAACCGATAAGGCACGGCATTGCGCCCTTCCAAACGTGCGCCAGTCAGCATTTCCGAAAGTGCTGCAAACAAGCCATGGTGAGAGACAAACAGTAGCTGTTGGTTTGGGTGGCTGTCGAACCAACTTGCGAACGCGTTCCTTGTTCGCGTGAGAGTCTCAGGCCATTGCTCGGCATCTGGTGGCAGGTGGCCGGCAATGCGTTCGCCAGGAGGTAGTCCCAGCTGCTGCTTGACCACTTTGACAACCTGACCTTCGAACGTACCGAATGTGCGCTCAGTCAGTCGCGGGTCGACCTCGGCTGCAAGGGAACGCTGTTCCGCAACGATCGTCGCTGTTCGCAAGGCGCGCGTCAGAGGGCTGCTGATAACACGATCGATGTGATGAGCCGCCAAGATGGTGGCCGCACTTTGAGCCTGGGCAACGCCGGTGGCATTCAATGGGATGTCGGTCTGACCCTGGAATTTTCCCTCAACATTCCAGTCGGTCTGGCCGTGGCGCAGAAACAAGAAGTCGGGCCAGTCATGCATGGCGGTTTGCTTTGCTGTCTTGCTGCTATTCTTCAACTTTGGCGATGTAGAAGACCTTGGCTGCAATCTTCCACTCGTCAGCAACCTTGATCAGGGTCAAGTAGTCGATGAAGTAACGGGGCTGCACTGCGCAATCGACCTTAGCGAAGGCGGTACGCGGGCCCGATTGATCTATAGAAACAATGACACCATGCCGGGGATAGCCGTTAGCCTTCGGGCTGGTGCGCGCGGCAACGAGGTCGTGGTACTGGTCATAGGTGTAGTGCGTGACGCCACCATCGTCCTGCGGAGCAGAGAGATCGCAGGTCGGCAGGAAGATTTTCTTCGAACCTTCGATATCCCCCTCATGGAGAACGCGGAAGTATTCGTGCAGAAGAGATTCGATCTGGGTCAGGTCAGACATGAAGCGTCTCCCCAAAGTTGTCGTGCTTGAGCGTTTGTGATCGCAGAATATAGTTCAGTTTGGTGTGGGCCGAAACGCATCGAGCTTAGTCGGTGCTCAATCTTTTGGCTGTGACGCGCGGCGTGCAAGTTGCGCTTCCCGACGTGTAATGTAAGCCGTCGACAGAAAGATGACAGCGCCGCCGATCCACACCGCCAAACCTGGCACTTCGGCAAAAAGCAGAAATCCGGCGGCTGCAGTCAATGGCAGCTTGATGAACTCAAGAGGTTGAATCTGTGTCATCTCAGCGAGACTGCATGCCGATGTCCAGCAATAGTGACCGATTGAGCCGGCCGCTGCCAGGCTGAATAGCCAGAACAATGTCGTCGCGTCGGGCCATGTCCATACAAATAGCGCCGGCACCAAAGCCATCGGCGTTGA
>JBCDBQ010000436.1:0-6430 GCA_039183375.1 Pseudomonadota bacterium
CAATGCGCGAGAAGGTGCCGGACCGCGCGGGCAACAGCTTGATATCCAGCTCTACATTATTGCCAACTCAAAGCTATCTCCGTCGGCCGAAATCGTTCAGGCCAACACTTTTGCGATTGCGGGCAGGTCGATTTCCACACTTATCAAACAACAGTTGGACGGAGATCTTCTAAAGATCTATCTGCGCTCCAGGGCAAACGAGACCGGCTTCAGTCTGACTTGGATTCCCTCCGACTTCCAAGAGGTCAGTCAGGATGTTTTTGATGTGACATATATGGGTAAGCTTTACGAGGTTGGTTATGCCCGCGGAAGATCCAACAATCATTGGAGACCCAGTCCGCCTGGTCTATGAGAGCCTGACGTCGTACCGGTTCTTCGAACCTCCGAATCGTGGCTCGAACAGCGGGGTGTTGCGCTAGGGTTAGGGCACGACCAGATCGCCATTGTGGTTTTCGAATGGCAGCTGCAGTGTAGCAACTTGCTTGGAAAGCGATGGCAACGCCGCCTTCAAATTGACCACCAGAGTGCATGTTGCAATAGCGCACACCGGCTGCGCGCGGCAGCTTCTTCAACGACAAGCGTTCCTGTAATACATGGTCGTGGAACGAGAAATGTCCTCGGGAAACCTGCTCTTGAGTGGAACCAACTACTGGGTGTGGTTTGCCGCAAGACTAAGTTGCCTGCATACCTTCTTGACCGCTTAGGTTTGAAAGGAAAACACAATGTTGCGCATTCTGCTTTCCGCCTTCACCGTTCTTGCCCTTGTCCTAGGCGCACAGGCACAAGATACCGGAAAAAAGGTCTCGCAGATCACATTCGCATCCAGTGATAAGAATGAAGATGGTTTGGTAACCCTTGGCGAAGCTGGACAACTTGCCAGCAACGCATTCTTATCGATGGATGCGAACGACAATTCACTTGTTAGCCGGTCTGAGTTCCTAGAGTGGGATTGGGGGTACATGTACCTCGCTGAGCAGGCGGGGAAGGTTGAGAGGTACAGTGCCGTGAAGCGTGTGCTGTTCGCACTTCGTGATCGAAACGGTGATGGCGATATCAGTCGCAAGGAGATGCGCCTAAGCATGTTAGCCGACTTTGCGCGCGCGGACTTAAACAATGATGGAGCACTTTCTGAGAAGGAGTACCTTTCAGCCTGGACTCCCATCGTCGTCCTAAAGACAGCGAAGAAGTAATGTTATTGAAGAGTTGTTAGGCGCTAAGCGCGCAGGACAATTGGGCTGTATGTACGAGTGCATGATCAAACTCACAACCTCCGTATGTGCTCAAAATTGAATGCATGTCGTCAATTGGTCACTTGCGAACTTTGACCAAACTAAGCCCGGAGCACCGCCGCTTGCAGATTGCCGGTCAAGTAGATGCTGGGCTAAGCACAGGAATGCTATGCTTGTCCATTTTGTCGGCTCCGTAATCGACCAGCGCCCGTTTCAGAGAGCTCAGACACGTCTGAACTTTGTCCGATCTGTGCAGGTCGACGTGAGTGACTAGCCAAGCATCCACCTCCCACTCTTCTCTTGGGGGCATAACCTCGACGAGATTGGGTTTCTGCGCGGCATATATAGTTGGAAAGAAACCTATACCCAAGCCCGATTCTATAGCCGAAAACTGAACGTTGACGCTGTTACTAGCCAGAGCAATCCGCTCTTTAGGAACCGTTTGCGGCAGCCAATCCAAGAACTGCGGTCTCAGTCCATCGGGCTCGCCACAAACAAAGTAGTGGTCGGAAAAATCGGCCGGTGATCGAGGTTTGCCATACTGGTCGACGTAGTCGGCGTGTGCATAGAGCCCGGATGAGATTTTCAGGAAGGGCTGCACAACAAAATCAGGTTTGTTCGGTTTAGAGCCGGTTCGAATAGCCAGATGTGCATCTCCAAATTCCAGCTTCAACAGCTCGCGGGTTGCCCGGTATCGGATCTTTAGGTTCGGATTGTTCCTCAGCAGCGGTCGCAATGCATGCGTCACAATGGGGACGAAGAACTCAGCGGAAGTGACAACTAACTCGCCTTTCAGAACTTGTGCCTGGCCACGCAATCTTCCCGCAAGCTCATTGAATTGCTCATCGGTGGCCGCCGCCACCTGCAGCAGATCCTGTCCAACTTCTGTCGGCGTGTAGCCACCGCTGTGGCGAAGAAATAGTTTTGCGCCTAGTTCAGCTTCAAGACGATCAACCTGTCGAATAACAGTAGCCCTATGCACGCCGAGTGCTTCCGCTGCTGCCGTAATTGTCCCAAGTTTAGCGACTTGGTAGGCCGTTCGCATCTCGTCCCACAGATCCAATTTTGAGCTCCAAACTGCAATGAACGATAGGTGCGCACTCCTTGCGCAAGTGAGTAGGTGTCTCTCACACGAGACAGTTCGTATAGTAGCTTCACCACGCGCAATTCAAGGAAGCAGGCAGGATGCTTCACGCGACATTGATTACATTTGATTGACTGTCACGAGGCTCATAGCGCCCGGCTTTGTTGCGAATAAGTGCTGACCGCACAGGAGCAATCTCGCACTTTAGGGACTGCCATTCGGCTGCGTCGCCCGATAGTTCAATTGCTAAGGCGGTGACATTCAGTGGTGCCAAGGGCTAAGTCTCGTTTAAGCAGCTTAGGCTTCAAAAGGGAGATAACGGATTGATAGCCAACCGCATTTCATTGATATCAATGTCACTGTTCTTCACCATTCTATGGGTGCCATGGGGGCAGACCGAGTTTCTGGTCGACCACTGGATGAAGATTGGCACATTCCTCGCCCCGGTCATGCTGTTTATTGCCTTTACATCACGAGCTCGGCCAAGAGATCCTATTCTGAGCGACACAAAACTAATGTCATCTGTGCTCCTTGCAATCTACCTGGTTCACCAGTTCGAAGAGCATTGGATCGACTTGCTTGGCCGCGAGTATCCGCTGCATGCGCTACTAAACAATTTGCTGCGGCAATACTTCGGAGAAAATGCGTACGGTGCGATGACTAAAGAGGCGATATTCATCATCAATACATCTGCTGTGTGGTTGACAGGTTTTATCGCAATTGCGCGGTCACCGGGCCACGTATTCCCTGCTGTCGCGATGGCTGCGATAGTCCTCGTGAACGGTCTTTTTCATATCCTTCAAGGCATCGCAACTGGAACTTATAATCCGGGCCTCGCAACGGCGGTCGCGCTCTTTGTGCCAATTTCCTTGCTATTCTATCGAGAATTGATTTCGAAGAGCATAGCAAGCTTCCAAGAAGTCGTCTGGGGCATTGGCTGGGCGATCGCAGCGCATGCACTTTTGTTCGCTGGATTGCTGGCGTCGCATGTCGCTAACCTCATACCGGTGACGACGTACTACTTTCTGTTGGTGGTCTGGGCACTCTTACCAGCATGTTTATTCCGACACCGTTCAAGCAGCAATTCCATAGCCTAACTAGCTTGGCGTTGGACCGAATACCTTCAATGCTTCAAAGCTCTATAGGGCTCAGCTCAGTTACCAAAGCTCAGGATACGATTAACTGTTGCAGCCTGACTTTGGATTGATCCGGTGATTGAGGAAACAACATCCAAAGCAAGTCCAATCCGCGCGCATATACTGCGCGCTGATGCAGCATGAGCTTCGCTGGTTCTTTGCTAGTGTCGAAAAATGGATAGCTGGATCAAGCTCAGGACCGCCTATCAGCTTGCACAACTTGGCACTGTGAGTGCGGCCGCCGAAGCACTTGGTGTGCATCGGGCAACAGTAAACCGCCACGTCGACGCGCTCGAAGCTGAACTAGGCAAAAAGCTCTTTCAACGTCATAGCCGTGGCTATTTGCTAACGGACGCCGGTCATGAGTTTCTGCGTGTGGCCCAAAAGGTCGATGAGATGTTTGTGGAGTTTGCCGGGCGCACTCATGCACGATCCTCAGACACTAAAGGCGAGATAGTTCTGTCGGTTCATTCAGCACTCGCTGGTCTTGTGATGCGCCCGATAACAGCATTCAGGGAAATCTATCCAGCGGTCCACGTCAGACTTGTCGCTCAGGATGCACTGGCCAGGCTTGAGTACGCGGAAGCACATGTCTCACTGTACGGCGGTGCCAAGCCGGAAGTCCCCGACTACGTGGTTCAGCGCTTCAAGCACTTTCGGGTCGGACTGTATGCACACGCCGATTACGTTGCACGAAACGGCCTACCGGCTTCTTTCGACGAGTTCGCGGATCATGATTTCGTAACCCACTCGCCTGTCGACAAACTCAGATTTGAGATTTGGTTCGCCAAGTATGTGCCCAGGGAACGGATCGCCGTTACGTCGTCACATCCAAGAGTTACGCATGAGGCCATCGTCGGCGGAGTGGGTATCGGGTTCTTACCAGAGTCTTACGTCCAGAGCCGCTCGGACCTTCACGAAGTTGCGGCACCACGCGATAGCTGGACGGGCGACCTGTGGCTCGTGACACATATGGATCTTCATCACAATGAAATGGTCCAAGCAATGCTCCGGTGCATCAAGGACGCGCACTCCTCGTAGCGCTATGGGTGACAAACTCTTCTCCCAAACCCGATCAGTCTCACCGGCCAAGTTCTAGTACCTTTATAAAGCGGAATCCTACCCGCCGGCTGTCCACGTTCTGGTCTCTAATGAACTCGTGCGCAACTTCGAAGGATATGTCATCTCCAAAGTCATACTTGATAGCAGTCTGCAAGCTATAATCATTGTTCGTTCCACCGGCCGCCAAATCTCTCAATCGGTGGGTGCCGGAGAGTATCATGTTCCACGGGCCGGACTGATAGACTAACCCAGCACTCGAATAGAGAATGTCGTCAGCAGAGCCTTCAAAATTCAACAACGGCGCAATTTCGCCAAACAGGAAGACCGACTGACCATTTCTCAATCTGAATGCCTGCGATGCCGCGATAGCAAACCCATCTTCGTCAGCTACGTCACCTTGACCCTTTGCTTCATGAACATATCCAAGTTTGTATGTGAAGCCCGGCAGCCATTTAATGTTGGTACCTTCAAGTGAAAGCGTGAATGACTCAAATGTCTCGGTGTTGCTGGCTCCACCATCAGACAATCGAGTCTGACCACGTCGTGACAAGAGGGAGTCGGACAGGATGCTGGTATCTTCGAAAAAAGTACTGCCGGTAAGCGTATGTTTGCCGAGGACTCCAAAATCAAAGGCATATGCAGCACCAAAACCGATGCGTTCAATCAATTCTATTTCTTTGCTGTAGTTGATCCCATACATTCCTGCGGCGACAAACGAAGCCAGCGCAAATGAGGGAGTGATTTTTCCAGCGTGGAACGACAAATGTTCGGACGCAGAAAACTCTGCGAACAATTTGCGTACGAATATTCCTTGATCCTCGAAAGTCCTGTCTTCACTCGGAGGTCTTACCCCTTCTAATCTTAGCTCTGAGTTAATCGATAGTCTCTTCGAGAAATGGACTATCGGCGAAGCTATTGTTTCAAAAAAGGTGTCCTTGCTCTCAACAAAGACGCTGCTCCTGTCGACAGGTGTTGTTGAATCATAAACGGTGTCGTTGGCCATCCGAAATATAATATTGCCGCTGATTTGCGGATAAGAATTCAGTTTGACATCATTTTCTTGTGCGAACGTCGAAGGAATGACCAACGAAAAAGCAAAAAAGGCGGAGATTACAAGAATACATTTCAGGCTCGACACATGATTAAACGTTTGGTCGTTTCGGAATGGACACATCAAAAGCCCCTTTACGGCGGCAGCTGCTGCCGCTTGGCGCCAGAGCTTAGATTGATTGAACCGCTCAGGTAGTCGCAAACGCTTTGTCATATCTAACGTTTGTGGGCACGGACGGAGTCCCATTGCACCAAGCCTGGCTTCAGTCAGAGCGTTGACGCTAGCAGATCTCGACACTGCCACAAGGTGCTGGGGCGCACACTCTATGCGCGCGCCGGCACCTTGTGATCGAGCCGGTTCACATTAGTATTTTCCTTGCAAAACTTCCCCCAGACTAAACCTTATGATCGGAGTAGACGATGAGTAGATTGGTCGTCAGTTTCTTCGCAGCGATGCTAGCTCTGCCGATCGCTACACCCTTAGCGATTGCTCAGAACGCCAAGGCGAGAAACAAGCCACCCACGACTTCCCAGGATCAAGGTTTCAATTACCGGAACAGCATTCCGCAAAACTTCAAAACCGAGATCATCGCAGGTAACGACAAAGATCGCGCACGCGCTGAACAGATCGTCGAGATATACAAGGTTCTGGAGAGTAAACCGACCATTGAAAATATTCGCAAGTATGTGTCGGACAACTACATTCAGCATAGCTCGGCACTCCCAGATGGGCCGCAGCCGCTCGCAATGTTGTTTTCCTATTCGGTTGCCAAGTTTCCCAATGCTGCGATTGATGTTCATAAAATCATCGTGGTTGGAAACTGGGCCATGGCGCACGTCAATTTCCGCAACTTGGAAACAAATGATCC
>JBCDBQ010000437.1:0-6424 GCA_039183375.1 Pseudomonadota bacterium
CAGGCTCAGGTGGTCATCGACACGTGGCTCAAACAATACAATCACATCCGCCCGCACCACGCCCTCGGTATGCGTGCGCCAGTGCCCGAAACGCTATTAGAGAAATCGCAAATCACTGGCCCAGACGCAGGGGGCTAGACATCCGCAGGACATCGCACGAGCCGGTGCGTGGAGATCAATCATTTCAGCGCCGATGATGAAGTCAGACACCCCTGTTGGAGTGATTTCTGTGGCTCAGCCTTATGCTGACGCCTTTACCGAGGCCCACATTCGATTGATCGAGACATTCGCAAGCCAAGCTGTCGTTGCGATGGAGAACGCGCATCTATTCGGACAGCTTGAGCAGAAAACAACCGAACTAGCTGAGCTTAATCATTCGTTAGAAGAGCGTGTAAGGACGCAAGTCGAAGAACTCGATCGAATGGGGCGGTTGAGACGGTTTCTGCCGAGCCAACTTGCAGAACTGGTGATTAGTTCAGGCGACGAGTCGATGCTCGATAGTCATCGTCGGGAGGTGAGTGTCGTATTTTGCGATTTGCGTGGCTTTACAGCATTCTCAGAAGTCGCAGAGCCAGAAGAAGTGATGTCCGTACTCAGCGAATATCACGCAGCTGCGGGACCGCTGATAGAACAACACGGCGGTACGTTAGAGCGCTTTATTGGGGATGGATTAATGGTTCTCTTCAACGATCCGCTTCCATGTGAAGAACCTGCTCAACGAGCTGTTCGTCTGGCGATTGATCTAAGAAACTCAATATCGGCACTATGCGATCAATGGGCAGGTCAAGGTCACGAACTTGGATTTGGTGTGGGTATTGCACACGGCCACGCAACCCTTGGGCGGATCGGCTTCGAGGGACGCTCCGACTATACGGCAATCGGTTCTGTTGTGAATCAAGCTGCACGACTTTGCGATGAGGCGAAGGCGGGAGAAATACTAATAACGCAGCGAATAGCAAACATCGCTAAAGATTTTGTCCGGGTTGAGCCGCTTGGTGAGCTCGATTTGAAGGGCTTACGCCAGTCCGTCCGAGGATTCAAGTTGCTTTATCAATTGCACTGACAGGCGAGTAAATCGAATTTGTATGTGGAGCGACATCCGAGCCAAAAGCCCCATAGTGTCGGCCGCGCCAAATTAGAATCTCGCAAACAAGTTATATCTTGGAGATGGGTAATGTCCGCAAACGCATGTGTAGATTACGAGCTTTTCGGACGCGTTGTTGCCGCTCATATTGAAATTCCACGCCAGGTGATGAGACGGTACAAAGAGGTTCCCCCCGATCAATCCATAAGCGACTTCCTAGGCAATCTTCGCGATGAACTCAGGCAAGGTAGTTTGGCGAGAATTCGCTTTGTCCGAGAAAACCGCGAAGGGATTGCACGCCAGCTTGAGTCGTTGGAGGAAGACACTCCGAGAATGATGATGGAGCGAGCGAAGCTTCTTCTTGAACTGGCGCGGCGCGAGTCGCTAGGGATGGTGCGAATGTCAAACTTGATGCGAGACATTCGAACTAAGATTGCTCCGATCGAACGTGATATCGAGAACGCTGGGCTCAGTCTGAAGGATCGTACTGCAGAGCGCATTGGCCAACCTGAACATCTGGAGGAACTAGTGGATAAGCTGGCTTCGACTGCGCTTCAACTTGAACAAGAACTCGCACAGAACACAGGTCTTGGTCTGGACAAAGACCCTTATAAGGGAACAGCACGACTTACCGATTTTCTCGATCTATCAGAAACAACGCTGGCGTCCGTTATGCCTGATATGGCCGGCGCGGCAATTGATAATCAAGTATCTCGGTTCGTTCGCGGTGTCCTGAATCCCAGAATTGGGGAGATACATTCTCTGGGACTCTTCAAATCAAGAGGCTGACCATGTCAGAAGTTACAGTCGAGTTGCGTAATGTTGAAGGCACGGAAGCAGCACTAGGTTGGGCTGGCACACATACCGTTATAGTCGATCGGCCTGAAGGCCGGTCCGGTGGCCTTGGCCTAGGTTTCAACGGTGCCCAACTGCTTGCGCTGACAATCGGAGGCTGCTTCTGCAATGATCTGCGGTATGTGGCACATGCCAACGGTGTTAAGCTTGTGAAAATTTCGGTGTCCGTGACAGTGCAGCTCGTCGGTGAACCAATTCTCGCGACCTCTGCCAAAATGTTTGCCACTTGCGAAACTCTGGATGGCCGCGATGCGGCTGCCGTTATCGAAGAAGCAAGAGCAGCCTGCATGGCCATAAATTCACTCCGGCAAGGCGTGCCAGTAGAAGTTGTCAAAGCCGCTTAGGGTCAAACTCGGTCCCGAGCAGTCGCAGCAACGCAGGTCTGCTCCTCTTCCTCAAAGCCGACATCGCCCAGCGCTGGGGCAATGTCCGAGATGGCAATATTCTGCCATTGCGCGCATCCATCATGCTGCAACGCAAAAACGCCTCGGACTTCGCGGAAGCGGCTACCAGCTTGAGGTAACACTGCCGCGTCCAACGGCTGCCGGGCATACCCGTATACCAGTACCTTGGGTAAGATGTTTTCGCAGTTCCGATGACTTTTCGATCCTCACTTCTAGAAGTCGTAAGCGTTCCTGTTTTTGTGCTAAGGTGATGAATTAGGCATTGCCGTTTCGGAAGATTGATGACGAACGATATTAGATCCTGGCTCTCAACAATTGGCCTCGAAAAGTTCGCCGATGCATTCGAGGAAAATGAAGTACTCGTATCCGACCTTCCTCATCTGAGTGAAGATGACCTGCAGGATCTCGGTCTTCCTCTCGGCCCCAGACGACGGCTTCAGTCCGCCGTTTCTGCGATCAACACCGATCAAGACGACAAACCATCCAGCGAGTCTGAAGCCACTGTTACAGCAGATAGTGAGACCGGCGCTCAAGTGGCTACGGATAGCGATGCTCAGCATCGCCAACTAACCATTATGTTCGTCGACCTGGTGGGCTCAACCAATATAGCTCGGCGCGTCGATGTCGAAGACTTACGAGACGTAAACCGTGCATATCAAGAAGCCGCAACACGGGAAATCGCTAGCTACAGTGGCACTGTGGCCAAATACATGGGCGACGGCATTTTGGCATACTTCGGCTACCCAATCGCTCATGAGAACGATGCTGAACGAGCGGTTCACGCAGGTCTCGCAATCGTCGAGGCAGTTAGGGATCTGGATGTAAGAGATACTTCGGGAGAATCACTGGAGCTGGCCGTTCGCATCGGAATTGCGACTGGCATGGTTATCGTCGGAGATCTGATCGGAGAAGGTCCGGCGCAAGAGCGTTCGGTCGTGGGTGAAACACCCAATCTAGCTGCTCGCGTCGAGGCTGCGGCGCGGCAAAACACAGTGGTCGTAGCGCCCAGCACATATCGACTGACGCGAAATCTGTTCGAATACAACACTATGGGTAAGCATGTCCTTAAAGGCTTCAACGAAAAAGTCGAGCTCTGGCACGCGCGCAAACAAGCCAATGTCCATAGCCGGTTTCATGCTCTTAGATCGCAGGTTCTGTCACCGCTCATCGGTAGGTCTGATGAAATTGCACTCCTCAGACGACGTTGGAGCATGGCGGCAACTGGCGAAGGTCATGCCGTCATACTAAGCGGCGAACCAGGCATCGGAAAGTCTCGGTTAACTGAGGCGATCCGTGGAGAAGTCAATTCCGAGCCGCATCATCTCCTTTCCCTGCAGTGCTCGCCACACCATAGCAATAATCCGTACTATCCTCTCATCTCACAATTGGAACGTACAGCAGACGGTAGTGAAACGGACACACAGCAAAAAAGCCAACAACGCATTTTAGAAAGCCTGAGTTGCGCAGATCGGATCGCGATCCTCTCTTTGTTCGGGGCCGAAGACGCAGAATTATCTGCATTGCCACCAGTCCAACGGAAAGAGCGCATCTTGAATGCGCTAGTCGACAACATCTTGGTGTCATCACGTTCTTCGCCAGTTCTTTGTATCATTGAAGACGTGCATTGGGCCGACGCGTCAAGTTTGGAGGTACTCGATCGGCTAATCCAGGCAATAGAGAATGAAGCAGTCCTATGTGTCGTAACTCATCGACCTGAGTTCAAACCACGATGGATTGGCCAAGCGGGAACAACGCTCCTTACGCTGGGAAGGATGGGTACACGAGAGAGCCGTCAATTGGCTGAATTTGCATTCCGCAACTCGGATATCTCGCAAGACATCATCGAAAAGATTTCCGAGCGGGCAGACGGCATCCCCTTGTTCATCGAAGAACTCACGCAATCGGCGTTGGAGCCTAGTGGCGCGCTTTTGAATTCAGACCCGATACGGCAAAATAGAGTCAACTCAAACACTATCCCCGCGACATTGCTCGATACGCTGATGGCGAGGCTCGACCGATCTCCCGAAGCGCGTGAGATTGCTCAAGTTGCATCCGTTATCGGACGAGACTTCGATTATTCACTGGTAGAGACAGTTTCCAGCGAGCCGCCTCGGCGCGTGCTCGAGGGGATGAACCAACTAATTGATACTGGTTTGGTACAAGCCACCGGCGACTTACCGAATGCAAAGTGTCGGTTCAAGCACGCTTTGATCTGTGATGCCGCCTATGGAACGCTAACTCGTGATCGCAAGAAACAATTGCACGGGACCCTGGCGAAACAGCTCGAGCGAGTTTCCGTAGAGACCGGCTCAACCCAACCAGTCGTAATTGCGCAGCACTACGGTGAGGCAGGCCTTGTAGCCAACGCCATATCTTGGTTCGAGAATGCAGGACAAGCCGCAATTTCACAGTCGGCGTTTGAGGAAGCAGAAGCGATCTACCAAAAGGCAGTCTCGCTATGTGGTGAACTGATCGACCAAGATGAGCGGGCAGAGATCGAGTTCAAATTGCAGACCACCCTGGGCCTTATCTATAGCACCACGCACGGATATGCATCGACGCAAACCGAAGCGGCATATCTGCGTGCGGCTGAATTGTCAGAATTGTTAAAGTCTGACCGGCAGATGTTTCGGATCCAACTCGGGCTTCGAACATTCTACCAAGTTAGTGGTCGCGGTAAGGAAGCGTTATCCAGTGCTCAGCGATGTTTGGATATCGCGAAGCATGCTAATGACGAACTTTTTCTTGTACAGGCACACGTTGCGCTCGGTCATACTTATTGCGTTCAGGCGAATTTCCCACTTGCACACCATCATCTGAACGAAGCGGAGAGCCGCTACGACCCTGACCAGCATACCGATCATTTGGGACTCTATGGTCTTGATCCTGGTGTATTCGGTCACGGTATCCACGCTCTTATATCTTGGTTCCTCGGTCAAACGACTTATGCTGCATCCCACATCGACAATGCAAAAGAATTGAGCACACGGCTTGAGCACATGCCGAGCGTTGAGCAGGCCTGGAATGCTGCAGCACACTGTTACCTTTTTGGTCGCCGATACGTTGATGCAATGGACGCAATTACCGAAGCATTAGCGATAGCCAATAGGCACGGATTCGCCATGCGAATTGCAATGGGTAAAGTTATTGAGTGCGCTGCACGACAAGGCGAAGAGCTCGCACCCGCCGAAGAGCTGTTGAAATGCATTGAAGGGTACGAAGCTACAGGCGGCCGTGCGTTTGGCACCTTCTACAAGACACTGCTTGTCGATCGCCTCTTTGTCGAAGGTAGGTATAAGGAAGCCATCACATTCGCTGACCGTACACTGGACGCCGGCGAGCAGATGTCGGAGCGATGGTGGACTTCGGAGCTTCATCGCTTGAAGGGCGTAGCACTCGCTCACCTCGATCGAGACCAGATTGACATCGCATCCGAAACAGTTTTGAGCGGGGCAGAGATAGCGGCCAGTCAGGGAGCGGCGATCTTGGAACTGCGATCGCTCACGAGCCATGCCAAACTCAATGGCCTTGGTACTGGTGTGAAAGAGCTGGAGCGGCTCCAAAGAGCTTACCAAGCATGCCATGATGGTCACGACGGGCCGGATGTAGTGGAAGCGCGTAACCTCCTGAGCGAGTTAAGCAGTTGATTGGAGCACTAGAAAACTGCGGGCATCCTTTCGCACAATGCTGGGCCGGGGCATCAGCGTTATAAGTCTCTCTCCGTCGTGGTGCTTATTTCTAGCTAGTGTGGACTGCCGAAATCTCCTTATCTCGGTCGCAGGGAATCAAATTGGAGCGCGCTCGTTTGCGACAACTCCGAGATGCTGCGCTGCTGAGGGCCGCTTCGGGTCATGACCGGCTAAACCTCGTCTGAGCAAATCGGGTCAGCTTTTGCTCTTGAAAGCGGAAGTGATGGGCTCAGGCTGAGTTCTTCGCCTTCGGGCCATTTTCGGACCTGAGCAAGTGCAGCACGATCCTAGCTTGCCACAAATAGTCCGCCGCAAAAGCGGACATCGTGTGGAAGTCTGCCGCTGCATCGCATCAACGACGCGTTGTTCGCATAGAAGACCTTAGTCCTTGC
>JBCDBQ010000438.1:0-6400 GCA_039183375.1 Pseudomonadota bacterium
ACGATCTTGACCAGATCCTCTCGCTTGAAGCCGGTGTTCTCAAGCACTGCAAAAATGTTCTCGAATACCTGCTCCGTCTGTGCTTCCAGTCCCTCAACGATCGTGCCATCAGCGCGCACGCCAACCTGGCCTGAAATCACGATGCGTTCGGCACCTGCGCTATGGATCACGCACTGTGCATAGCCCGATGCCGGCTTTGGCGCACCTTCAGGATTGAGTGCCCTCATTTTATTCTCCATCACTAGATTGACGTCATTCGTGTAATCATAGCATGCGTGGCACACTACGGCATTGCAAACAGTTGCGAATTGGTATCGACTACGCTCCCATTTCTATCATGAGACCAGGGTGAGGATAATATGCAAAGGGTTTTGATTACCGGCGCGTCGGGCGGGATTGGCACTCACTTGCGCAAGTTGTTGAAACCGATTTACCCGGATCTGATCCTGAGTGACATCGCCGAACCCAAGGCGTTGCATCCCGATGAGAAGTTTATCCAAGCCAACTTAAATGATCTGAGTACCGTTGAAGGTATCTGCGACGGCGTGGACGGCATCGTTCATCTTGGCGGCATCTCCGGCGAAGCGCCGTGGGAGAGCATTCTCAACTCCAATATCGTTGGCTGCTACAATCTCTTCGAAGCTGCCAGACGCAAGGGCGTCAAGCGGATCATCTTTGCCTCCTCCAACCATGCGGTTGGCTTTTATCCGCGTTCAGAAACGATCCCAACCGGTGTGACATTGCGGCCGGACAGCCGTTACGGCGTCTCGAAAGCCTTCGGCGAAGCAATCGGTGCGATGTATGCCTACAAGCACGGCATCGGTGTGACCTGCTTGCGGATCGGCAACGTCGGGCCCGAACCGATTGATGAGCGGCGGCTTGCAATCTGGCTCGCCCCTGAAGATCTGGTGCAGCTCATCCGGATTGGCCTTGAGCGCCCGAACCTCGTCTTCGAGGTGATGTATGGCATCTCGGACAACGAGCGCTCATGGTTCGACAACTCTCATGCGAAGGATCTCGGATACGACCCGGCAGGCAAGTCGGAAGAGTTCGCTGAAAAAGTTTTGGCCGCGCAAGCCGCGATTTCTGCCGACCCGGCAGGTGACTACTATCAAGGCGGCACCTTCTGCTCCGAGGAATACTCGGCTGATCTAAAGGCGATGAAAGCCAAGGAATAACTCGGGTCGGGAGCCTGCAGCGCAACTGACGATCACGCCTTCCAACCGATGCCTTCGCGCAGGAAACGGAAACCTAGTGCCGTAAAGGCTGCGGCCTCGCTGTTGTCCTTGCCGTAACCATGTCCACCGGCGGCTGGCTCGTAGAAGTACGCCTCATGGCCTAGGGCATGAAGCTTTGCTGCCATCTTGCGCGCATGGCCGGGATGAACTCGATCATCCCGACGCGTCGTTGCTAACAGGATCTTCGGGTAGACCTTCCCCGGCTTCGGTGGCTGAGCCTGGTGGTAGGCCGAGTAGGTCTGGAGAAACGCCCAGTCTTCCGGAACATCGGGGTCACCATATTCCGCGATCCAGCTCGCTCCTGCGAGAAGCTTTGTGTAGCGGCGCATATCAATCAATGGGATCGTACAAAACAATGCGCCGAAGCGATCCGGAAAGCGGGTAAACATGTTTGAGATGAGGATACCGCCGTTCGATCCGCCCTCGGCTGCGATCCGCTCTGGCCTTGTTACACCTCTAGCCACGAGATCTGCCGCAACCGCTGCGAAGTCATCGTGTGACAGGCGCTTTTTCTCACGCCGCCCAGCTTCGTGCCAGCCTGGTCCGAACTCACCGCCGCCACGAATGTTCGCAAGCACGCTGGTGCCGCCATGCTCCAGCCAGAGCTTGCCGATTCCGATCCGATAGTTTGGCTGAGTGGCAACCTCAAACCCACCGTAGCCATAGAGGTGAACCGGCGCCTCACCAGTTGGGTTGCCTTTCGGACCAATCTGCATGTAGGGGATCTGCACACCATCGCCCGATGTTGCTTCGTGGCGTGTACATTCGAGACCTTGGGCATCAAACGCTTCGGGAGCCCGCTTGAGAACATCCCAGTCGTCGGAGCGGCTTGTCTGGATCATCAATGTCGGTGGTGTCAGCGGGTCTTGCGCATTGCCGATCAAGGTCCCGTCACTATCTTCTGGATCCGCATCTAGGCCAGCGACATTGACAACACCAAGCTCGGGCAGACCCGATAGCTTTACAGGTTGCTGTCCGGCAGAGTTGAGCACTTGGAAGACGGGCTTCAGATTGTCCAAGATTGAGAGCACCAGATCATCACCCACCCATACCCAGTATTGCAGTACGCGCCGATCATTGGGACGAAATGCGACCGTGAAGTCTCTATCGCCATTGAGAAACCTGCCAACCTCGGTGGCGAGTAGAGCGCCGGCAGCATACTCGGTCCCACCAGTTTGCCACGCTGTTCTCAAACGAACGAGCAAAGTTTCGCCGTAGAGTTCAGCGTCAACATCTTCTGGGAGCTCAAGCTTCTGTTTGGCGCCACTGCGATCGCCGATCCAGTATTCACGTTCAAAGAACGAAGGCAGCGCAACGAACAACAGCGTTTCCGGATCGCGTTTTAGAACGCGTGCGGCCCCCACCAGCATATAGTCTTTCGGCACATCGAAAAGAACGGGCGCCGCATCAAACGTCTTTCCACGTTGCCAGAGCCTGGCTGTCCGGGCGTAGCCCGATGTTGTTTCCATATCTTCGCCGAGCGGGCTCATCACCAAGAGCGTGTCTTTGTCTAGCCAAGAGGTGCGGCTCTTGGCACAGGGCAAGCGAAATCCGTCCTCTTTGAATGTGCGCGACACCATATCGAACTCGCGCTGCTCAGCGGCATCGCTGCCGCCAGGCGACAGTCCAATCATCGCCCTGTTGCGGTCCTCCGAGCATAGGGAAGCACCACTCCAGATCCAATCCTCACCTTCCTGCCGTGCTAACTCATCGAGATCCAGAACAACTGACCAATTGGGACTATTAGTGCGATAACTCTCGAGCGTCGTGGTGCGCCAGAGCCCGCGAGGATTATCTGCATCCTTCCAGAAGTTATAGAGCAGGTCTCCGCGTCGACGGACAAAGGGTATATTGTCGGGACGATCCAACAAGCCAGCCAGGATCGCACTGTCGTCTTTCCAGACGTCACCACCAAAAGCAGCAAGTGTTCGGCCGTTCTGCCGTTCGATCCAAGCTAATGCTTGATCACCCTCAACCTCTTCAAGCCAGAGGTACGGATCATCATCTGGAGCTTCAGGTGTCGGTCGCACATCGGTCATAACGAATTCCTCGCTCATTGATCGAGCATCATGCACTGATCTGCCATTTGGCCTAGTTCGGTTTCGCGTCTTGCGGAACTTCGGTCCGACCATCGCGTGCGATCATCCACAACGGCAATGGTTCTGACAGCCCCTCGATCTCTTGTTCTGGTAGTCGTGTTAGTTCTTTCAGAAGTTCAATATTGTTACTCGCTTGTTGACGCGCATGATCGACGAACGCATCGCTTGCAATCAACACGGCATCCAATCGACGCGTCATCGCTTCAAGGCGGCTTGCAACATTGACAGTGTTGCCGATCGCCGCGAACTCCATGCGCTGCACGCCGATATCCCCGAGCACCACGGGTCCATAGTGTAGCCCAAAACTCGCCCGGATCGCGGTCAACCCGGCTGTTTCCCGTTCTCGGTTCCACTCATCAATGGATTCCATCATGGATCGCGCGCAGGAGATAGCACTCATGGCATCGACCGGTGTCGTAATCGGTGTACCGAACGTCACCATCAGACCATCGCCCATGTATTTGTAGAGCGTCCCGCTATTACGGAAGACCTCTCTTTCCATACGCGCATGAAACTCGCGCAACGTCTCAATGACATGCTCCGGTGAGTTGGCGGCTGCAAAACGCGTAAAACCAACAATGTCCACGAAGAGAACAGCGACGTCCAGGCTTCGGACATGGCGGAGTGGCTCATCGTTCTGTGACAATTCCTCGACCATGTTGGGTGAGAAATAGCGGGCAAGGTTGGCGCGTTCGCGTTCCAACTTGGTGTGGCTCATGAGAAGCGTCTGGGAACGCTGGACGCCGACCGCAAGAACAACCGCGACAACAACAAAGAGGACCATTTCCTGCAGGCGCGTATTGAACTGCACATTATTGGGATCAAGAATGCGTGCCAAGCGTGGATCTGATGCGAGAGCTGTAGATATGGCGGCGCTCAAATCAGGATTGCTTGCCGTTAGCGTTCTAATCACTACGAGGCCGAAGGTCCACAGCACTACGACCAACCCGGCCATCGCCAAAATTGTGCGCCACGAATACAGCAGAGTTGCAACAGCAAGCAGCACAAAATAAAACGTGAAGTTCTCAAACCGGTAGCGCATCGCGACAGGCCAATCCGTTTCGTGAAACGGGTTGGGCACCAGGATGGCGACCGTCATCAGAATAAGGTCGCCAACCAGCAGGATGAGTTCCGGGCGGGTCGATCCGTGCTCATTGAGCCGGGTGTG
Organism: Pseudomonadota bacterium; assembly: GCA_039183375.1. Taxonomy (GTDB): domain Bacteria; phylum Pseudomonadota; class Alphaproteobacteria; order Rhizobiales; family Hyphomicrobiaceae; genus Tectiglobus. The sequence goes on from JBCDBQ010000438.1 coordinate 4,506, forward strand.
GAGCCAGCCGAAAAGCAAACTCAGTCCGAGTAAGCACTCATAGTAGAGGACCGGTAGTGTCGGGTTCATGATAACCAGAAGCACAGCGCAGGCGGCTACTGCGAACATGCGCGCCTTGAATGCCAGTTTCACACTCTCGCGCTTGTGTTCGCGTATGGCTTTCCGCGCCCATTGCTTCGGGTCGTCGGCTTCTCCGTTGTGATCAGAAAAAACATCCAAGCCAGCTGCCAGCCTCGACAGCAGTGCCGATGCATTCATTGTGCCCTCGCTTCCAGAAGACTGCGTGCCAGGTGCACAATTCAGCAGGAAGTGCGTGCCTGATCGTCAATTCGTTGTCTTTTGGAGATTAGAGGCGATAGGTCCAGTTGTCCGCAAGAAAGCAGTCTGTGGGCTGGCTAGTTACATAGGCAGTGCCGTCAGACTTCCAGACTTCGCGCTGGCAATGACCATTGCACAAGTGAGACGGCCAAGCATTTGACCATTGGGGCGGCGCCTGCTGCTATAGGTGCAGCCCCAATGATGCTGAAAACCTAGCAGATTGGTGGATCCACGGTTGTTGTTACATCCAGGAACTTGATGGTGCTGCCGCTGAAAGTGACGCCACTGCTGACGGAACAAACTTGCCCACCAGATGTAAACGTCACGCCACTAATATAGTTGCCGGTGCTACCGTCTTGCACCACAGCACCGTCCCGCTCAAAGCTGAAGATGCTACCAGCGATATCTCCCAGAAAAGTATTGCCCGCAACATACAGTTTGTCGTCTGTCCCAAGTTCAAAAACATCGTCTCCTGCGCCATTCACAGTAGAGTTCAGCAAAGTCCAGGTCACCTCGTTTCCTGAGTCAAAGACTTTACCGGTGATGTCGGTAAAGGTCGAATTACGAATTTCTGCTTTGGCTGCGCGACCGACGGCTATGCCTCGTTCAGAACCGGTAACCTCCAGTGCCCAAATTTTGGCGTTGCCGCCCCCTCCTAGCTCGATCGCGTCTTCGACATCGCCTCGGATTGTTACATTGGAGATCGTAACATCCGTGTTGCCCGAACTGAACTGGAAGGCGTCCTTGCCACCTGTGTCATTAATCAGAGTGTTGCTGACCACGATTTTTTCATTGTCAGTGCTGAAGTCAATACCAACCCCCTGGATGTTCGTAATGCGGGTGTCGCTGATCACTACCTCGACATTGTTACGGCGGATATCGATGCCGCCGCCGAAGGAATTGTCTATGGTCGTTCCGTGGATTGCAATAGTGTTGCTATCACCAAAGACAATTGCATCCGCATCAATTTCTGTGAGTGTGACGTTGCTAATCGTAACCTCGTTATCGTCTTCGCCGGATATTCCATAGTCCCAAGTCTTCGAGATATGGAGGTTCGTCAGGTAAATGTTCTTGTGGCCACTTCCCATCGACAAGCCCTTCCCTTGATCCCCAGCACCACCTCTGTCGCCGACGATGGTGATGCCCGAGACATGGATGTTCGAACCGCTCAGCGCCAAGTTTTCGGAGTTTAGGGAAGGTGTCTCCAGACTGCCCGCGGCACCTGGTGCCGTGAAGGGCACGACGAGGCCGCTGTGACGTCCGCGTATGTTGATGGTCTTTCCACCGCCTAACAGGGTTTGATTGGCCTGGACTTCCTGGCTGCCCGTCACGGTGCCATTGAGGATGATGAGTGAGTTGTCACCGGCCACCGTCGAGGTCGTGGTCACTTCAGTCGTGGCATAGGCCACGCGCTCAAAGTCAGTGCCGGTCAACGCGTCTTCCACGTTCTCGCGCTTGCTCCGGCCAGTGACGATATCGGTATCGCGCTCAATGCCATCGAGCATGCGGCGCTGTTGATGGGAAAGCGACGCCAATGCCTGCACCGGTTTGCCACCACTGAGCGGAATGCGCATGCG
>JBCDBQ010000439.1:0-6394 GCA_039183375.1 Pseudomonadota bacterium
CGGTTCTCCAACAATCTGTGTCATCGCTTCTGCAAACTTTGCGGGGTGCGCTGTCGCGAGAACCACTTCAGGATTCACGACATCTTCTAGGCAATGGTCCGCTGCGAGAACGCCGCATGCGGTATGCGGCTCAAGCATGTAGCCGCTTGCGTCCACCGTCTCACAGATACACTTGGCAATGTCATCCTCTGCACTGGCATACGCCCCAAGCTCACGCGCAATCTGCTTGTCAGGGTCGTTGAGCTCAAATCGTCCAGACTGAGCAAGCGATGCCATCTGACCGCGAATTATAGCTGCATCACGGCCCTGCAGTTCAAACAAATAGCGCTCGAAATTGGACGAGACTTGGATGTCCATTGATGGAGATGTGGTCGCGCTAACGCCTCGCTTTTCATAGACACCGCTTGCGACCGTGCGTGGCAGGATATCATTGCTATTTGAAGCAATAACCAGGCGATCGATTGCCAGTCCCATCCGCTTCGCCGCATAGCCCGCAAAGATATCGCCAAAGTTCCCGGTCGGCACAGAAAACGAAATCGGCCGATATGGCGCGCCAAGATTGGCTGCTGCGTAGAAATAGTAGGCAATTTGCGGGACTATTCGTGCCCAGTTGATCGAGTTCACACCCGACAGACTGGATGTCTCGCGAAAGCTTGGATTGGCAAACATCGTCTTCACGATTGCCTGGCAATCATCGAACGTTCCGTCGATCTCCAATGTGTGAATGTTGGCATCTTCCAACGTCGTCATCATACGCCGCTGAACGTCAGACACCCGTCCGGCTGGATAAAGGATGAAGACGTCCGCGCGTTCCAAGCCACGAAAAGCCTCTATCGCCGCCCCGCCTGTATCACCCGATGTCGCTCCGACAATGGAAGCCCGCAAATCGCGCTTGGTCAGCACGTGCTCCATCATGCGAGCCAGCAGTTGCATAGCCACATCTTTGAACGCCAGCGTGGGGCCGTGGAACAGCTCGAGTATCCAACGGTTTGCGCCAATCTGGACAAGCGGCGTCACTGCCGGATGGCGAAAACTCTCATAGGCTTCCTGCGCCATAGCCTCAAAGGTCTTGCGCTCGATCTCGCCATCGATGAATGGCCAAATCACCTCTGTGGCTACCTGATGATAGGGCATTCCGGCAAACGAAGCGATCTGGGCTGGAGAGAGCTGCGGCCAGGTCTCGGGAATGTAGAGGCCGCCGTCGCGCGCGAGCCCAGCCAACAGCACGTCCTCAAAGCCCAGCACCGGGGCTTCACCTCTTGTAGAAACGTATCGCAAGATGCCTCTGGGGTTTGTGCTCAAAATCGTATTAGCATTGCGGGGCACATTATCTGGCTCGGCGTCGCCAAACAAGGCGATCATCGCCCGCCTCCGGGTTGGTCGAACAAGTTGTCGATATCTTCAGCTCACATCTCTAAACGGATGGCGGGTCACTCAATTCCCTGGTTTTCAGCCCTTTGAAGCGCGCGCGCGCAAATGCGATGTAAACACCAATCAATGTCAGCGCCAGTCCCCACCACGTCACGGCATATTCAAGATGGCGATTGCTAAGGTAAACGCTCTTGAGATCAGGTTGAGGAGCTGGTGGCGGAGCTAATGCTTCCTCTGCCTCGACAAAGAATGGCAAAGCCTTTGCTGCAAAGCTACGCGACTGGCGGCCCTTGATCCCACGCGCTTGCAGCGCCTGCAGCATCCCATTGAGATCGAGAGCATACCATTCATTGTTCTCCGTATTTGGGGTCGGTGTCGCCCAGTTCGTTTCAGCAAAGCGCAGTCGTCCGACGATCTCTTGGCGCCCGGTGACCTGACCACTCTGGCGTCTAGTCGGGCTCTTGTCATCCTGCGCAACCCGGCCACGTATCACCAACACCCAGTCGCGCGGCACGCCCCTATACTTAACGGGCTGCTCCAGCCGAAATGGAGAGATCACGCGCCAGCTCGTCCCGCCCTGATCCGGCGTCCAGAGATGGACCTCCTCTATCGCTTGTTCTGCATCTGCGAACGTCCCAGTCAACCGAACGCGCCGGAAGCGCAGCTCATCAACCTCGCGGTCGAGTTTCATGTCTGCAAGCGACTGGGGTTCTGCCTTCGTGGACTGAGCGAGTTGCGCGATCAAACCTTCTTTCCAGGTCTTTCGCTGCCACTGCCAAGTACCAAGATTGATCAGCACGACCAAGGCAGCAACACTGAACAGTGTCGGCCATAGCAAGCCAGCCTGTCGAATGGCATTCAGCATCGCAACTCAATCCTCGGCAAGCCGCCCCTGTTCCGCTCGATTAGTATACTGCAGCGCGATCAGCAGGGCTTTGAGAGGCCGCAGCAGGCCAAAGGCAAGAAGCAATGTCAGCGGAACCCACACAAGACCATGCACCCAAACCGGTGGGTGCAAACTAAACTCAAGGATCAATGCACCGCCGAGCATGAGGAAGCCGAGGATCATGATCACGAACACTGCCGGACCATCGCCGGTATCGATGAACTTGAAATCTAGCCCGCACTCATTGCAGTGCGCCTCAAGGTCCAGATTGAACAGGCCGATAAACAATTTACCCTTTCCACACCGTGGGCAGCGGCATCTCAAGCCTGCCATCCAAGGCGATGTTGAAACTACATTCTCAGCCAAGGGCGACCTCATGCAAATTGTTGAGGGCTGCAACAAAAACGGGCGGCTCCAAGCCGCCCGCAGATCTCTCATGACGTTCCCAGCACCACAAAGGATGCCTGGTCATGCTCTTTACGCTGCCCAGACGTAGATGCACGCAAACAGGAAGAGCCAGACGACGTCAACGAAGTGCCAATACCAAGCGGCCGCCTCGAAACCAAAGTGCTGCTGCGAAGTGAAGTGACCGGCCAACGCCCGCATCAAACAGACGAACAGGAAGATCGTCCCAATCACAACGTGGGCACCATGGAAGCCTGTCGCCATAAAGAAGGTCGCGCCGTAGATATGGCCCGAATATGCAAAGGCTGCATGGTAGTATTCGTAAACTTGGCAGATCGTGAAGATAACACCAAGAGCAACGGTCAGCACCAAGCCCCAAATGAGGCCCTTGCGATCATCGTGCAGAAGAGCGTGGTGTGCCCATGTCACCGTTGTTCCTGAAAGCAACAGAATGAGCGTGTTAACGAGGGGCAATCCCCATGGGTTAAACGTATGGTCAAAGCCTTCGCCCGGCTTTGGCGGCCACTGACCACCCGTCAGTTCGTCGCGCGCGACCATACCGATTTGCTGCTGAATGTTATCTGGCTGGAACAGACCTGAGGGGAACAACGACACATCGAAGAATGCCCAGAACCACGCCACGAAGAACATCACTTCGGAAGCGATGAACATAATCATGCCGTAGCGCATATGAAGCTGAACGACGGGCTTATGATCACCGCCATGCGCTTCACGGATAACATCGCGCCACCAAAAGAATGAGGTCGCAACTACGACTGCGGCCCCAACCCAGAACAACGATGAGCCCTGAAATCCAAAGAGACCATCTCCGCCGTCCATAGAACGGAACCAGATAATTGCACCAAACGCTAATAGAAGAGCGCCAATGGAGCCAACCAACGGCCACGGACTCGGGTTTACGAGATGATAATCGTGCTCATTTGCGTGATGGCCACCCGCCATGTCTCAGCTCCGTCTTTCCTTCTGATCAGACCCTTGCCATTCGATGACAAAGTATACCAATCAGCTCCCCTTGGTCTTACTAACTTTGCGCGCTTGCTTCTCATTAACCGGGTAAAACGTATAAGACAGCGTGATTTGCGTAATATGCCGCGCATCGCTGTCATTAACGATTTCCGGGTCAACGAAGAAACTCACTGGCATTTCTACAGTCTCACCGGGCTTAAGTGTTTGCTCGGTGAAACAAAAGCATTCCAGCTTGTTGAAGTATCGACCGGCAGATTCCGGCGCGACATTAAACGAGGCGGTTCCGACAACCGGCTTATCCGTCGGATTAGTCGCGCGATAAAAGGCCAGTCTGTTTTCGCCGATCTTAACGTCTGCGGTTCTCTCCGTCGGGGCAATTTTCCAGACGAGACCATTGGAAATATTGGAGTCAAAGCGGATCGTGATCTTGCGCTCGAGAACGTTTTCCGGCGCGGCAGTCGCCCGCTGCGTTGTTCCGGCGAACCCAGTTACCTGGCAAAAGATCTGATAAAGAGGAACAGCAGCGTACGCCATTCCTAGCATCACCACAGCAATCGACGCAGCCTTGATCGCAACCCGCCGATGCTGGCTCGCGACGTCGGCAGTGTTTTTGTCGAAAGAGCGTGTCGTATTGTCAGACATTCTTCCTCACATCGGCCGATTGGCAACGTTCGCACCAAGATGCACGATCGTCGCTGCGTAGAACAAGGCAACAAGTCCGACCAGCACCAACGCAATCGCAATCGAACGCATATTCTGGCGGCGTTTGCGCTCAGTGTCGTTCGCGGTGTGATCGTCACTCATGCGGTGCCCACCTTCAAGCCCAGAGTCTGGCGAGCACATGCTCAGCCAGCAGAACCGCAAACAGGGCAAAGAGATAGAAGATGGAAAAAAGGAAAAGTCGCTTGGCTTCTTTATCCGCGATCTTTCCTTCCCGAGTCCGGAACACCCGAATAGCCTGATAGATGAAAGTCGCACCGAGCATACTTGAGGCAACAAGGTACGCCATACCGCCGAGCCCTGTGAAAACAGGCGCCACTGCCAAAGGCACCAACAGCACCGAATAGATTAAAATCTGGCGGCGCGTCTCATCGGCGCCAGCAACAACTGGCAGCATCGGCACGCCGACACGTTCGTAGTCGCGGCAGCGATAAAGTGCCAGCGCCCAAAAGTGCGGCGGTGTCCACATAAAGATGATCAGGAATAGCAGCACGCTATCGACGCTGACGTTTCCGGAGACCGCAGCCCAACCGACCATCGGCGGGAACGCACCAGCAGCTCCGCCAATGACGATGTTCTGCGGGGTTCGACGCTTCAACCATATCGTATAGACGAACAGATAGAATGCAATCGTGAGGGCCAATAGCGCGCCGGCAACCCAGCTGACCAGTAGGCCCAATGTCAGAACTGAAAACACCGAGAGGATTGTGCCGAAGAGCAGCGCCTCATCCGGCGTCACGCGGCCGCGCGGTATCGGCCGTGCCGCAGTGCGCTGCATGTGCGCGTCGATATCTGCATCGTACCACATGTTGAGAGCACCTGACGCCCCGGCTCCAACAGCAATACAAAGTAGCGCAATCACACCAAGAACAGGATGTATCGACCCAGGTGCAGCAACCATGCCGACCAGCGCCGTGAACACAACCAGCGACATCACACGTGGCTTCATAAGCGCAACATAATCGCCCACGGTCCCGCCCAGGTGGGCAGTGCGCTGTGGGCTCTCAAGTGCGGTATCGAAACTCACGTCAGACATCGATGTGCATCATTCTCTTCGGTTTCACCGTCCAGCCCCGAAAGGAGTGGAGTTTTCTCCACTCGATCCGGGTCTGTGATGATTTAGTGGTGCTTGGTATCCTTGATCACCGGCAGCGTTTCAAAGCAGTGGAACGGTGGCGGAGATGACAAGGTCCATTCCAGCGTATCGGCTGCTTCGCCCCAGGGATTATCAACCGTCTTTTCCTTGCGGATGTAGTAGGAGTAAATCAGGCCCATGAAGAAGATCAGTGTCGCAAACGCCGTAATGTAGGACCCGTAAGACGACACCTTATTCCAGTAGTGGAACGCCTCAGGATAGTCTGCGTAGTGGCGCGGCATACCTGCCAATCCGAGGAAGTGCTGCGGGAAGAACAGAATGTTGGCACCGATAAAGGTCAGCCAGAAGTGCAGTTTCCCGAAGAACTCGGAATACTCGTACCCGGTCATTTTCGGGAACCAGTAGTACCACCCAGCGAAAATCGCAAACACAGCACCCAGTGACAGCACGTAGTGGAAGTGCGCCACCACATAGTATGTGTTGTGGAATGAACGGTCGACACCCGCGTTAGCCAGCATCACACCGGTGACGCCGCCGACCGTAAACAGGAAGATGAAACCGAATGCCCAAAGCATCGGCGTGCGGAAACTAATGGAACCGCCCCACATCGTCGCGATCCACGAGAAGATCTTAACTCCCGTCGGCACCGCGATCACCATTGTCGCAAAGGTAAAGTATGCCTGGGTATCTACGTTGATACCGGCTGTGTACATGTGGTGCGCCCACACAACGAAGCCGACAACGCCGATGGCAACCATCGCATAAGCCATTCCCAGGTAGCCGAAGATCGGCTTCTTGGAGAACGTTGCAACGCTGTGGCTGATCATACCGAAGCCTGGAAGGATCAGAATGTACACTTCCGGGTGACCAAAGAACCAGAACAGGTGCTGATAAAGCAGCGGATCACCACCACCAGAGGCTTCGAAGAA
>JBCDBQ010000440.1:0-6378 GCA_039183375.1 Pseudomonadota bacterium
AGACGCCATGCGGCATGGCCTGTTGGCGGGCGGCAAGCGTTTCCGGCCATTCTTGGTTGTCGAGTGCGCGCGGCTATTCGATGTAGCCGAAGAGGTCGCATTGCCGGCCGCGGCAGCTCTCGAGTGCTTACACTCATATTCGCTGGTGCACGACGACCTTCCCGCTATGGACAACGACCAGCTACGGCGCGGCAAGCCAACTGTCTGGGCTGAATTCGACGAGTGGACAGCCATTCTGGTCGGCGACGCGCTGCTCACCCTGGCCTTTGAGATCCTGAGTCGACCTGCAGATGACCTCCGACCAGATATTCAGACGCAGCTGGTGTCGCGATTAGCGATCGCGGCGGGAGGGTTAGGCATGGTTGGCGGTCAGTATCTTGATCTTTCAAGTGACAAGCGCAACGAACCTGCAATTCCAGATGATGCCTACATTCGCAAAATGCAGGGAATGAAAACCGGTGCATTGCTGAAATTCGCCTGCGAGGCAGGCGGTATCCTAGGGGATGCCAACGGCAAGCAATTGTCGGCTCTCACCGAGTACGGGACCCATCTTGGCTTGGCATTCCAAATATCGGACGACCTCCTCGATGTCGAAGGTGATCCGGCCATTGTCGGCAAAGCCACCGGTAAGGACGCAGATGCCGGCAAAGCCACGTTGGTTGGCATCCTTGGGATCGAGCAAGCGAGGGCGGAACTAGCCGCGGCTGAGGCGGCAGCGCTAGGGGCATTAGAAGTGTTTGGCGAGCGCGCGGACGTGCTGCGCCAAGCGGCGCGTTTTGTGAGTGCGCGCAAGAGTTAGCCTTCCGCACATACAGCGGAGCCGGCAAATCAAGTCTCAGGCGGAGCAAAAAAGTGACCCCGGTGGCGGGGAGGGGAGCGAGCCACCGAGGTCTTCAAGCGACCGCCGACCACGACGGGGAGGGATTTGTTTGGTCGGCAGCTGCAAACTCATGGCGGGAGGAAACCGGAACACTCGCTTGCATTACGTATATAGGTAGCCTGAGCCGCCAAAAAGGTTCACGCATCAGCAACAAAATGTGAGGTCTTCGGAATTGCGGTCGGTTGGCTCCAGACAAAGAAAAACGCAGCGAACCGAACGTCCGCTGCGCCTATATCATTTCCGGCCTAGCAAGGGGGTGAGATGGTCTAGCTAAACCTCAAAGGGAATAAAACAAGATCATCTCAGATGGGAACGCTTACTTGCCCGCTACGGTCTTAACTCCTGCCTGAAGCAGGGCTTCAGCATCAACACGTCCGGCACCGAATTCAGCGTCAAAACCTGGCTTGCCAAGGTCGATTGCAGTCGAGGCCAGAATACTCCGAACTGCCTGCTGATCGATTTTGCGACGTTGCTGGACAATCAGTGCGATTAGCCCAGAGACGTGCGCCGCAGCCATTGAGGTGCCGGTTGAGAAACTATGCGTACCCTTTGGCGCCACAACAAATACGTCGACACCAGGAGCTGCAAGCTCAATGTACTGACCTCGATTGGCACTCGTGTAGAGCTTGTCGTTGGTATCCGTCGCCGTAACCGCGATGACGCCATCGTATGCCGCTGGATAAGCGGCTGGCGCTTTAGGTCCGTTGTTTCCGCCGGCTGCTACGAGGTGCACTTTGCGCTCAAGCAGCTTGTCGATTGCGCGTCCGATTGATGGATCTTTGGCACCGGCAAAGCTCATGTTGACCACATTGGCTTGCTTCGCCGCGACCCAGTCCATGGCACGCAGCAGGATGACCGTGCTTGAGTGGGCTGACTTCTGGCCTTTGACCTTATAGAACGCGCGGACCGAGAGGATGTCGGCTTCCGGGGCAACGCCTTTCGCTACGCCGTTTGCACGAATGATGCCGGCAATAGCAGTGCCGTGCGCATCAACGCTTAAACCCTGCTTGGGCGCAGCATCGAAATGCGCCGTGATACCGTTCTTGATATCGCGGTGTTCGCGGTCGATACCGGAATCGATAACGGCGACCTTGACGCCACGCCCTTGAGCGACAGCGTGTGCGCCATTCAGTCGAATCTTAGCCAAAGCGTACTGCAGTCCCGATGAGGCAGCGGTGTTGGTGTAGCCCTGGTTCACGACATAGCGGTTGTTGCGCTGGGCAAACAGAACACGATTGTCATTCAAAAGCGCCGCAATCACCGTGTCGGCCGTTCGGCTGTCCGGAATGCGGTAATGCACGAACCGGCTGCCAATCAGAGCATTGGTATCACTCGATAGGCGCGTGATGCTGTAATCTTGCGCTATGGCATCATCTGCCGTTGCGGGTTGGAATCGATCAACTTCAACAACCACTTCGCGCGGCCAGTATTGGTCGTTCGCCGCAACAATCGATGGCGGTGGTGCTGGCGTCGTGCGCTGCTGTGGTTGCTGGCGCGCTCTGCGTATCGGTGGTTGCGTCTTGCGGCCTGGAGTTGTGACTGGTTCAGTGGTCTCAACGCCTGGCAACGGGACGAGTGGCACAACAACGCCGACGGAAACGCCTGGTCTCTTGTTGTCGTTCTCGGGTGGTGTAACTTTGTCGTCTGGTCTCTCGTAATCGTTGGGCTGACTGCCAGCAACTTCCCGCTTGTTCTGTTCTTCGCGCGCCCTGCGAGCCCGTTCGCGGGCCAGCCGACGCTTCTTTGCCAGCTCTCGCTTTCGCTTGGCTGCAGCCTTGCGTCGTTGTTCCTCACGTCTTTTCTTGCGCGCTGCTGCTTGTGCTTTGCGTTTGGCGCGTGCCTTGCGAGCTCGATCCTTGCGTCGCTGACGAGCCTTTCGCTTACGCTTGGCTTCTTTCTCGGCCTGGATGGCGCTAATGGCAGCGATGCCGATAGCAATGCCAATTCCGACAGCAGCCCCGCCACCGCCACCGCCTCCGCCGCGCCTGCCACCGCCGCGCGAACCACCTGACTTTCCGTAGTTGCCGGCAACACGAACCAATTCCTGTTGCATTCGGCTATTATCAGTCAGCTGGAAGTGAGGAATGGCCAGCTTCACGGCCCGCGCGCTCAAACCGTTAATGTCACGGTCTTTGACGGCCGCTGTCGCAGCACTGTTCCAAATCAAAGTCGCAAGAAGTACGAAAACACTGAAGCCGATGGTATTAAGCTGACGCATGGCCTTCACTTTCGGTTGTTGGGCCCTGCCTGCCGAATTCACTACAAAAATACTGCAGTCTGATCAATCGGCAGGTTGATCTTCATTGTAGCAGCAAAACTCTTACTAAACACTCGCGAAAAAAGGTTAACCCTTCGGCAGAACCAAAAGGACAGTGCCTGTGCTGGCCTTGAGTTTGCCAATAATCCCTTCGCGCGCTTCTTTGCTGTCCTTTTCGAGAGCGAATTTGACCTCGAATATGCCGCCTGGCTTGGGTCCTGAAACGATCTGGCCTTTGAGTGGATTGAGCGCCTCAGCAATGGCCGCAGTCGTTGCAGTTGGTGCGAACCGCACAATAACAGAAAAGCCGCTGCCTTCTTCACCGCTGGCAGTCGCGAAAGTACCTTGCGGCGCGCCGCCAGTTGGTGTCTGCCACATGCTGCCGATGACGCCGGCCTGCAGCATCAGAGCCAGAGCGGCAGCAATACCCGCATACTGGACGGCCCGTGGTGTCGGGCTGGTGAACAGGTTGGCTATCTCCTGCCACAGGCTCTTTCCTGCCGTGACGAGTGGGGAAGGTGCCGGCGTCTCTGCTGCGATCGCTGCACGCAGCTGATCCAGGGCGCCTGGAGATGGTGCGCCAAGCATTTCGTTGGCAATGGTTGTTTCGAACCGCTCATCACCAACCAACTCAAGCTGCGTTCGCATCTCAGGGTGGGCTTCAAGATAGCGTTCAACGCGCTCAAAGTCGGCAGGGTCGAGTGTGCCAGACTCGTACCATGGCAGGAGCATTTCTATCTCTTCACGCTCGGTGAATTTTTCCATCGTATCGGTCATTGCGCTTCCGTGTGCAACGGCAACCATTTGATCTTACGTTCAATTATGGCCAGCCGCGGTCGAAACCTGCCTCCATCAAGAATTCTGACAACTTCTTCCGCGCATAGAACATGCGCGTCTTGACGGTGTTCTGTGGGATACCGACTGTTTCGGACACTTCGGCAATCGACATCTCGTGATAGTAAACGAGATCAATGATCGTCTTGTGCTCGTCTGAAAGCCGCTCCATGCACGCCCTGAGGAGTGCACCTTTGTCGGTTTTCTGCGCGACGACTTCCGGGTTGTCTGCATCATCAGGAATGGCGCCCGCTGCATCGTCATCCATTTCGGACTCACGCCGCTTACGCAGCGAACTGATGGAGCGATTGTGGGCGATACCCAAAATCCAACTCGACAGCGACGATCGTCCTTCAAAGCGCGATGCATTGCGCCAAACCTCCATGAACACCTCGTTGGTCAGTTCCTCGGCAACAGCTTCGGATTTGACCAGTCTCAGGATGAACCGGAACACCCGGACCTGATATCGCCCGTACAGCACTTCGACCGCAGTCTGGTCCTGGCTGGCGATACGTTTGATGAGATCGGTGTCTGAAGGTCCGCTCATCGTTAAGGTCCGGCGCTGTTTCGGCGCCATCCGATGAGTAAGTCGCCGTGATATTGGTAAAGGTTCATGATCGCAGTAAAATTCTATGGAATCAGGCTCTACAGCCCACGTTTACTAATGTCTGGAGCAATTGCACAGCCTCAGTGAACACGCGATTAATCACCGTATCAAGTCGGCGATGAGGGTGAAAAGCAAAATCCTATCAGATGGTTATACGCCATCTTTGGGTCGTTTGTTTGATTATGGCTGCAACTTATCCTGTAAAATCATCGAGGCCGCCTTTTCAGCGATCATGATCGTTGGTGCATTTGTATTGCCCGTGGTCACGCTCGGCATGACGGACGCGTCAATGACGCGTAGTCCATGCAACCCATGAACGCGGAGCCTGGGATCGACAACCGCCATCGGGTCTGTACCCATTTTGCAGGTGCCAACAGGATGATAGAGCGTCGTGCCAAAATTGCGTGCGTGCTCAATGACTTCCTCGTCACTCTCAACCTCAGGTCCCGGTGTTACCTCATAGACTGCGTTCTTCGCCATCGGCAGTGAGGCAAAGATCCGCCGCGCATGTTTGACGCCGGCGAGCAGCACATTCATGTCACCGGTCGCCGAGAGATAGTTGGGTTTGATAGCGGGCCGGACCGCAGCATCCGCAGACCTAGCCATGATTGAGCCGCGGCTTTCCGGCCGGGCAATGCTGACAGCCACTGTGGCGCCCGGTTGCTTTTCAAGTGTCCCGAAGACTTTCTCATTGTAGCTGGCTGGTGAAAACAGCAATTGAATGTCGGGGCTCGCGAGGCCCTCACGACTGCGGCAGAAGACCTGGGCGCTGGAGACACCGAACGTCAGTGCTCCCTTGCCGGTGGTCAGCCATTTGGCGACTTCTCCGGCGAGCCGCAATCCGCGCGAGTATTCGTTGATCGATAGCAGGTCCTTGATCCGGTAGGACACACGCAACGCGTAGTGGTCAGACAGGTTAGAACCAACACCAGGCAGATCATGGACAACCGGCACGCCAATCTCTTGCAGGTGCTCTGCCGGACCAATGCCCGAAACCTGCAAGAGCTGCGGTGAGTTCACCGAGCCGCCGGATACTATGACCTCACCTGCGGCCTTCAACTCGCGTTTCTGTCCCTTCTGGTCAAACGCCACGCCGGTACAACGCTTGCCATCAAACAGCAGCTTCGTCGCATAAGCATTGGTCTCGACTTTCAAGTTCGGGCGCTTGCGGGCCTCAGCGAGAAAGGTTTGTGCCGTCGAACCGCGAAACCGCCCGTTACGCGACATCTGCGAATAACCGACGCCCTCTTGCTGTGCGCCGCTGAGATCCGGTGTGAATGGAAAACCGGCGGCTTGTGCAGCCTCGACGAAGTGGTGCGTCAAAGGCAGGATGGTTCGGTAATCCTCGATCTTAAGCGGCCCGGATTTTCCGCGCTGGGCATCGTCGCCTGGTGCATAGCTCTCCAGGCTTTTGAAGTACGGCAGGCAATCCTCGTAGGACCATCCGGTACAGCCCATTTGCGCCCAACCGTCGTAATCCGCAGCATTGCCGCGCACAAACAACATGCCGTTGATCGAGCTTGATCCGCCCAGCACGCGCCCACGGGGCCAGTAGATCTGCCGGCCGCCGGCATTGGGCTCGGCTTCAGTCTCGTACTTCCAATTGACGGCCTCGTTGTAGAGCAGCTTCAGAATACCTGCGGGAATATGGATCATCGGGTGCCAGTCAGACGGCCCTGCCTCCAACAGCACCACTTTAGCGCCATCAGCGCTCAGGCGGTTGGCAAGAACGCAGCCTGCTGATCCAGCTCCGACAATGATGTAATCGCAGTCTGCTTCGTCTGACATGGTGCGCCTCCG
>JBCDBQ010000441.1:0-6363 GCA_039183375.1 Pseudomonadota bacterium
CCGCACGAATTCCGCAAGGCGATTGCCGAAGGCGGTTGGTTGGGCATCTGTATGCCGGAAGAGGTGGGTGGCTCGGCGCTCGGCATCATGGAAGCCACCGTTATGATGGAAGCTGTTGCCAACTCGGCCGGCGCACAGACCGCAGCCAGCGCCATCCATCTCAACATCTTCGGCCCTAATGTTCTGGTCAAATACGGCACCGATCAACAGCGCCAGGATTTTCTACCGCCGATCATCGCCGGGGATCTCATGACCAGCTTTGGTGTAACCGAGCCGGATGCAGGTCTCGACACGACACAGATCAAGACTTTTGCGCGCAGAGACGGTGATGACTATGTCATCAATGGCCGCAAGATCTGGAACTCCTGCGCACAACAGGCCGATCGCATCTTGTTGCTGACGCGGACCGAAGAGGCCGGTAAGGGAGACAAGCGTGCCGATGGTATGACGCTGTTCTTCTGCGAGCTCGACCGCGAGAAGGTCGAGATCAGAGAAATCCCCAAGATGGGCCGGCATGCCGTGAATTCGAACATGCTGTTCATCGATGATCTGCGCGTACCAGCAAGCGATGTCGTCGGAGAGCCTGGTCGCGGCTTTTATCAATTGCTTGACGGGCTTAATCCCGAGCGCATTTTGATAGCCGGTGAAGTCGTCGGTATTGGCCGTCAGGCCATCTCGCGTGCGACCCAATACGCCAATGATCGGACTGTGTTCGGCCGCCCCATCGGTATGAACCAGTCGATCCAGCATCCTCTTGCTCAAAGCTGGATGGAGGTCGAAGCAGCATGGCTGTCAACGCTTCAGGCTGCCATGCTCTACGACGCCGGCCGTCCCTGTGGGGCGCAGGCAAACATGGCGAAGTATCTGGCCGCTGAGGCTGGTTTCAAAGCCTGTGAGCGGGCAGTGCTGACACATGGTGGCATGGGATATGCCCAAGAGTATCACGTCGAACGCTTGTTCCGCGAAGTGCAGATTGGCCGTCTGGCTCCGGTCAGCCAGCAGCTGATTAGTTGCTTTATCGCTGAAAGGGTGTTGGGCCTGCCGCGGTCATATTAATAGCTACAGTTCGGGACTACGCGCCACCAATTCCAGACGTAACGCTCTGCAACACGTTGGCGCCGAAAAATCCGGCAACCGTCCCGCCGATGAAATACCAGAATTTTTGGCTCTTGCGAAAGGCGATAAGACCAACAAGTAGGACCACTAGAAAGAGCGGCAGTGATAGGACGGTCAAGACGAAGATCAGTGGTCCATTGGGAGCCCCGGTTTGTGCTCCATCCAGAGTGGCTTTGATGATTTCGTAGTTCTCATTGCTATAAATCAGCCCGAGGCCAACAAAGACGCCCCAAATGCAACCGATTGCAAGAGATACAACTGGAAGCTCTTTAGTATCGTGTCGCTTTGGGTTCGCCTTTCGGGGAGAAGACTGATGTCGCTTCATCTTCTGGAAGCCTCGAAAATGCTCGACAGCTAGACGTAGATGTCGAGGAGATTGCCAATCTGCCACAAATGAATAAGCGCAACCTATAGATGTTGTGTTAGCTGACGGTTAAAGTGACCGCAACAAATGCACCACGGGCTATTTATCAAGTCCGTAGAAGTCGCTCGGCTGGCATCGCGGGTTCGGTTTGCTGTAACCTCACCTGAGCGAGTTATGACCAAGCCGGAGACAAATACATGAGCCTCGTCAAAATCGAGACCAATGGTGCTGTCCGCACTGTCACGTTGAACCGTCCGGAAAAGCGCAACTCGCTCAACGAAGAGATGATGGAGGAGTTGCGCGCTGCCTTTGCGGTTGAGCCGCCACCGGAGGAGCGCGTCACCGTCCTGCGCGGTGAGGGTCCGGCATTTTGTGGTGGTTTGCAGCTGGCAACAACGGGTGTGGATCCGGAACAGGCGGTCATCATCGAGCAGATGTTTGATGCCGTGCAGCGCTACCCCCTGCCTGTGGTTGCCGTTGTCCACGGACCAGGCATTGCCGGTGGATGTGAACTTGCCTTGCACTGTGATTTTGTGGTCGCCTCAAGCGAAACCTACTTGATGATGCCTTTGGCGCAGATGGGCGTTTCAACCACTTGGTTTTTGACGAAGAAGATTATGTCCAGTGCCGGCCCTGTCCAGGGCCGTGAGTTCCTTTTGCTGGGAGATCCGATGCCGGCTGGTCGTCTCCATGACCTTGGCGTAATTTCTCGGGTCGCAGCTCCGGATGAACTGGAAGCCGTCACAAAGAAGCTTGTCGATCGATTGGCAATGAACGCACCGATCTCAATGCGGACAATGAAAGCGATCATGCTCCGTCAAATGGACATCCAATTCCATGCCGAGCACTCAGCCCTGGATGAGCGTGCACTTGCCACCTATGGCACGCGTGATGCGGTTGAAGGCGTCGCCGCACGACTCGAGAAGCGTGTTCCAACCTTCGAAGGCCGATGACACATCCGGACGTCAGCGATCCTTGCTTAGCCCATCCATGTAGATCAACGATGCGGCTTCCAACAGATCTTCAGGTTCCATTGGAATGGGGCGTCGGGCCCGGTCGCCCCTGGCGAATAGGGAAGCGATGCCGTGAGAGAGTGACCATATGTGCAACGCCATCATCATGGCTGGTGGTCTTTTCTCAGATGGTATTGTGCTTGAGACCGCCTCGCACGCTTCTCGCAGAACGTTGAAGGCGCGGTCGCCGGCTTCCCGGAGCTCCGGGTACTCCGCGTGTGAAAGACCTGACTCAAACATCGCGGTGAAGAACGCAGGCTCCTGTCGCGCGAATGCCAGATACGCCTTGCCGAGATTGGTAAATGCAACCTGGGTTGATGGTTGGCCATCATTCCAGGCCTTGTTCAACATATCGCTGAAGCGCTCGAACCCTAATCGCGCGACACCGGCCAGAAGCGCGTCCTTGTCGCGAAAGTGTCGATAGGGCGCGGCCGCAGACACACCGGCAGCACGGGCCGCCTCCGCGAATGTAAAGCCGGCTGGGCCCTTCTCCGCGATAAGCGACAATGCAGCCTCCATCAAGGCCTCGCGGAGGTTTCCGTGATGGTAACCACGCCGTTTTCGCTCGTCATTCTTCCATTTCATAACCGGCAATGTACCTCAATTCGCTCAGAAGCGCTGCCGCGAAGACGTTAACTTGTTCAATGATTTGACCGTTCTTATTCTCACCCGCTATTTTAGGGTGCGGGCTCCACCTAACTCGTTCGAAGCTTGCGACAGTCATGTCGAGCATGCAGAAATATCTTGAGGCTCTGGAAGGAAAGGCCTCTCATCAGCAGCCTGTCGCAACCCAGGCGCAGCAGAACCACGTGAACGGATCATCGCATAACATAGCCGACGACTTGGCGCTTAGATCAGCGGATCATACGTCCAGCCGCAATGCCAGCAACACCAGTGCCGATTTTGACATGCAATTGGTATCTGAAGAAACGGCTGAACGGTACATTTGGTTTTTGGAACGCAGTCCACCCACTCAGTACAATCCTGGTTTCCAGATCTACGACGCCAGTTTCGATTGGGATACCGGCGCGCCACCGCTCACGCTGACGGAGTTCCTCGCTTATAAGTCGGCGCTAGCCTATTACCGCCCGGCGATAATTGAGAAAAATCTATACGAAGATCATCCACACGGGATCACGGAGTTTCGATTTTTCGAAGCGCGTGAATCGATTGCTGATACCCAAGCCTACGGATTTGTTCTGGATGAGACGGCCTACTTGATCTTTCGCGGTACAGAGTTTTTTACGCTCAAGGATTGGTCGACTGACTTTGACTCGGTCCAAACCACAGAACTTAGTGACGAGCGCAAGCAGAAAGACGGCCCTGTCATTGGGCCATTGGAACCATCACGTCATACCGGATTTGCGATCGCCTGGGGCAGCGTCCGCGATGACATAGAGAGATGGCTCGACCGCTTGATCCGTGATCGATTAGTGAAGCGAACCGTGTTTTCAGGGCATTCGCTTGGCGGCGCATTGGCCAAGCTGGCTGCGTTTCACTTCGCGAACCACCCAGAGAACTCCTCTGAAGGCTACAATAGGAAGTACAACGTCGGTGCCGTGATTACGTTTGGTGCACCGACAGTTGGCGGTTCTGACTTCAAGCAGACGTACGAGAGCATTCCTGGCTTGAAGAACCGCACAATTCGTGTGGAGGCATCACTGGATGCCGTCAGTCTCGCCACAATGCTTCTCACGAACTATGAACATGTTGGCCGGAGTTGGTCGCTTGACAAGCGCCCCGCGTACTCCCGTTGGCGAATGATGTTCTTCACACCGCTAATCGATCCAAAAAAATGGTCCGACGACAAGAAGAGCAAGCAATCGGAAAAACCAAGGACCGAAGGTAAGAGCATTACGTTGCGAGGCATTCTTTTTCGTCTGCTGTTCACTGTATTGTGGTTCCTGATCCGTCTTGCCCGCCGCGCAAATGCCGCCCACAGCATGAACCAGACCTATGTGCTGTTCCTTACAGTCTTATCGTATCAGGGCTTACGTCGGCACCTGACAAACAACGGTCAGGTCGCGGCCCGCGACCGCCAGGCCTATGATCGCGCGTACAAGCGTTTGCTGGATCATCTTGCTTATGTGCGCGGCAGGAATGGCCGCCTTTTCGGCGTCGCCAAGAACGGTCCGATCAAGG
Source organism: Pseudomonadota bacterium (assembly GCA_039183375.1). Classification (GTDB taxonomy): domain Bacteria; phylum Pseudomonadota; class Alphaproteobacteria; order Rhizobiales; family Hyphomicrobiaceae; genus Tectiglobus. The sequence continues at coordinate 4,636 of JBCDBQ010000441.1, forward strand.
TCGAGACCCGTCAGGATGAAGCCCAGCTCACGCGGAGGTTTGAGCACTTCATCATATAGTGCTGTCCTGATCTGTCTCCGGCAGTCTGTCTGCGCGCCGCTGATAGTAGTCCAGGATCCAGACGCGTATCGCTCCCGAAAGACCAGCATCTCCGCGTTCGCGATCGATCTCGGCCACCAGCGATGCGAGCGAGCTATCCTTGCGCGCGGCAATCTTCTTGAGCGCATCCCAAAAAGCCGCCTCCAGCGAGATCGATGTGCGATGACCAGCAATGGAAAAGGAACGTTTGACCGGTCGACTGGGCCCAAACGCGCGCTGATCTTCTGTGCCAAGTTCTGCAGCACTCGGCTCTTCACGCTCAGCCGTCATGATCCTTATCCGACTGACCCAGGCGATGATTATCGACGTGCTGCCTTAGGCCCTTATCCTCGGCTTGGTCACGTAGCTTCTCAGTCTTCGAGCGGCCGAATTTGGCTCGGTTTTCGGCCGCCTTGCTTGCTTTGTCCTCGCGCTGCTTCTTCTTTCGAAACGTGCGCAGGTTGACGATGTCGCCGGTCATTTTGACGTACCCGCTTGAGAGTTGAAAGTGGCTACGCTGGTGAAATCATCTTCTCAGGTCGAACGGCCTCATCGAACTCGGCCTCGGTGACATAGCCGCCGCCAACGGCTTCTTCTCGCAAGGTCGTGCCGTTGGCATGGGCCGTCTTGGCAATCTTCGCGGCGTTATCGTATCCGATCTTTGGAGCCAGTGCCGTTACCAGCATCAACGAGCGCTCCAGGCCAGCCTTGATATTGTCCTTGCGCGGTTCAATGCCCACAACACAGTTATCCGTGAAAGAGACAGCTGCATCCGACATCAGCCGGACGGACTGCAGGAAGTTGTAGGCCATGACCGGATTGAAGACATTGAGCTCGAAATGTCCCTGGCTACCGGCAAACGAAAGCGCGGAGTGATTACCAAAGATTTGCACGCAGACCTGTGTCAGCGCTTCGCACTGGGTTGGATTGACTTTGCCCGGCATGATCGACGAGCCAGGTTCGTTTTCCGGTAGTGCCAGTTCACCAAGTCCGGAACGCGGGCCGGAACCGAGGAACCGGATATCATTGGCAATCTTGAACAGCGATGCTGCAACCGTATTGATAGCACCGTGACTGAATAGCATGGCGTCGTGAGCTGCCAGCGCCTCAAACTTGTTTGGCGCCGTGGTGAAAGCAAGACCGGTAATGGCCGTAACGCGTTCGGCGACTTTCTCGGCAAATCCGACAGGAGCATTGAGGCCGGTACCAACCGCGGTGCCACCCTGTGCCAGCTCCATGAGGGCCGGTAGACTGCTCTGGATGCGGGCGATGCCATTATCGAGTTGCTGGGTATAGCCCGAGAACTCCTGACCGAGCGTTAGCGGTGTTGCATCCTGTGTATGGGTACGGCCGATCTTGATGATGTCGGTCCAGGCTTGAGCTTTGTCATTCAACGCATTGCGCAGCTTCTGAAGCGCCGGCAGCAATTGAGCGTGGATCTCAACAGCGCAAGCGATGTGCATCGCAGTTGGGTAGGTGTCGTTCGATGATTGGCTCATATTAACGTGGTCGTTCGGGTGAACCGGCGACTTGGAGCCCATCTCTCCGCCGAGCATCTCAATGGCACGGTTGGAGATAACTTCGTTGGCGTTCATGTTGGATTGCGTGCCGGAGCCTGTCTGCCAGACGACCAATGGGAAATGGCTATCG
>JBCDBQ010000442.1:0-6362 GCA_039183375.1 Pseudomonadota bacterium
GACGAGTTCCCGCTCCGTGCCCGCTACCTGCCTGTCATGGAGGTGATTCGCTCTGCAACCATCAACGCCGCCAAGGTTGTCGGAATGGAGGGCAAGCTCGGTGTTGTTGCCAAGGACGCGCTGGCGGACTTAATTGTCGTCGATGGTGATCCACTGGCTGACATTTCGGTGCTCACCAATCAAGGTGCACACTTGCCGGCTATTATGAAAGACGGCCAGTTCGTGAAGAACATGCTGGAGTAGACCGACTATCTGCCATCCAATTTTATTATTTCTCTACCCCGTCCCGAGCATAACCGTCGGCAGCCATAGCGCTAACGAGGGAAAGGCGATCAGTAGCGCGAGCACGACGAAGTGCAACAAAATGAACGGAACCACGCCGCGGTACATGTCCCGCAACGTAATTTCCGGAGGCGCGATCGCACGAAAATAAAAGATGGCGCCGGCCATAGGCGGCGTCAGCATGCTGGTCTGCATCATGATCAGTAGGGCAATCGAGAACCACAATGGATCGAAGCCATAGGACTTGATGATCGGCATCGCGAGGGGCACCAGGATCAACATGATGGAGATGAGATCCAGAACGAAGCCGGCAACAAATGTCACAAGTAAAATGACTGATAGAGTTCCCCAGGCGCCAAGCTGCGACTGAGCCAAAAGAGTCTGCAGCGCTGTCAAACCACCTGCGGCTGCGAATACTCCGGCAAACATCAATCCTCCGACGACGATTGTCAGAACCATCGCCGTGATGGAAAGCGTTGTGATCACGGCTTCCTTGATGACCGGATAGGACAAGCGACCGTAGCCATAGGCCATCAACACACTACCGATTGCACCGATAGCAGCCGCTTCGGTCGGCACAGCAATTGCGAAAATGATGCTACCGAGAACCGCAACAATCAGCACAACCGGCGGCAACAGAACAATCGCGGTATGGATCAGGCGTTGCGCTAATGGGCGATCGTCAATGACGGGCTCAATATCGCTTTGGACAGCACCGGGCCGCAGCGCGCAGTAAGCCATAATGTAGATGATATAGAGCCCGGCCAGGATCAAACCCGGAAACAACATAGCCGCAAAGAGTTCGCCAATCCCAAGATCGGCAATGGTCGCAAGAATAACGACCAAAACAGAAGGCGGTATGATCGAACCAAGCGATCCTCCGGCGCAAATCGTTCCTGATATCAGCCCCTTGTCGTATCCATGCTTGAGCATCGCCGGTACCGCCAGCATACCGACAACGGTCTCCGTTGCGCCAACCACCCCACTGGACATAGCAAACAAGATGCAGAGCACAATTGCGCCGACAGCAACGCCGCCTGGCAGACGGTGTGTCCAGGAGTGAATGGTCTCGAACAAGCCCTCAGCGATGCCTGACCTCTCCAACATCGCACCCATAAAAACGAAGAGCGGCAGCGCGGCCAGGATGTGCGAGCCTGAGACCTCCTCGACCCGATGCGCAAACATGACAACGGCCGCATCACCGAATTGTATGAGCCCGAAAACGAATGCGACAGACATCAGGGAGAACGCCACCGGCACGCCGATGAAAATCAACATCAACAGAACCGGAAACATCCAAGCGGCAAGTTCAACGTTCATCGTGCCGCCTGACGTTCGCGACCAAGCGCGAACCGCAAACTGCGGATAGCTTCAGCCAGAATTTGCAACGCGAACAGTCCAAAACCAACTGCAACAATCGCGCGAACCGGCCAGATCACAGGGTTCCAGGCGGAATCACCTGACGTCTCACCGATAAGAAAGGCATTGATTGCCACATCAAACAGCCTCCAGGTCATCCACATCGTCACCGGAAGCAAGAAGAAGGCATAGATGACACCATCGATGGCTGCCTGCCCACGCGGCGGTAGATTGGCATAGATGAAATCCACGCGGACGTGCTGACGGGTCTTCGTGACGTAGGCAATACCGAGAATGAAATGAGAGCCCGTGATGATGTAGGCGACCTCCCACGACCAGAACGTCGGCCAGCCGAGGACGAAGCGTGCAAACACTTCGTAACCCATGACAAGGAAGAGCGGCACAACCAACCATGCACCAAACGATGCAACCCGGTCAGTCAAGGCATCGATCCAGGCAACCAATCTGTTCACGTTTCCCCCGGCCAATCGATCTTTACGGCTGCAGCACTAGTGGCAGGCTTGAAGGCCCACGCAACGTAAAGCCGTCCGACCACTGTGGTTCGTCGGCCATGGTCATCTTGGGATACCGTTTATGCAGCGCCGGCAACGCGATGCCTGCTTCCATACGCGCCAGTGGTGCACCTAGACAGAAATGCGCGCCATAACCAAACGTAACATGGCGGTTCGGGCTGCGCGCGATGTTGAGCTTGTCTGGCGTATCAAAAACTGTCGGGTCGCGATTGGCCGAGCCAAGCATGGCATAGACCCGTTGTCCGGCCTCGAACGTCACATCACCTAACGTGTAGTCAGTGGCAGCCAGTCTGGCCATCGATGGTGTCGGGCCATCAAACCTCAAGAACTCCTCGATAGCGACAGCAATCGGCTCCGCGCCGTCAAGAGCAACAAACTGATCCCGTTGTTCCGGATCTTCCAGCATGTGCAGTGTCGACATCGAAATCAGATTAGTCGTTGTCTCATGACCGGCGAACAGGAAGAGGATCGACGTTGCAATCAGCTCGTCATCGCTTAGGCGACCATCTTCGTCATCACGTGCCCGCACCAGCATGCCGAGCACATTGTCCTTGGGGCTACGTCGTTGCTCATCGATCAACTCCTGCAGCATGGCCGCCATGGCTTCCACACCAGCGCGAGCGCGATCATACTTGTCAGGCGTATTCTTGGATGCCGCGATAAACAGACTGATTTCGTCAGACCAGAATTTAACGTTAGCCAATTGATCGCGCGGAATGCCAAGCATATCCATAATCACATAGGCAGGCAGCGGACCGGAGAACTGCTTGACCAGATCAACCTCTTTCTGGCCCTCAAGGCCGTCCATCAGATGCGCAACGATGCCTTCGACACTCGGTCGGACTTTTTGCAGCGTGTCGTTGATGAACACACGCGACGCTAGGCGCCGGATGCGGGCATGATCGGGTGGGTCCTTGAACACCAGCCAATTGCCAAGATACCGAAACAGGATCTCTATCTTTGATTGGGTCTCTTCTGATTGCGCCTGGTAAAACGGTGTCACTGTATCCGAGAGCAATTTCTGATCGAGCATCACGGCGCGCACATCATCATAGCGCGTAACCACCCAGGCACGCACCGCCGGGCTCCAATGCACAGGCTTGTTGTCACGAAAATAGGCAAATGTGGGGTACGGATTGGCGACGAAATCTGGCGTAGTCGGGTCCAGAAACTCGATGTTGAGTGACGATGACATTATCTCGATCTACTCCGCCGCTTCTGCCTGCGGCAGTTCCCAGTCGGGGGTTGTCCGCCGCGAGTAGTCGGTGAACCACTCGGGGTCGGTACGATACTCGACACGTCCGTCAGAGAAGATCCGTGCAACAGCTCTGCGCGACGACAGACAGAACATGTGAACTGACATCGGCATGCCGCCGGTATGGCAGTAACCGACTTCGATATGACAATCGACGACTGTCGATGATCCCATGAAGCCCATCGCGCCGATGCCGGTGGAGTTACCGAGATCACGCAATTCATCCTCGAGCACCGCAATCTTGGGATCAGGGTTTTTTGAACCGACGGTCCTGAGGCAGGCAGCCTGCTTGCCAAGCACCATACAGGCATCCTTCGAGCCGCCGAGACCCACACCAACAATAGCGGGCTGACATGCCAGACCACGCTTGCCGAACGCAACAATCGTGTCGAGATAAAACCGCTTGATGCCTTCGATGCCATCACCAGGGAACAACATGCGGTAGTCTGATCCAAACAACCCACCCTTGTGCACGGTTGTCAGGTCAACCCAATCCGCCTCGGGGTGAAAGCTGTATTCGATCTCAGGTGCATTGATCCCGACGTTGTTGTCATGGTCGGTTCGCCAAAGCGGATGCACACGGTTCGGCCGCAGTGGAACTTCCCGTGTTGCATTAGCCGTCGCCGTGCGCAGAGCAGTCTCCAGGTTCACTGGGCCGCCTTCGATCTGCGCTTCATTGCCGATCTTGACATACCAGCGCGGAACACCCGTATCACCGCACATCGCGCGGCGATCTTCCTTGGCGGCTTTATAGTTATCAAGCATCGCGCGGATCACGAATGCGGAAAGCTCACCGCTCTCGGTATCCGCCAGTGTCTCAAGCCCCGTCAGGTAGTCGTCCGGAATTTCAATGGCTGCCTTGGCCATAAGTTCTTCGGCCGTCGACTGCAGAACGCTCAAGGGAATTGGCATGATTTTGCACCTTTGCCCATAGGATGTCTCGTGCAACTATTCAGACTTGAGGTTATCTTCGGACCTCTGAATGCCGAGCGCAAGCGCATCGGACGAAATATCATGGGCATGCGCCAATTGAAGGATGGAAATGGCGCCAAGCCCAGGTCTTTCACAGACCGGCTCTGGGGAGGTGTTAACATGCCAAGCAATTTTTCCGGTGGATGTGCCTGCCGTGCCATTCGCTATCAGTGCACAGCTGAACCATTCTACATGGGCAACTGCCACTGCCGCGATTGCCAGCAGGCGACAGGTAGCGCCTACTTCCCAGCAGTCGTCGTCAGCATAGACAAATTCACCCTGACTGAAGGTGAGCCAACCTGGTACGAGTCAAAGGCCGATCGCGGCCACACTATGGGACGAGCCTTCTGCAACAAATGTGGCTCGCCGGTGCTGCTCAGAAACGGCGCCAACGAGACAGTCGTGGTGCTCTATGCCGGCAGCCTGGATGACCCTAGCTGGTACAAACCCAAGCGCGATATCTATACAAAGAGCGCACAGCCGTGGGCCTTGATGCATCCCGACACTGAAAAACACGAAGCAATGCCATGATGGCCTTTCAGGCATTCCAGGCAAACTGTGAATTGGTTGCGATTTGAGCAGAGAGTTACAAGCAAAAACGGTCACAGCAATCCACCTCGATGCCGTGGGCGGCATCGCAGGTGACATGTTTGCTGCGAGTCTTTGTGACGGCCTGCCATGCCTCATACCTGCCATGAACGAGGCCGTCGAGGCAGTTAGGCCAGCAGGTGTTGAAGCAAAGCTTGAAGAATTCACCGACGGCATTCTGATCGGCAAGAAGTTTGTCGTGACACAATCCTCCGAGCACTCTGTTGACCACGACCACCATCATCACACGCACAGCCACGATGATGACCACAACCATGCACATCATCATCATCACAGACACTGGCGCGACATCCGCAGCATGCTTGAACAGTCTGACCTTCCGGCTGATACGCGTGACAACGCAATCGGTATCTTCTCTCATTTGGCAAAAGCTGAGGCCGCAGTTCATGGCATCGACGTTGATAACGTCGCATTCCACGAGGTCGGCGCCTGGGACTCAATCGTCGACATCGTGGCAGCCGCATCGATCATTTCTCAACTGTCGCCGTGTCGTTGGTCGATGGGTCCGCTGCCCATTGGACGCGGCATGGTGAAGAGTGCGCATGGCATGCTACCCGTACCGGCCCCAGCAACGGTCAAATTATTGAAGGGGTTCACAACCTTCGATGACGGAGAAACCGGCGAGCGCATTACGCCAACCGGCGCCGCGATACTCGCCTTCCTCAAACCCTCCCAGTCGGTGCGCGCAGAACACCAGAGCCTCTCCGGTTCAGGAACAGGCCACGGCAACCGGCGGTTGGAACGCCGCAGCAATGTCCTGCGGTGTTTGATTTTCGAGAAGGCGCAAACCTCTCCAAACATCGACACTGTTGAAGTCCTACGCTGTGAGATCGATGACCAGAATGGTGAGGATCTGGCCATCGCATTGGATCACCTGCGTGCCCAGGACGGTGTTCTCGATGTTTGCCAGTGGCCGGTAATTGGCAAAAAGGGACGGTTGGCAACAGCGCTGCAGCTCATCATCTCCAACGGTATGGCCGATACGGCAACGGCATCCCTCTTGGATCAAACGACGACACTCGGCGTGCGTCGCATGACAGTCACTCGCGATGTTCTCGATCGGCAACAGCACGACATTGACGGCGTTGGCGTGAAGGTCGCGCAACGGCCTTCCGGGCCGACAGCAAAAGCCGAGGCAGACGATGTGGCTGACGGCACGTCCGTGGCGGCACGACAGAGTATTCGTCATCAAGCAGAAGCGGCGGCCCTCAAGAAGGCAACGAAGAATGACACCTGAGGAGCCGGACACAACCCTCCGCACAGCAACTTTGAGAGCAGTGATCAGTGACATCATGCCTGTGACCGTTGCCGTGTCTGGCGGCGTTGACTCCATGACACTGGCAAGCTTTGCC
>JBCDBQ010000443.1:0-6359 GCA_039183375.1 Pseudomonadota bacterium
CTCATCACCTCGTGTTGGAAACTCTGGGCACGTGACCGTGCACGTGCTGTAGTGTTTCATCGTACTGTTTTCTCGCAAGCCTGGAGCCGTTATGAGCCTTGAGCAACTGAAAATCGATATCTCGCGCGACTTCGGAACGCCAGCAATTGTCATCGATCTTGATATTGTCGAGCGGAACATCGAGCGTCTGCAGGGGATGTGTGATGATGCCGGTGTTGCGAACCGCCCGCACATCAAAACGCATAAGATCCCGGCTCTCGCGCACAAACAGCTTCAGGCTGGTGCTCAAGGTATAACATGTCAGAAACTCGGTGAAGCCGAGATCATGGTCGACGCCGGTATCGAAGACATCGTAGTGAGCTACAACTTGATTGGTGCGGCGCGGTCCGGGCGCCTGGCCAAGTTGCTTGCCCGCAGGCCCGTCAAAGTTTGCGCCGACAATCCGGTGACCCTGGAAGCTTACTCAGACGCCGGCCGCGCTGCGGATCGCGTTGTCGGTGTTCTGATCGAGTGCGACACCGGCCGTCAACGCGCCGGCGTCGAGACCGTTGGCGAAGTCATTCAATTGGCTGAGATCATCAAGGCTGATGCAAATCTCGCCTTGGAGGGCTTGCTGTTTTATCCCACTGAGCAATCCTGGCCGGAGACTCAGACATTTTTCGATGAAGCGCGAGCGGGATTGCAGGCGCTCGGCCTTGAAGCGAAGATTGTCTCGACAGGCGGTACGCCAAACCTTGTCAATCTCGGTTCACTCAATGGAGCAACGGAGCACCGTGCAGGGACATTCATTTTTAACGATCGCATGATGATGGCCTGTGGCGCAGCCCAGCAGGATGACTGCGCGCTCAATGTCTTTTCAACTGTTGTCAGTCGAGCGGGGCCGGAGCGCGGTATTCTTGACGCTGGCTCGAAAACTTTGACGTCCGACATTGGTGGCGGGCTTGATGGGCATGGCCTCATCCTGGAGCACCCTGAGGCTCGTATCCAGGGCTTTGCCGAAGAGCACGGCTTTCTTGATCTTGCAGCCTGTAATGATCGCCCGAACGTGGGTGATGTTGTCCGCGTGATCCCGAACCATGTCTGCGTGGTCGTCAATATGGTCGATCGGGTGATTGGCGTGCGCAACAATCAAGTCGTTGAAGTTTTTGATGTCGCAGCACGCGGGCAGCTGGTTTAGAGGCAGCCGCAACCAGAGGTGACTCTAAAACCTAAGGTCCCTCAGGCTCTGTGGCATTCGCGCAAATCGGTCTGGACAGGGCGGCGGAATACTCTCTAGGTAACGCCTGTTCGAAGTTCAAAGGGAGGGCAGGCGATGTCGATCGCAAGTTCCAGCTCGCTGGTCAGTGGGCTCATACCAGAGCAACGCCTGAATGCGCTGACTCGGGATATTGGTTTGATCCTGGTCGGGTCATGTTTGCTGGCGCTATCGGCGCAGTTCAAGGTACCGGTTGGGCCAGTGCCGATCAGTCTGCAAAGCCTGGTGGTGCTTTTGATTGGTGCGGTTTACGGCTGGCGCCTCGGTGCAGCGACGATCTTTGCCTATTGGGTCGAAGGGATTGCGCTCGGTGGTCTGATGCCGTGGTTCGCAAACGGGAGCGGTTTGGCTTATTTTATCGGCGCGCCAAGTGCTGGTTTTCTCTGGGGCTTCATGGCGATGGTCGTCGTCGTCGGATTTCTGGCTGATACTTTGCGCTGGCGGGAGAACGCCCTGGCCTTGTTTGCTGCCATGATGATCGGACAAGTCGCACTTTATGTCATTGGATTGGCGCACGCCTATCTGTTGGTCTTGCCTGTCGTGACATGGATGAATACGACTCCAGAAATGCTGCAAATCTACCTGACGCCGTTTATTGTCGGCGATCTTCTCAAGACCGCACTCGCAACACTCGTTGTGATCCAGGGATGGCAGTGGGTTGAGCGACGTCTGCGCTAACGCCTTGGCCTTCGAAGCGCTTGCTGGCAGCTGGCGCTTCGAACGGCAGATGAGCAACGGACACAAGGCAGCTGGCAGCGCTTCATTTGTACGCGATGGCAGTGCTGTTCTCAATTATTCCGAAGCGGGTGTTCTGGAAGGCGTCGGGTCGTTTCAGAAAAGATATCAGTATACCCTGACGCCCGATGGTATTGCCGTCACGCACGATGATGCCCACAATCGTGACGCTGCATTTCATGTCCTGAAGTTTGAGCTGGCGGATCGCAAAGACGGATGGGCTGCTGCGGCACACGCGGAGCATCTATGCAATCAGGACTTCTATGCGAGTACATATCGCCTGGGCGATGGGGTGCTTTACGTCAGTCATACCGTTGAAGGTCCGAACAAGGACTACACCATCCGAACGTATTATGCGCGTGTTTAGATCAGTGCCTATATAGTTAACTTACTATTTTACCCTGCATTTACCGACCATCTCGCTTGGTCTGGGGAATTGCTGCTGGAAGCGCTAAGTTAGAGCTGAGTTTGATAGTTTAAGTGAGCGCAGGGCATTCGAGTTATGTCCCCATCAAGCGTAAGTCTCGACGCCAATCCGCTGAGGATCATCCTTGCACTCGTATTCGGTGCAATGCTTGGTGGGGCGCTGCTGTCGGCCCACTACTCCATTTCACTGTACCAAATACTGGGTGCGGGTCATTTTGCAGAGTACGGAATCTCAAAGACATTAGGAGTGTTCGTGCTTGCTTCGGGCGTTTGGTTTTTCTGTCTCTTAGTATTTGGTGGACCGTGTTGGTATATCTTGCACCAAAATGGCTGTCGCTCCTGGTCCTCTGCACTCAAGGCCGGCACCATTGTTCCGTTTGTTGCGCTGCTTGCAATCAACACAAATCTCTTCACTGGCGTTTCTCTGGTTCGACAGTCATCTTCTGTCCATGGTGTCTGGCACTGGCATGAAGGTTATATGACCACTGCCGGCTGGCTCAATGCGCTAGAGCTATCCACCATTTTTGCGATCCAGGGAGGCGTTATTGCACTCCTCATTTGGCGCGTTGCTTATAGCCGCGTGAGCTAGCTCTTACGAACTAAGTACGAGGCCATGGGATAACGGTTGACTAAGCTATGCCAGCTTCTCAATTCGCCATGAGCTGCCTTCAGGCGCGAAGTAATATGGCTCGGCATTCTGGCTGACCAAGTGTTCGCCTGCTAACGACAGTGTCAACGCACGAAAGACCAAGCCGTGGGCTGCGACGAGCAGCGTTTCGTCGTGATGCTTGTCCGTCCAGCGTTTCACTGAGGCGCACACTCTCGGTACGAACTCATGCCACTTGTCAGCATCATCCGGCAGGATTGACATGAATGAGTCGTCTTCACCAAGGCCGTGGGCCTTTTTTGTCGTTGTGATGCACTGACCCTCAAAGCTACCGACGTTGAATTCCAGTAGGTCGGTATCGATGTGCATAGGAGCGCCTGAGGCCTCCGCCGTGAAACAGGCAGTCTTGAGTACGCGATTTGCGGGACTTGAGACGATCCGCGTGAATGGCTTGCCATCCAGGATCTCAGCAGCCCTTTGGGCCTGGGCAACGCCGTTCGGATTAAGTGGTACGTCAATGCTGCCTTGGAACTTGCGCTCAAGGTTGTACTGGGTCTCACCATGGCGAAGAAAATAGACTGCCCGCGTTGGAAGCAGGTCAGTCGGGACGTCAATTCTCTCAGCCATGTTTTCTCTCTCGATGTTTGAACTCGATCAAGATCTTCGTTCCTGCACTGCAATCTGACGTGTGTGCTGCCAATCAGTCCGGAAAGATCCTGCACTCGTAAAAAGATTTCGGCAGACGGTGTGCCACGCGCCTGCCGAACATTTCATGACAGTTTTCCAATTGTCGCAATTGGACCTGTTGTTGTTTCGCTCTATGCCGGCGTGAACATCGGCACAGGCGGACCGCCGTCAGTAGGTTTGAAGACAACCTTTACCTTCTGGCCGATCTTCAACGCGTCATAGTCGGTGTCGACGATGTTGGTCATCATTGTGATGCCTTCATCCAACTTGACATAGGCGATGGTAAACTCAACCTTGGCACGTTTCATTACCGAGAATGAATAGATCTCGCCAGTGCCTTTGGCTTCAACCCATTCGACGTTGTCCGATAGTGTGAATGGGGACCGTGCGCGCGGATAGCAGAAGAATTTTCCGGTATCCTTGCACTTCTGAATCATCAGTTTGCCGTTCTCGGCTGCATCCCAATAGACCTGGGTCTCGGTGTTCGGCTGGGGTGCCGCAATGGTGCGTTCTTCGCTCATCAGGCTTACTCCCTCTCGAGAATGACAGTGGAACTGCAGTGACGGGTGCCGATCGAGCCACCTGTGCCGTGGGCCACGGCCAGGTCGCAGTTTGCCACCTGCACTTTTGGATGGGCTTCGCCGCGGAGTTGGCGGACGGCCTCGATCACCTTCGTCATACCACCGCGGTTGGCCGGGTGGTTGTTGCAGAGGCCGCCACCGTCGGTGTTGAACGGCAGCTTACCGACGCCGGATATCAGATTGCCGTCGGAAACGAACTTGCCGCCCTCACCCTTCTCGCAGAAGCCGAGATCTTCTAGTTGCAATAAGACGGTGATCGTGAAGCTGTCGTAGATCGAGGCATACTTCATGTCCGACGGCTTGACGCCGGCTTCCTCGAAGGCCTTTGGTCCGCTCTGACGTCCAGCTGTGTAGGTGAGGTCAACGTAGCCATTGAGCTGGCCCTTCACCGCTGTTCCGCAGCCTCGCACCTTGATCTTTGGTCGGTTGAGTTCCTTGGCGACATCCGGGTGGACGACGACGAGTGCGCCGCCCCCGTCAGAAATCACACAGCAATCGAGGCGATGAAGCGGCGTCGTGATCATCGGAGAATTGACAACGTCCTCCACGGTGACAACCTCGCGGCGCATGGCATGCTCATTGTGTTGGGCGTGCGTTGATGCGGCGACCCTGATCCATGCCAGTTGTTCGGACGTTGTGCCGAACTCATGCATGTGGCGCATCGCGGCCATTGCGTACATGTTGGTAACAACCGGCGCGTAAGGGAACTCAAACTGCACATCGGGCGCGGCTTGATTGTAAACGCGCGGCGCGGTGCCCGTTGCCATGCCTTCGGCTGCTGGTCGGCCGGCCAGAGTAATCAACGCGATCTTGCAGCGCCCGGCGGCAATAGCTTGTGCGGCGTGCTCGACGTGGACGACATAAGAAGATCCGCCGGTGTCGGTTGAATCAACGTGATTGGGATTGAGGCCAAGATAGTCGACCATATTGATTGGGCCGAGGCCTGGTGCGTCGCCGGCGCAAAAATAGCCGTCAACGTCGGATGCGCTGATACCCGCGTCAGCCAAAGCGCCGGCCGCCACGTCGGCATGCAACTCTGGCAGTGATTTGTCGATTGCCTTTCGCGTCGGGTGTTCATAAACACCGGCGATATAGGCCTTACCATTCAGACTCATACTGTGTGTTTCCCCCAGGGTTGGATGATGTTGGTTGTCAGATTACACACCGCCTGAGGGGGCTGCGATCAGAGCCGTGATGAAAGGTGATTGCGCCATGATGGCTGGAGTTGGCGCTGTCACTTGCAGATGAAGCGCATGTCGTGGAACTCCTGACGAAACTCACGGACTTCGTCGGCCAGTGTCTCAGGGCCATTTGATCTGAGGGCCGTTGCGATCAGTTGAGCAAGCCTTGGTGCGTGCTTTTCCTCTATACCCCAGCGAGCCAGTTCCGGCGTGCCGATGCGGAGACCGTTGATGTCGCCGTCAACGGCCTCGATCGGCAGACCAATACCGCAGGCCAGAAAACCGGCTTTGCGCAACGTTTTCGATGCTGCCTGTCCACCTCCGAACTTGGCTGCTTCGACGGCAAACTGATGTGACTGGGTGAAGCCCTGATCGGCACCGAAGACTGGCAAGCCTGCCTTCGCAAACTCCTTCGCCATGCGCTTTGACAGCTTGACCATGGCTTTGGCGTATTGTTTGCCGTGTTTGCGCCAGTCGATCATGGTGAGCGCGAGCGCGGCTGACTTGGCTGCATCGAAATTTGCTGTCATTCCGGGGAAGGCGATGGTGTCGAGCCTTTCTGCGATTTCAGCTTCGTTCGTGACGATCAGACCGCCGGCTGGTCCTGCAAGGCTTTTGTAAGTGCTCATCGTCATCAGGTGAGCGCCTTCCGCCAATGGGTTGGGCCACGCGCCACCGGCGATGATCCCGCATTGGTGTGCGGCATCGAACAAAACCCAGGCGCCGACCTTGTCGGCAATAGCGCAGATCTCCGCGACAGGATGCGGAAACAGGTTGAGGCTGCCGCCAATGGTAATCAGGCGCGGCTTGACCTTGCGAGCCAGTTTTGCGAGGCCGTCGAGATCGACGGTGTAGCCGTCGGCGCTGATCGGAGCTGGGTGGATCTC
>JBCDBQ010000444.1:0-6354 GCA_039183375.1 Pseudomonadota bacterium
ATTTGCTTGCGAAGTCAGCCGACCGAAACCGCAAGCGCGATATCTTTGAGCTGCCTTGACCGCTTTGGTTTAGACTTTCTTGTTCCGTGTGGGTCATCAAGCTTGGCAACACTTTCCCTAATTTGTGCAGAACTGTATGTAACTGCGGCGCACCGGTATAGTACCGCGAAAAGTACTGCGGTTATAGGCTCGTTGTAAAGCTTCGCACTAATAAAGACACATGCTGTCCACAGTACTTCAGGTTGCTACGCCGCCTCACAAACAGCAAACGAATGCCGACCTAAACTGGTTTGACTGCGGTCACGTAGTCTTGAATTTGAATAATGTCGCGACGCGGCAACCAAAATTCGTCCAAAACAAATTCGGTAATTTCAGTACGTTGGTCTAAGTCAAATTGGTGCACGTCCGGATGAAGCATAATCATCCAGACAACCGCCATCATTTCCCGAAAACTGCTGGGCCGAAACCTTGTTGCACTACTCTGCGCGGAGAAGCGTAAATGCTGCGTCGTTGTTCGTATCTGTGCTGGCAAGTCGAGAAGATTCTGAGAATTCGAATGTCCTAGAAACTTGTTGGCAAAATGGTTGTACAGCCATGTTGTAGTATACGGGCAGTCCGTGGATGATGACATCAGAGCCATGTGAAGCATACCTGGCTTACTCAGGACATGGGTTGTCAGCTTGCTCACCAGCTCCGGCCAGTACGCAGGCTCAGAGTAATACAATGAATGGTGGAGTGTGACCAAGTCGAACCGTTGTCCACCAAGCTTCTTGGCAATCGTGTCCAGTGTTGACTTGTCCGTTCGAAAGTCTTTCTGGTAGTCTCCGACTTCAAGATGAATGTCCTTTAGCATATGGCGTTCTACGATGTACTGGACCGCACGCAATGCCGCCGGATCCTTGTCATAAAGCCAAAGACCGCCGTCGGATAACGCATGCAGCAGCTTAAGTTGCGGTTCTTCGCTTGATCCTATTGAAAGTGACCGAAACGCATGACCCGCTGGCATATCGCGCAAGACAGACCTCACACCAAGCATTAGGCTTTTGGCCACGTCGGCCTTTTCATCCGTGTAGTTTTCCCAGGTCTTGGCCTGTTCACGCAAGCTCAACTCAGCGGCGGCCAGACCTTCCTCCATCAAGTCTGTTCTATTCGTCATTACATGCTTCGTTCTCGCCTGATCTTGCTTGCTTCTTCTCACAACTGCTTGTCTTTCACCTCAGTTTCAACCCGACTCCTCTGTAAACAAATCCCTATCGCAAAAACCCGTTCCCCCTAGGAGTAAACCCGTCAACATGCTCGCATGACCTCCCGTGCAAATTGGTTCGTTTATTGCTCCCTGAAAGCACAAACCAAAATCCGCACGAACGGTGGCTCATGGTTTTTTAGTGTTCGGTCCTGTGAAAGGACTCTTAGGACCATGAGGGAAATATGCGACGAGACCGCTCAATCGCTGTTCTCTGGGGCGATTTCGCGCCGCACTGGAACCGCTTCACAAGAACCTACCTTAGACTGACCCAAGCCAAAGATTTGTTTCTTCTGCTTTGGTAAAGTTCCGCTCGTACGGCTGAGGAGCTCAAAAACTGTTGTGTGGGCCTTGCAAGACAAGTTTGATGTTCCCATAAACAGCAAGCCACTTTCTTGGCCCGAAGCCTTGGCCGCGATGAACGCCTGTATCTGCGCGTACCAAATCCGCCGTGTGACCACTGCTCCTGGCGAACAAGCACAAATCTTGCGCAGCGAAACACGCGGCGATGGTGATCGAGCCTTCGTTTACGATGTAATGCCCGACTTTCAGGATGCTGCCGGTTTCCGCGTGGCTAGCGAAACCTACACGCCTGAATTTGAAGCTTGCGGTGCCGACGATATCGACGCCGAAACCGGATTTGCAACCGCCGTGATGCATCTCTGGCCTTGGATCGAATGGGAGCTCGCGTCGCGTATCGCTTCGCTCTCGGGTGGGTTGGTGATTACCGGACACAGCAAGGGCGGGGCGATGACTTTTGTCGTCGCGTCGCTTGTAAGGGCAAAATGGCCCTACCTTCCAATTGTGGTTTACGCCTTCGCACCGCCTGTGGCAGGCAACAGTGGCTTTGCGCGCGCCTTCGACGCCAGCGGACTTACTCAGGTGACACACAGAATCCAAGTGACTTGTGATGCCGTTCCTTACCTGCCCCGGTGGGATCGTGCGGATATTTGGGAGGCGCTCAAACCTTCCGGGGTGTTGGAACGTGTTGGTTGGGACTTGCTCGCACGACTTGCGCATGATCTCACGGGCAAAGGTTATTCTGCCGTGGGCAACGTCATCGTAGTTAGGGACTCTCATGGGACTGTTTCGTACGGGATCGACGCTGTCGGCGCGTCACTCACAGCAGTTGCAGCAGCACTCGAGGCCAAAGACTACGAAGCAGTTGCCTCCGCACATTCCAGTGTTTCCAGTTATCTTCGAAAGATAAAAACCGCGACCAATAAAGCTGAATAGACTTCCGGAGGGCGTTGTTGCAAAACTCTCTGTTTGAAGGATTCACAACGCGAATCCACATGTTTAAACGGGGCGCATGAGTAAGCCATCACCCGCCCGTTACCGCGTCACGAACTGGTCTAACTACAATGCTGCACTCAAGAAGCGCGGGTCCCTTCTCGTCTGGCTGGACAAAGATATGACCTGGCTTGCGGCGCATGCGGGTCGGCCCGGGCGCCCGCCGGTATTTTCGAATGCTGCTATCCAATTCTGCCTCTCGATCAAGGTGCTGTTCAAGCTACCAGTGAGACAGACGGCAGGGATGGTCTCCAGCCTCTTGCGCTTGGCCGGGCTGGATTGGCCGGTTCCTGATTACTCCACCCTTTGCCGTCGCCAAAAAACCTTGGCCGTTCAGATCCCGTATCGCCGTGCCGACGGTCCGCTCAACCTTCTTGTGGACAGCACCGGGATCAAGTTTCTCGGCGATGGCGAATGGCAAGCCCGCAAGCATGGCGCTCGGGGGTGTCGCCAGTGGCGCAAGGTGCATCTGGCCATGGATTCGGCTACTTCCGACATCCGCGCCGTCGAGTTTACTTCCAGCAGCAATGGCGATAGCCCGATTCTGCCGGACCTACTCGACCAGATCCCCAAGGAAGAGCAGATCGGGACCGTGACCGCGGATGGGGCTTACGACACGCGTCGCTGCTACACGGCCATCATTGAGCGTGACGCCGCCCCAATTATTCCGATCCGTAAAACCGGTCGACCTTGGACGGAAGACTGCTCGGCCGCTCGAGACAGGAACGAAACACTGCGCGCTACTCGGTACTACGGTCGGGCGTTCTGGAAGCGCTGGACAGGATACCACGCTCAAAGCCGGGTCGAAGCGAAGATGCGGTGCCTCAAGGCATTCGGTGAGCGCATCTCAGCGAAAGACCCCGACCGACAAACTGCCGAAATCCACATCCGTATCGCTCTCATGAACCGTTTCAATGCTTTCGGCACTGCCGAAATCACTCGTGTGGCATGACGTCAACGGGAAAAGGGCAGTCACGCCTCAAGTATGAGTTATGCAACAACGCCCAATCAAGCACTGATTTTGCTTAACTTTTTAAAGCCAGCGTCCAGCAGTTAAGGGAACAGTGACAACTAAGTACCTGCCCACCAAGGGACCCCAACACACAATTGCCTGACTGTGCCCGCCGACCTGGAGGCGCAGACGCCAACATCCGCGAGCTAGGTGGATGACAAGACTGAATTCGGGTTGAGTGCCTCGGGCGGTGACATCTTGAGGGACGGGTCCACCCGAGGCCGACAAGGTATCGGCTCCTTGTCGTACCCGAAAAGTGGGGCACGGCTGACCTAAGGCAAGCACTTCAATAATTCTGTTCGAGCCGGTTTGAGGAGCATTTTCCGCCTTGCTGGTCCGGCCTAATACATCGAACTATGATATCTCGTAACGCGAATGTGAGATTCAAATGCTAGACGACTAGAACGTAATTCGACCACGCTTTCACGAGTTAAGGATTGCGTTTTGCAAATGAACACGGAATTTATTGCTTTGATAGCAAAGGGAGGCCCTCAAATCTCGGTTGAGATTGGGTTGGAGGAGAACTTATGAATACGACAAGACGTGAATTTATCGCTTTGATGGGGGCAACAGCCGCGGCTGCAGCCTTCCCAATGTCAGTTCTGGCTGAAGGACCGACAACGCATATTGTAGAAATGCTGAACAAGGACCCCGATGATCCCAAGGCCCGCATGATCTACAGCCCCGCAGTGCTGCAAATCAATGTCGGAGATACGGTTAAGTTTGTACCGACCGATAAGGGCCACAATGCTCAGTCCGACAAGAACATGGTCCCAGAGGGTGCCGAAGAGTGGAAGAGCAAGATCAATGAAGAGCTTGAAGTGACTTTCACGACCGAAGGCACGCATGGCTATTACTGTACGCCTCACCGAGCGACGGGCATGGTTGGCTTGATCCTCGTCGGCGATCCCATGGTCAACTTCGAAGAAGCACGCGGTGCAAAACAACGCGGCAAGGCAAAAGGTCGTTACGAAGAGTATTTTGAAGAAGCAGAAGCTTTGATCCAGGAAAGTGGGACAGGCTGACTTTGTTGCTTGCGTCCGGTCTGTTTTTCCTGTTCCGGGGGAACGGCGACATAAAGGATTGTAAACTCATCTAACCAAATCGCAGTCGCGATCTCAAACGCGCGACATACGCCGACGTCCTACGTGCCAACGTGCCAATCAATAGATCGTCAGCACCAGCTCCGGAGCCAACTTGGTAAGCGCCCCGGAGCTAACCTGTCTTGCCCACAACCTCATTTTCCCAGGAAACCTGTACGCGAAACCGGCGCATTTGACCGCCAAAGATGTCCAGAGTCACGTTGCGTTACGAACATATCCAATTCCCAGCTCATAATTATCTTGTATCGACTTGCGAGCCTTCAAGCGGCGGCCTAGCATCTCCCACGACGTATGCGCCTAGAGGACCTAATGCCTTATGACCAGCAAGTCGCCTGAAGTGTTGTCCCGGGCTGGCCTATTATGCCGAAGTATCACTGCTTTGGTGGTTGCAGCGTTCTGGCGGAGGCACAACATCAAGGACATTGAAGCTGCGCTCGCTGCACGCTCAAAACTCGAACAGGCGCTGGCGTTTGGTGCGATCGTTATCTCAATTTTTGGGCTCAGCCTATTTGCCGCCCAGTTCGGCTGGCTTGGGCTCCTTGCATTCTGGATCGCACTGATCGTTATCCTCAGATAAGCCCCCAGAAGGACAGAGACTATTCTGTGTGCGACTGTATGCCATTGTAATTATGACATAAAATCTCACTTTAATTGATCCAACTCCTGCGATTGAGCGTAAACCAATCAGTAGCCAACACAGGAGAGTAACCATGGATATTGGACTTGGAATACTGACGTTCGGCACATTGGGTTTTGTCGTAGCGTTTGCATATATGAGTATCCGCGCAATGGAGAAATTGCGGGAAGAAGGCGCCCCAAAATCATCCCTTTCCCGAGACGGAATTGCAGAGCGCCGCGCAGCAGCAAATGCGCAGAACTAATTTGGTTTGATTAAGAACGAGGCCGTTGGACTTCTGTCTGACGGCCCCAACCTTTCCGATCGGGCTCGTGTTGGCGAAAGAAGTGTAGGTGCAAAAGTTACCTTTTCGAAGCAACAAAGTAACGATTGGTTTGGTGGCAGGTCGCATTGGTTTGTATAACCTCAAGACTTGCCCACACGACAAAATGCGACTCTCTGATGTAAAGATGGATGCATCCTACGAAAGGTGCTCCCGCATGAAAGTCGACAATATTGATATTGTCACAGAAATAGCGACCGCTGGTTACGCAATCGCTGTCAATCTGGGACCAGGATCAGTCGACTACTCACATTCGACCTACCCCGGGGTTTGGCAGGAGTTATATGTAAAAGAAGGCCTCCACTTTGGTGATCCAATAATCATTCACGCGATGAGAAATGAACCAGGAAAGTCGCGATGGTCGGAGATTGCGGTCCCGGACAGTATGAACGTTTTGGAAAGAGCGCATCAATTTGGTATGAGATTTGGTGCTGTTGTTTGGCTGCCGAATGCACGAGGTTTCATGTCGATATTGACGGCAGCTCGATCTGATCGTGAGTTTTCCGATGCTGAATTGGAGGCTCTGGAGACAAGCCTGAAAAAAGTCGTCGAAACCTGAATTTTGACAATGATTCATTAGGGTTTTACATCGTTACAAAACGCGAGCGATGCGCTACGAAACGGCCATTGCTTGTCACATGGTAAATGTCTGCAAGGTCCTCAATCTAAGCGCAATTTGAACAGTGCAAATACCAAAGGGAAGCGCAGGCGAGCTCCGCCATTCCAAATGTTGAACGAAGGGCG
>JBCDBQ010000445.1:0-6351 GCA_039183375.1 Pseudomonadota bacterium
GTGTGCTGAAGCAAGGCGGCGAACCGGGATGAAGGAGAGGACCGAGACCTCGTGACTTGCCACGGGTCTCAAGTCGGGCAGCGTGCCAAAGATGGACCCTCCGCTGCCGGCCGAAGTGCGGGGCGTGATATGCGCCTCATATATAACTAGCGGTGCAAATCACGTCCCGCGCTCCTGAACGAGCCAAATCTCCGGCGCCCTGATACCCAGTGGCGCGCGGGGCCGAGCGTGTTGATGCAAAGGCGTTGTGCTCAACCGACCTTCTAAGTCGATCAGCAACCAAGACCCGGAAAGCCTCGCTCGACCAGCTGCTGTTCGCCGTCGGGCTTGGCATCCTGATCGCAACCGTCGGGCCATATCGTGAACGATAAAGGACCGGCAAGGTGGGGATCTGGAGGCCCTTTCTTGACCGGCTCAGTAGAGTCATTCAGTGATTTGGATCCAAATAGCCCAATGCAATAATATCAGACAACATATAATACGCTCTATGTCTCATCGACGGATCATGTGTCGCACCCTAAACCGCGGGTTGCGATGCAGATCAAAGACACAACCCTCTCCTTGCTGAGCTGGAAGCAGCATGATGTATTGCGCCCAACTCTGAGCGCGTTCGCGAGCCGCTGTGTCCTGGATCTTTTTCCTAGCCGACGGGTTTTCTTCAATGAGTTCGACCAAGCTGATCGAGATGTTGCGGCAGAGTTTGGTTTCGAGGCCTTGGGGAGCGCGAGCAATGTCGGGATATTCGGGGGGGCCAAGGCACTAGCAGCGGCCTGCTCCACTGAGTTCATGCTCTTCGTCGAGAACGATTGCCCACCGATTGTCGACGCAGACGCTTTCTTCGATGGCATGAACCGCGCGACGGCGGACATGCGCGACCACAATGTGCCAGTGTTCTCGATGCGGTCGCGGCGGCAACCGGGTGAGAAGTTCAACCGGCGGGAGCGTTACGAAAAGTACTACCGGCTCGAGCGTCCCTTGCGAGAGATTGACGACGGCAGCGGTGGGCAACGGTCTCCAACAAACATGTTGCAACGCATCGCCGAAGATTTTCGCCGGCCGAGCCTTCGGGGCAGCGCCCTATTCGCAGAGGAGGCACCGCATCTCCGGCACCCAAGCTGCATTCAGCGCAGCACCAATGGCAACTTTCTGATCTCGTCGCGGATCCATAACTGGTCGAACAACTGCCTGCTGGTGAATGTTGGATTTATGCTCGACGTCATCGCCCCGCGCGTTGAATCGCACCCGGCACCGACAACCATCAACGGTCATCAGGATATCGAGGCAGCACTCAAGATGGGCAACTGGTGGAAGGAACAGGACGTCTTAATGGGTCAGGCTGATCCCGGACCACTCACTCATGCACGAGAATTATTGGCGCAAGCAGGAGCGGGACAGGCAGCAAATATAGCCGGGCTCCACGCATCACTTGCGAGAATGTGACTGCGCAACAGCGGCCAGCTCCAAAATCGATGGAGAATATCACTTTCTCGGTTTTGCCGAGCGTTAGCCCCTTGTACAGCCACACAAAATGTTAATCTTTGACCTAACTGATTCGTGCAGAACCCTCTGTATCTGCAACAACCGTTTGAGAGCGTTGTGCCCTGCGTCCTGAGAACAGGAGATTTCCATGGCCAACGTTGCCACCGCCGAACTGTTGCGCGAGGCCGATCGCGCCGCTGATGATGCCGCCTATGAGGCCCGCGCCGAGGTTCTAGAGCGCGAGGCACAAACCGGCGACGATATCGTTGCACCGAAACAATCCAAGCGTCGCCAGAAGCGACTGGCGAAGCAATCGACGTCGAAAGCCGGCTACAAGCACTTTATCGTTGATGTCTGGCTGGTCGATCTCAACCCTACTGAGTTCGGGATCTTCAAGCGCTCGCGCAACCGGGCCAAGTCACGCCAGTTTACGCAGGACATGGACATCTATGCCGAGGTGATTGAAGACGGGAAGCGCACAGGCCTGATCGGCTATCGCAAGGACCTTTGGAAGAAGGAAGAGAACAAGACCAAGCGTTTGGTATTCAAAATGTTCTCCGACAAGCTCAACTGGCGCGCAACCATGGATCTAATGCTCGCCCGCTCGGTTCAACAGACAATGGGTGCGCGACTGTTGCCGGTTATGACGTATTCGCTAAATTCAGCGGATGAGGACCAGGTCGTCAACATTGAGCGGTCTGCAAACAAGTGGCCCCTGATGCCGGAGAACTTCTCGTTCTTCCTGTTGGAAGATGGCAAGCTGGAGTTCTATCGCATCCGCCAGGACTTCTTCCGGTTCGGCGATGACTACTCGATCTACAACAGTCACAACGAACGCATTGGCCGCCTAGACGGTGCGTTCTTCTCGATTTCGGGCAAGTGGCGCTGCCGGGTCAAAGAAGAATACGCGAGCAAGCAATTGCTTAATACGCTCAAGCTGTTCACCGGTATGCTGATTTTCAATGATCGCTGCCGTAGCCACATCAAACGGTTGGCAAAGCAGGTGATGCTGGGAAAGGTGACGCCCAAGCTCGAGAAGCAGGAGGTTGACCTTTACATGAACCCACGCCGGGTCAGGTAATTAGACGATCAGATTTAGTTGATCAGCGGAAAACTTACTTTCCCCGGTCACAAACAATCGCGATATGATGCCGGAACACCGCAAATTGGAGTTTCGGCATCATGCATTTTGTGAGCGTCTTCTTCGCAATTTCGGCTGTACTGGCTTTTCCAGCCGCAGCAGTTCAGACACAGGCCCCGAAACCACAACAGCCAACCGGTGCCAAAACACAGGTTGTTGCTAAGGGTCTGGTGCACCCTTGGGGCATGCAGTTTCTACCTGACGGCCGGGTCATCGTGACCGAGCGCCCCGGTGCGATCCGCATAGTCGATAAATCCGGCCGCGTTTCAAAGCCGCTAAGCGGCGCCCCCAAGGTCAGCGCGCGTGGCCAAGGCGGTATGCTTGACATTGCTTTAGCGCCAGACTTTGCGACTTCACGCATATTGTTTGTGTCCTATTCGCAGCCCCGTGGACGCGGCCAGAACGGCACCAGCGTCGCGCGATTGAAATTTGTGTCGGATACGCAAGGAGATCGGCTTGAGGATCTGAAGGTTATCTTCAAGCAATTGCCCGCCAACGGTGGTGGGCTACATTTTGGTTCCCGCTTGGCATTTGCTCCTGACGGAAAGCTGTTTGTGACATTGGGCGAGCGCTATCAGAAGTTCTATGCGCAGGACCCGAAGACACACTACGGAAAGATTGTACGCATCAATGCCGATGGCTCTGTGCCACAGGACAATCCGTTCATTGGCGATCAGTACAAAGCATTGCCGCACATCTGGTCGATCGGTCACCGCAATCCGCAATCTGCGGCGATCCACCCAGAAAGCGGCAAACTATGGACTGTTGAGCATGGAGCCCGTGGCGGTGACGAAATCAATATTCCGCAAGCGGGCAAAAATTACGGCTGGCCGGTCATCACGTATGGTCGTGACTACTCGGGTGCGAAGATCGGCGTGGGAACCCAACAATCCGGTATGGAGCAGCCAGTGTATTACTGGGACCCGTCGATTGCGCCCTCCGGAATGGCATTCTCGTGGTCCGACAAGTATCCGCAGTGGAAAGGCAATCTGTTTGTCGGAGCTTTGAAGGACCGCCACCTGGCGCGCCTAGTTCTCGATGGCGAGAAGGTTGTGGCCGAGGAGACGTTGCTTGAAAACCTGCGGTCTAGAATACGCGATGTTCGCCAGGGGCCCGACGGCGCGCTTTATGTGTTGACCGACAGCAGAAATGGCCAAGTGCTCCGCGTCGTACCTGGCAGGTAGCTTGGCCTTGCAGACTTCAAGCGTGCATCAGGCAATTGGTCCAAGCCATCTGGAGAAAAAAATGGCTCGGACCCTCAGCCAAAGAAGCTGCTTAGTACTTGACGCTGGCGCCAGATGAGTTGCTCAAGCTTCTGCGCATGGACTTTCGCTGGACATTCCAGTTGCGCTTTGAGATCTCCGACTCATCCTTGCTGTACTGCTCTTCAAGTCGGTTCAAGCGCGATGACGCCTTATACTTCAGCTTGGCGCGTGTCGCCCGCTGACCAGAGATCAAAGCGCGGCCCTGGCGCAGTGCTTCCTGTGCGGCCTGAACATCGCCCTTGTCACGCAGTTTGATAGCCTGACGGCTCTTTTCGCGTGCCTGAAGTTCAACAACAGGATCCATCACTACGGGGTCCATACTGCGCTTGACGCTGTCCTCATCAGAACTGAATGAGGCGCGCACTTTGGAGTTACGCGTTTCTTGAGTTGTCCCCCCATGCGGCTTGTAGCGTACGATAACATTAGCCAGCTCCTGTTCGCCGGATGCGATGTCAGGGTCGACCTCCAGTTCCAGCTGAAGACTGTGCGTAGACTTGGAGTAAGCCTGAGCGACCTTAAAGATGGCCTTGCGTCCCTCAATCTTCGCGCGACGCCCAAGTGAGCGAAGTGGGCGAACGCCACTACGGGTTTCAATGATGATTTCGATATCCTGGGCTATAACCGACAGAACGTCATCGAACTCTCGATTGAAAATGCGGCGCAGGTCATCTGCCGTTTGGGCGAAGTCATGGTTGCCATCACTCGCACCTGCCAGCCGCGCCATAAGATCTTCGTTGTACCCGCGGCCGAGGCCGATAGTTGTCACGGATATACCCTGTCCACCGAGATCTGCACCAAGCTCCTCAAAGTCATACGGATCTCGGGGGCCAACGTTGGCGAGGCCATCGGACAATAAAATGATCCGATCCAGGCGTCGGCCATTACTGAATTCGGCCAGTTCATCGGCGCCGGTTTTGACGGCCGCATAAATCGCGGTACTGCCGCCTGATCGAATTTTCTCGATCAATCGCGAATAACGGCGATGACTATTTACTCGGCCTGCCGGGGCGACGACCTCAACCGCATTGCTGAATGCGACGACCGAGGCAACATCCCTCCGGCTCAGCCGTTCAATGGCCATCATTGCTGCTTCGCGGGCTTTCGCCATCTTTGCGCCACGCATGGAGCCGGACCGGTCGATAACCAGGGCAACGTTGACGGGCGCACGTTCAATTTCGCCGGACGGATTGTGGATACCCTTCAGGCCAATTCGAAGAAAAACTCTTTGTTTCGTGGACTGACGCAGGACCTTGTAACCAAGCCGTGTATCGATTTCGAGAGAGCCATTCTGAGATTGCGCGGCTGTTGCCAAGCTGCCAAACGGCACGCCAACTGCCACGGATGCGAGCAGGGCAATCGTAGTTCGCAACATAATTTTGCCTTTCTGGAGAACAGGTTAGTGCACACTTATTTCTCCAAAACATGGGACTTTTCAGTCTCCACCAAGGCAAGTTTGGTGCATTTGTATGGCGCATCGCCGTCGTGGCATATCAGCCACGGCCTAATTCGCCTCCTTGGACGGGATGAGATGAGCCCCATTAATCATGGTTTCTGAAAGGTTAAGCACGCCCTATGGACCAAGCGTAAAATAGCGACAGCTTGAGTGTTCCCTTTGGTTTGGAGAGTTCAATGTTTCGCTTAGTCCTGGCTTGCCTTCCGGCAGTTTCATTGTTTGCGTCAAGCGCACTTGCTCAGGATGCATCGCTGATTCGGATAGAGCCGCGTCCGTACTACGGAGCGACGATTACGATCGAAGAGGGTGTACGGGTGTTCCGCCCGCTGCCGAAGACCAAGACCATGGTAATCAACCCGGGACAGAAGACACCACTCCATATCAACGTGGGTGGTCAGGAACGTGCCGCGCAAAACGTCACCAATAATGTGAGAGTGAATACGAGCATTGTTCGTCGCAATCGTCCCATTACGATCCCGGTGAACCCACCACTTCGCTGAGTAAGCCGCCAAGCGTTTTACTTTGGCTCGAATGAGAGCTCGGCTTCATAGTCGACGGGTGTCGACAACCAGCCGTCACGCCGCCGCGACCAGTACAGATCATCCAGGCGGCGCGTGACAGGGCCGGCTGAACCGCCGCCAATCGCCAACCCATCGACTTCTGAAATGGCGATGACCCCGCCTCCTGTTGTTGAGATAAAGACCTCATCTGCCGTGCGCAGATCATCTGCAGGCAATGCCTCGGCACTGATCTGCAGATTGGTCTCCTCGGCAAGCTTAAAGACGGTATTCCGGGTCATTCCATCGAGTCAGACGTCATCCGGCGGCGTAACGATACGACCGTCTTTGACAGCAAAGATGTTGAAACCTGGGCCTTCGGAGATGTTACCATTGCGATCGACAACTGCGCAGGTATCTGCACCACGGTCGTACCCTTCCATCAGCGCCATCTGCAGGTCCAGCCAGTGGTAGTGTTTGATTGTTGGATCAACGGATTCTCGAGGCACGCGTTGA
>JBCDBQ010000446.1:0-6346 GCA_039183375.1 Pseudomonadota bacterium
GCGGGATTGAGTTTCCCCAATGGGGTTGCCGTCGATAGTGAAACGTTAGGATTAAAGCCGCATCGTGATCGTCTCTGCGTCGTGCAGTTGTCAGGTGGCGATAACGTGGCACATCTGGTTCAATTCGAGGCTGGGCGTTACGAGGCGCCAAATCTCGTGGCCCTGATGGCGGATGAAGCGATCGTCAAAATCTTCCACTTTGCGCGCTTTGATGTGGCGGTTATCAAGCAGTATCTCGGAGTTGTAACAGCACCGATATACTGCACAAAGATCGCATCCAAGCTGGTTCGGACTTATACGGATCGTCATGGGCTTAAGGACCTCACGTCAGAACTGCTCGGGGTTGAGTTGTCTAAGCAGCAACAAAGCTCCGATTGGGCAGCCACTAACTTAAGCGATGCACAGAAGGCCTATGCGGCCTCCGATGTTCTCCATCTCCATGGTATCAAAGCGCGTCTTGACGCCATGCTGGAGCGGGAAGGGCGCGGCGCGCTTGCGGACGCCGCTTTCCGCTTTTTGCCGACGCGGGCAGATCTGGATCTGACGGGCTTTGAAGACATGGATATTTTCGCCCACAGCTGATGGCATAACCTGCTGAGAAACAGGTCATATCCCGATCGAATGTTGCGCGCACCTGCTGCGACCTGTACGGTTTTGCGGATGATGTCCGCGCTCGCGTCTAAGTGAATGAGGATATTCAGTATTTTGTCCCAATGTCTCCCTAATTTAGAGGCAGCATATTTTGGGTTGCAGCATTTGCAATTTGCTCTCGATGTCCGAGCCTTTCGGCAGTCTTGATACAAGTTGGGCTTGATACGAGTTGGGCTTGATACGAGTTGGGGATTCGATGTCACTGGTATCGATAGACACCGGCCGAGAGGTGGCCCTGCCTGACAGAGGGCCGGACCGCGGCCAACAACGCGGCCAGGGCCTCGTCTTCATTTCCGAGGAAGAGCGTAACAAGGCCATGCGGCAGGCCCGCCGCCACACATTTGTGGTGCGTTCGCTGCGGGTTATGCTGCCAGTTGCCGTCGTCTGCCTGCTCGCCAGTTACGGACTCTTCATGCAGCGGACGATCAGTATTTCAACGGGCGGCGGCGAGCTTAAATTCAAAACCGAAAATGTTTCGCTCAATTCGCTGAGCCGGCCGACCATGAACGACGCCAGCTACGAAGGTTTCAATCAGAAAGACGGCAGCAGCTATATAATCAAGGCCAAGCAGGCGGTTACTGATCTCATCGGCAACAAGCCGATCGACCTTGCCGGGATCACCGGAAATCTTAAGCAGAAAGACGGTGTGATCACAGCACTCAAGGCTGTGAAAGGGAACTTTGATCGCAAGACCGGCCGGCTGGTCTTGTTGGACGGGATCGATGTCAAATCGTCTAACGGGATGGCAGCCAAGCTGAGTGATGCAGAGGTCCTGACCAAGGAAGGCACCATTCGTTCGAATAATCCGGTGGCTGTGACCTTCCCCGCTGGAACGTTGACCGGCAACAAAATGCTGGTGCGCCAGAAGCAACGCGAAGTGATCTTCTCCAGTGGTGTCGTTGCTCGGCTCGTTCCTCAGAAGGGCAAATCCGCAGCAGAGTCAGCCGCCAAACCGAAGGCCAAAACTGGTGGCCTGATGTCGTTTGCTTCTCAGTCCAGTGATCCGGTGGATGTGCAGGCAGATATCTTGTTCGTCAAAGACAACCAGAACAACGCCCGCTTCAGTGGGCAGGTGCGCGCATCGCAAGGCGATGCAGCCCTGACGGCGCGTGTTCTCGACATTGCCTATGGTCAAGGTGGTGAGAAGAACGCCAATCCGGGATCGGCAAACCTAAAGCGATTGATCGCACGCGAGAATGTTGTCATGACGCGCGGCCAAGATCGCATTGTCAGCGCCGTGGCTGATTTCGATGTCGCGGCCAATCGTGGCGTGCTCAATGGTGGTGTCGTTGTCACCTCCGGCGCCGACCGGAAAGTCATGGCTGATCGTGCCGACATTGATTCCTCCAAGGACACGATATTGCTGACGGGACAGAAGGTGGTCGTCGTGCAGGCTGACAACTCCTTGGAAGGAACCCGCCTGTTCTACGATCAACGCAACGGCATCATGCATCTGACGTCACCTGGTACCAAGACGACAGCTGCTGGCCGCGTACGTGCGCGGTTTGCCAGTCAGCGTCAGCGGACAGCGAAACAGACGGTCCAAGCCGTGAGCCAGACGAGCGGCGCTTTTGGGCAATCCTTTAACACAGACCCCAATGCCCCGGTGGAAGTTGTTGCGACAAGTCTGAGCGTTAACGACCAGAAGCGCGAAGCGGTTTTCCGGGGTGGCGTTGAGGCTATGCAGGGTGGTTTTGGTATTAAAACCGAAGTGCTGCGTGCGAAATATTCGGGTAGCGCTGGGGGAGCCTTGCAAGGTGCGTCGGGTGACAGCACCGCTGAGGGTCGTCCGGCCAATGCACAGCTTGAGTCGATCCATGCCCCAGGTCGTATCATCGTGACCTCGCGCGATGGCCAGAAGGCTGAGGGCGACTCGGGCATTTTTGACTACAAAAAGAACGAAGTGCTGCTCAACGGCAATGTTCTCTTGAAGCAAGGTCGGCAGCTTATTCGTGGCGAGAGACTACGGATCGACCTGAAATCTGGCCTCAGTCGGATTGAGACTAAATCCGGCCCTGCCTGGAGCTCGGTGATGCGAGACCGAAAAGGAACGGCCACTCCAGCCGGCTTGCAACCGAAAGGTCTGCACGACGCTGCTAATCGGCGCGCCTGTGGTGGGCGCATGTGCGCCATGTTCTTTCCCGGTGATCTTCAGAAGCAGCAGAAAGCCAAGCGCAAAGGCGCCACGACCACGAGGGCGCCCAAGAAGCAGGCACCAGCTGCAATAGGAAGCGGTTGGTCTGCATCAACGCAGTCGAATTAGGCACCGGGTGAAGCCGGTTGTGACATTGAATCAAAGCAGGATGCTGGTGTATTCATCCGTAAGTGGTTTTGGTATCCGCGGTCAGCGGTAAGCGAAGCGCGGTGATATCATCCAGCCAGGCAGGCAAAAGTGAAGATACTATCTTTCGGCAAGAAGAAGACGCAAAGCGGCGGCGAAGATGCTGAGCAGTTTCAGGCTTGGCCGGAGCAGGAGCTTGATCCCGCGACGCATCACCTGCCCGGGCAGTTTCGTCATGAGGGCTGGTTATCGATTGAGCAGGTCAAGAAGAGCTACAAGCGCAGGCTTGTGGTTCGCGGCGTCAGCCTGGCGGTTCAGCGTGGCGAGTCCGTCGGGCTACTTGGTCCCAATGGTGCCGGCAAAACGACCGTTTTCTACATGATCACCGGACTGGTTCCTGCCGACTCGGGGAACGTCTTCATTGATGGTGTCGATGTTACCAAATTGCCGATGTATCGGCGCGCACGGCTTGGGATTGGTTATCTACCTCAGGAAGCTTCGATTTTTCGTGGCCTGACCGTCGAGCAGAACATTATGGCTGTCCTTGAGCTTGTGGAGCCCAATAAGCGACGCCGCAAGGAGCAACTGGATAGCCTGCTTGA
Organism: Pseudomonadota bacterium; assembly: GCA_039183375.1. Classification (GTDB taxonomy): domain Bacteria; phylum Pseudomonadota; class Alphaproteobacteria; order Rhizobiales; family Hyphomicrobiaceae; genus Tectiglobus. The sequence continues at coordinate 3,535 of JBCDBQ010000446.1, forward strand.
GGAATTCAACATTACGCGGTTGCGCAAATCACCTTCAATCGCACTTTCTGGCGGCGAGCGACGGCGTTGTGAGATTGCCCGTGCTCTTGCAAGCCGACCCGCCTTTATGCTTCTGGATGAACCGTTTGCAGGCATCGACCCGATAGCTGTTGGAGACATTCAGGAATTGGTGCGACATCTGACGAAAAGAGGGATTGGGGTCTTGATTACAGATCATAACGTTCGTGAGACACTAGACCTTATCGATCGCGCCTATATCATTTATGATGGAACTGTCCTAACGCAGGGCGACCCGAAAGACATTGTTAACAATGAAGATGTTCGAAGGGTCTATCTGGGAGACATGTTCGCTTAAGTAGCCATCCGTAAACTTTAAGCCGGCAGTCTTCCTGCGTGGAGGCAACGGGAATTCGAGATGGCGTTTTCTGCAAAGTTGGAAATGCGGCAGGGCCAGCAGCTGGTGATGACACCACAGCTGCAGCAAGCCATTAAGCTATTGCAGCTGTCCAATCTGGAGCTAACTGCGTTTGTCGACGCAGAGCTTGAGCGGAATCCTTTGCTGGAGCGCGATGATCTTGAATCGCCGAACGGAGCATCGGAAGGTCGCGAAGCCAGCAGTGAGACGTCGCAAAGCGATGATACTCCGGGCTCGGATGACGACGAATGGCTCAACCTCAAGGAGACATCGGCTTCAGCCACGGACCTCGATACCGATTATTCGAATGTCTATGCCGATATGTCGACGTCAGAGTTCACACCCGATATTGGCGGCAGTTGGAGCAATGTGTCTTCCAAGGCCGCGCCACTCGATGGCGATAGCAACCTCGAAGCATATGTTTCGGACGCCAAGTCACTCAAGGATCATCTGATCGAGCACCTGCAGATCGTAGTTACAAACCCAATCGATCAGATCATTGGGCGCTACATCATCGATATGGTTGATGAAGCCGGCTACATCGTTGGTAACATTGAGGATCTCGGGGAGAAGCTATCGATCGAGCAGAGCCGCGTGGAAGAGGTGCTCGCACTTCTGCAAACCGGTGATCCGCCGGGCATCCCTGCGCGTGACCTCGCTGAGTGTCTGCGTTTGCAGCTGAAAGAGCAGAACCGCTATGATCCTGTGATTGCTGCACTGATCGACAATCTTCATCTATTGGCATCCCATAACCTGCCGCAGCTCAAGCGTGCCGTTGGCGTCTCGCAAGAAGAACTTGCCGAGATGATCACGGAGTTGAAAGGCTTGGATCCGAAGCCGGGACTGCGGTTCGGTTTCACGCCAATTCAGCCGGTCGTGCCGGATGTAATTGTTCGGCCGGCGCGTGACGGCAGCTGGATTGTCGAATTGAACAACGAGACGCTGCCGCGGGTACTTGTCGATCGAACCTATTATGCAACCGTCTCAAAGGGCGCCAGGTCCGGAGGCGATAAGGACTATCTGCAGGACTGCCTGCAAACAGCCAATTGGCTTGTTAAAAGTCTTGATCAGCGCGCGCGCACCATTCTGCGTGTGTCCGAAGAGATTGTCCGGCAGCAGGATGGCTTCTTCAGCCATGGCGTCCAGTATCTGAAGCCGCTGAATCTGAAGACTGTGGCTGATGCTATCTCGATGCATGAATCGACGATTAGCCGCGTGACCAGCAACAAATACATGGCGACCCCGCGTGGGATTCTTGAGCTGAAGTATTTCTTCTCATCCGCAATTGCGTCTGCAAGTGATGGCGAATCACACTCTTCGGAAGCCGTGCGCCACCGGATCAAGTGCCTCATCGATGCTGAGACCGCAGGTTCCGTTCTCTCTGACGACAAGATCGTTGACCGTCTCAAGTCGGATGGCGTTGATATTGCCCGTCGCACCGTGGCTAAGTATCGGGAAGCTATGCGTATTCCGTCCTCGGTTCAGCGCAGGCGTGAGCTGAAACTCAGCCAACAAGTCTAATCCGTAAGCTTGCAGACTTTGCCTCTTTAGTGCATGGGGCAACCTGTGTCTGCTGAAAGTGCAGACTGACTTGTTTACCGACATGGTGAGCTAATTTGACACAGTTTCGGCAAACAGCTAACGCTTTTGGAGGCCATACTTTCAGGCGCGCACAACAAGGAGATCTTGTGAGGTGGTAAACGCAGATTGTCTCTAGAAATCGCCCAACTCGGTGCTCATATTTCAACGAACCCAAAAGAAAAACAAAGGTATGAACTATGACGATTCAAGTAACAGGAAAGAATATCGAAGTTGGCGAGTCGTTTCAGGGTTACATTTTAGAAAAAGCGCGCAATGTGCTTGAAAAATACATTGGTCCCGAGATTTCGGGCCAAGTTACCGTTGCCAAAGAAAGAAGCCGTTTCCAAACAAGCTGTGTCATCAGACTGCCGACCGGCCTTTTGCTTGAGGCGAAGGGTGATGGTGCTGATGCATATCTGAGTGCCGATTCTGCTTTGGAGCGGCTTGATAAGCGTGTTCGGCGCTACAAAAGACGCTTGAAGAATCATCATTCCGACGCGAAGACTGCGGCATTCTCGCAAAGTCCGGCGACCGACATCGTCCTCAGCACTCCAGAAGAAGATGTTGATAATGAAGGCGAAAATCACGAGCAGTTGATTGTTGCAGAGACCAAGCGAATGATCAGTGAGATGCGGGTCAGTGAGGCTGTCATGCAGTTGGACTTGACGGATGAGGTGTTTTTGGTGTTTCGCAATGCCTCGAATGGTCAGACGAATGTTGTCTACCGGCGCGAAGACGGAAATGTCGGTTGGATTGATCCGAAGTTAACCGAATAGGTGAACTGTCCGCGCACGATTATCGGTTGGACGTCAAACA
>JBCDBQ010000447.1:0-6342 GCA_039183375.1 Pseudomonadota bacterium
AGCTTCTCCTAGTTGCGCAATGCAGTTCGAAAACAGGGTTGATAGGCTTGTTTTATCTGCTTCGCGGTATCTTGCAGTGCCTGCTCCCAGACTTGCGATAGCCACAGGCTAAGACAGTTGCGCTGTTTAGTCTGATGCCTTCTCTGCGACGATGCGATATTTCAAATCCATCTTACTCGCGACGCGCAATGCCCCCATTAACGCACTGAAAGGTTTCAAACCTAACTCCTCATGCGTTAAGCTCCGCGTGCCGCTTGCTTCCAACTGGTTTCCTCCAACCTTTAGACTTGCGGGAAGAGTGAGTTTGACCTGCCGTCCCAGCAGCTCGGCAGTGACACTGATTTGGGCTAACTTTCCATCGCTTGTCGGCCCACTGATGCCGACCACCTTGATCGTCGGAAACTGAGCCGCATTGAGAAGCCGTTCGCCAAGCATGTTCGCGCGCGTGCCCTCGATATCGCTTTGTGATGGCTGCTTGGCAAACTCCTTACCTTCCTGAACCCGGACCTCGGCGTCATCAACAACCAGCTTATCAACTTGGATAACGAACTCGATGCGAGAGCCTTGGAGTTTTGGCTCGAGTACAATGGTGCCGGTTAGATCAACAACCGACACCACGTGGTTGTGGCCGAATGTCGATAGAACGCCGCCGCGATAAGCAAGAAGGCGAATGTCAGACTTCTCGGAAACGATCTTGTAAGCCCCGGCCGCAGGTTGCTGATTGTCTTGAGCAAAAGACGCGTTACCTAAAAGCAGAGCCGACAGACCTATGAGTAACGTTGTGAGCGGTCGTTTGGCTTGCGATAAGTTCATTGGTTGTCACCTTCATCATTCAGTTGAGGTAGATCGATGCCCCAAGGAAGCCTGACCTCACCACAAGAACCCTTGCACGGCATAGGAGACATTTCAATTTTCGACATCTTGGACACGCGATGTGTCATTGCGACAATATGCTGAGCATTTACCCTGCCGCATGTATTGCAAGTGTATGTGATATTATTATATACTTTTTTAGTAGACAATTTGGTGGCGCCTCCAGACACGTTGCTAAATTGGCTGCGCTCACATCGTGCTTAGGCCCGCTGAAAAGCGGGTCTTTTTTTGCTTTGAAATGGCTGTCGCTCAGGTTGAGCAGATGCGTGAGAATCGGAAACCAAAGTGGATTTCCAAAGTTACCAAAAAAGGTTGGTAAAACGCTAGCGTCACCAGAATTCAGCAGTTAGCGCGCCCTGGTGGCAAGTTTTCCCGCTCCCTTCCCTATCGAGCTACGACGCCTTCTGATGGATTGTTCTCGCTCTCGGGGTGAGGCACAACCATGTAGGGCTTTGAGGCGGCCCGCGGAGCATGATTACTTATATAACCGGCGTTACTCTACCGGAGAACACTTAGCGTATTGCTCGCGAACGATGCGACGCCTTCCTTATCGATAGCTACAAGTGCAGCAGCTAGCGCCAGTTCATCCGTTGCAAACGGTACAGTCCAAATGACGGCGTCGTCCCTTCCACCCGAGATCTCCAGCGTCCACTCGTCCTCACCTGTCCACCTGTAAATATTGATCTCAACGGTCACATCCTCACGAGTCAGCGGTTGTGACAGCGGAGAGAGTTCGATCTGCTCTGGAACTTCTTGATCGCGCGAGCCAAACAAGCGGCTCTCGAGACCGTGCCACCCCCTTAACAACTCGCGGAAGGAACCAAACATCATATCCAGTCTATCATCCTCCAAGTCCCGATAATCGCATTGAAGATTGACACGACTCATAGGTGCCTCGGTCCACAGAGGCTCCGCGCCTTGTTGCAACCAGGCGTGCCCTAACTAGCCTGAGAAACAAATTTGGTATTAAGGTAGCTTTCGATCGCCTCCAGGCCACCTTCCGATCCGTAACCTGAGTCTTTGATGCCACCGAATGGGACTTCAGGTAGTGCGAGGCCAAGATGGTTGATTGACATCATTCCGGCTTCAACACCCGAGGCGAGCGCCTGAGCTGTATCCGTGGAGCGAGTGTAGGCGTAGGAGGCAAGCCCGTATGGCAGACGGTTGGCTTCTGTAACCGCTTCGTCAATTGTTTCGAACGGCGAGATGACGGCCAGCGGCCCAAAAGGCTCTTCGTTCATTACTTTTGCATTTTGCGGTACGTTCGTGAGAACGGTTGGCTCAAAAAAATTGCCCTTGTTCCCAATCCTCTTACCGCCTGTTTCGATCTTCGCACCATGTTGCTCAGCGTCAGCGATCATCGATTCCATAGCATCGATCCGCCGCTCGTTGGCCATCGGCCCCATTTGAATGCCTGCCTCGAGGCCGTCACCCACTTTGACTTCTTTGCTGAGTTCGACGAAGCGGGAGACGAACTGATCGTAAGCTGCGTCCTGCACGAGAAATCTGGTAGGCGAAACACAGACCTGTCCGGCATTCCTAAACTTGGCAGCCGCGAGCACCTTCGTTGCACGCTCCACGTCGGCATCATTGAACACAATGGCCGGGGCATGCCCGCCGAGCTCCATCGTAACACGCTTCATGTGTAGACCGGCCAGGCCCGCTAGCTGCTTGCCAACCGCTGTAGAACCGGTAAACGACATCTTGCGAATGGTAGGATGTGGAATGAGGTAGCCCGAGACCTCTGCTGGGATGCCGTAGACGAGATTAATGGTTCCGTCCGGCAAACCGGCGTCTGCGAAGCATCGGATGAGCTCAGCGGGCGAGGCAGGTGTCTCCTCTGGGCCTTTGACAATAATCGAACAACCAGCCGCTAAAGCAGCGGAGAGCTTGCGCACGACCTGGTTGATGGGGAAGTTCCACGGCGTAAAAGCAGCAACAGGTCCAACCGGCTCTTTGATGACAAGCTGATAGACACCTTCTGCGCGTGCTGGAATGATGCGGCCATAGGCGCGTTTCGACTCTTCTGCGAACCAATCGATGACGTCTGCTGCCGCCATCGCCTCGGCCTTCGCTTCGCCAAGAGGCTTACCTTGTTCGAGCGTCAGTAGCGGTGCAATCTTGTCGACGCGTTCACGCAGGATGGCACTTGCTTTGCGAAGGACTTTCGAACGCTCATAGGCTGACACCTTACGCCAGGCCTTAAAGCCTTTCTCGGCAGCTTCGAGCGCACGGTCGAGATCCTCGCGATCCGCTTTGGCTACAGTGCCGATCTCTTCCGATGTCGCCGGATTGATTACTGACAAGGCTGCGTTGTTACGTGACTTCGTCCAACCGCCGTCGATATAAAGCTCTACGTCGCCATACATGCCGCTTCTCTCCAAGTCTCGTTTAGTTCAATTAATGAAGGATTTGATCCTGTTTTCGTTCGGCGTCGATATGTTGACGCGCCATAGCTGCCATCATCACAATCATGCCTGGTTCAACCGCGAACGAGGCATCAAAGCCGTCCCGGGTCTTCAAGGTTAGAATGAGACGCTCTTCTTCCTTCGCGGCCTGCAGTTCAAAATCGTAAACAGGATATGCAAGCCGGGCCGATTCATCATCCAACTGGCGCCGGAAAGCCGTATCAGCCACTCTGAACAGACTCATGAGTAGCGACTTCAAGGCCTCGGAAGGAAATACAATTGATGTGTCCTCACCGTCGACATCGCGTACGCGGATGTTGAATCGTGAGCCGTCAGGTGAAACCGCTAGGTTTCGAACGTCCTGCACTTCGAATTGTTGCACCATCTGTTCTCAGCCACCTGTTCTTAAGAGAATTAAAGTTGAGTTGAAAAATCCACATTAAATTGATTGAGTCAATGATCATCACTGTTTTAAGGTGCGTCGAATGTTCATATATCGACCGGCCATGAGCTAGCGATCGGCCGCTTGATTGGCAGCACTCCAGATTAGGATTTTTTTGGGTCGACTTTATTGTGGAAGTTTTCCACGGGGCTGCGAACAGTATAACTGCGAACGCAAAGGTCAGGGGCAGTTTGGAACCGTGTTGACCGAAGAGGCGAGATGAGAGGAGATGATGATGAGTGAGCTAAAAGCGGTAATTGAGCGCCGGATTACGGAAAAGGTGCTGGCTGATCTCACAGCTCCGATTCCGGTCAGAGAGAATTCTCTTGCAGACATCGACAGTCTACTAGCCAGCGCAGGTAACGCGCCCTTCCATTATCAATCGTCCCAAAGGCATCGCGAAAAGCTGAGCTCGCCCGTACCATGGCGCATGTATAAGTTGGATGGTGCTAACTGTCGTGTGCTGCTGAGCAGGCTCATAGACAGATCAGAAACGGGTATAATCCGCAACATGCTGGCAGCTGCGGACTACGTTATTCTAACGACTTGGACTCCTGATCCGATCGATGGGTCTCATGAGCTGGCTAGTGACGCGAGTTTTCTCGGTAGCCTACGAAATATGGAGCATATCGCGGCAGGAAGCGCGGCTGTTCAGAATTTGCTTTTACTGGCAACCGAGGCAGGTTGGAGTACCTACTGGTCAAGCGGTGGCATTCTACGATCTGAAGAAATCTTTGATCTTCTGGACATTCCAACGACGGAAATCTTGCTCGGCGCTATTTTCTTGTTTCCAGCCGAGCGGCCGGCCGCAGAAACACGCCAGGGTAAGCTTCGAGATGCGCGAGGCAGCGTCGACGATTGGTCAAAGTGGCTTGTTGTTGCGGCTGAATGATTGTCGAATTTCTCGACCTCGCTGACGATTGCAACAAAGTCGCGGGCGCAGTGGGATTGCAGCAGGCCTAGTCAGCAGGACCCCGAGCAGCTCGCAGACCCATTTGCCAGAAGTCCGCTTCCAGCCGTGTTGCTTCTTTGAAAATCTCGAGCAACTCGGCTTGACGAGCGTCAGTTAGGTAGCGCTCGGCAAGACTATCGAGCTGTGCGACGGCTATAGCGGCCACATCGCGGTAGGCATCGCCGGCATACTCGGCGATCCAAACGGAATATGGGTTTGTCTCTGCGAGAGATCCAGGCATCTTCGCCAAGCGCGATGCTATTTCAGCATAGCCGATTACGCAGGGTGATAGAGCTGTTTTGAGAGCGAGAAGATCGCCGCGCATTCCCGTCTCCAGCACATAGCGTGTGTAGGCCAGTGTCTCAGCAGCGCATGGTGTTTGTTCCAGTTCTTCCGGCGACAATCCCCATCCCTCACAAATTTGGATATGAAGATCCATTTCCACATCGAGTATCGCTGATACTCCGGCAGAAGCTTCACGCATGTCGGTCAATCGCGGGGACTTGTAGGCAGCCAGTGCATACGCTCGGGCAAACTCAATCAGGAAGAGATAGTCCTGTACGAGATAAAACTTGAAGGCAGCTTCGGGTAGGGAGCCATCGCCAAGCCCATTTGTGAATGGATGTTCGACGTACTGTCGCCATTCTTCAGATGCACCGGACTTGAGTGTTTCGAAAAAGCTCATCTATCCGTTCTCCAATTGACGTGAGCGACGCAGCTCTACTTTTAAGCCTGCAACCCAACAAAGCGATGTTTTGACCACTTGGTTATTGTAGAGAAAAAAAATATACAAAGAGACGCCTGCAAGCGAACCTTGGACGCATAGGCAATATGCCGTAAGGCTCCTCGCATCAATCGAAAGTTCATAATTACCTCTCGTGTCGCACTCCATACCAGTGAAGTCTTTGATCAAAGCGCGCGCCAAGCTGGATGCGATCTGGCCGGGACTTCTTGTGTGCGGCATACTTGCATTGGCGGCCCAGTTTCTGTCTGATCATTACGGCGCGCCTGCGATGTTAATGGCATTGCTGATCGGGCTTGCCCTTCACTTTCTGGTCGAAGACGAGGGGCGTTGTGTTGCGGGTGTGGATTATGCTGCGAAGGCAGTGTTGAGGATTGGCGTTGCGCTGCTCGGTGCGCGAATTAGTTTTGATCTGCTGACCAGTCTAGGATTTTCAACAATTGCGTTGATTGCCGGCTCTATTCTTGCAACGACAGCATTTGCCTACCTTGGCGCCAAACTGCTGGGACGCGGCTGGCGGCTGGCCATCATCACGGGTGGTGCTGTATCGATCTGTGGGGCGTCGGCTGCAATGGCTATTGCATCAGTGCTTCCTCGAAACGAATTCTCCGAACGAAATCTGACATTCACTGTGTTTGGCGTAACCCTTCTTAGCACAGTGGCTATGGTCTTGTATCCAATTCTTGCGGACCTCATTGGGCTCAATGCAACAGAAACCGGAATATTTCTGGGTGGCACGATCCATGACGTGGCGCAGGTGGTCGGAGCAGGCTTCACTGTTTCAGAGTCAGCAGGCGAGACGGCTACAACTGTGAAGCTCATTCGCGTGACATTCCTTGCGCCATTTATTTTGGTTTTGGTGCTCGTTCTTCGCCATAGAGGGTTACTCGATACCGAACCGACCGATAGGCCTCCGTTACTTCCG
>JBCDBQ010000448.1:0-6324 GCA_039183375.1 Pseudomonadota bacterium
AAGCATCAGTACCCACACTCTTGGCGGTCTAAGAAGCCGGTGATCTTCCGCAATACGCCGCAGTGGTTCGTCTACATGGACCATACCTTCAAGACGGAACGCAGCAGCAACCAGACCTTGCGCGATGCAGCGCTGCAGGCAATTTCCGAGACAGAGTTCGTGCCGAAGAGCGGACAGAACCGCTTGCGCGGTATGATCGAAGCGCGCCCGGACTGGGTCCTCTCGCGCCAGCGTGCCTGGGGTGTTCCGATAACCGTGTTCGTTCACAGCGAGACGGCAGAAGTGATCCCAAGCGCGACGTTCAAACATACCGAAGAACTAAGCAAGCGCATCTCTGATGCCATCGGCACTGAGGGTGCAGATGCTTGGTTCGCAGCTGGCGCGCGTGAACGTTTCCTCGATGGTCTGGTGGACAATCCGGCAGACTGGGAGCAGGTCACAGACATTCTCGATGTCTGGTTTGATTCTGGATCGACGCACGCCTTCACGATGGAAGACCCGGAAGCATTCCCTGGCCTAACCGGTATCAATCGCACAGTCGATGGTGGCTCAGATACCGTGATGTATCTTGAGGGATCAGATCAGCATCGCGGCTGGTTCCATTCCTCGTTGCTCGAAAGCTGTGGCACGCGCGGTCGCGCACCCTATGACATCGTGCTGACCCATGGCTTCGTTCTCGACGAGAAGGGCCAGAAGATGTCGAAGTCCCTCGGCAACACCACGGCACCGCAGGATGTGATCAAGCAGATGGGTGCGGATATCCTTCGACTTTGGGTGGCGTCATCAGACTACTCGGATGACCTTCGCATCGGGCCGGAAATCCTGAAGACGTTTGTCGAGACCTATCGCAAGCTCAGAAACTCGATGCGCTGGATGCTCGGTGCCTTGCATCATTTCGATGCAGGTGATGCTGTCGCCTTCGACAAACTGCCGCCGCTGGAGCGGTTCATGCTGCATCGTCTCGCCGAGCTGGATAGCGAGATCCGAGACGCCTACGAGAAGTATGAATATCGACGCGTAGTTTCAGCTTTGTCGACATTCATGAATGCGGACTTGTCGGCCTTCTATTTCGATGTCCGCAAGGACGCACTCTACTGTGAGGCCCACTCGTCCGAAAAGCGCTTGGCGGCGTTGACGGTCATCTCAGAGATCTTCAACCGCTGTACGGTTTGGCTAGCTCCGATCCTTTGCTTCACGGCTGAAGAATCTTGGATCTGTCGGCATCCTTCGGACAATGGCTCCGTCCATCTGGAAGTGCTACCTGAAACCAAGACCGAATGGCTTGATAGTTCTCTTGCCAATCAGTTCGAGCGGGTTATGCGCGTGCGCCGGGTTGTCACCGGGGCACTCGAAGTTGAACGTCGCGAGAAGCGGATAGGTTCGAGTCTGGAAGCGGCACCGGTGATTCATGTCGTTCAAGACGAACTGCGGGCGGCATTCGACGGGCTCGATGTCGCCGAGATCATGATCACCAGCAATGCGACCCTGACGGGTGAAGCTGCGCCGAGTGACGCATTTACGATCCCCGAGGTCGCGGGAGTAGCTGTTGTGCCGGCACTGGCTGTCGGTCAAAAATGCGCCAGATCTTGGCGTATCGTTGACGATGTTGGTGCGGATCCCGACTTCCCAGACCTATCGGCAAGGGATGCTGCTGCAGTTCGGGAATTCGATGCCAAGGGACTAGCTGCTGCTTCCTAGAAGCCAAGCTGGTTGGATAAGCGACGAGAGGCAGACCATGAGCGACGCTAATGAAACCTCGGAGCACTGGATCTGGGGGACCTACTCGCCTCTCGGTCTGTCTGTCGCGCTGATCGCTTTTTTGGCTGATCAGTTCCATAAGTGGTGGATGCTGTCGGTTTGGGAGCTTCAGCTCCACGACCGGATTTTTGTGACCTCGTTCTACAATCTGGTCTACTACAGCAATAAAGGTATAAGTTTCAGCTTGTTACAGATGGACGGGGCTGGCCAATACCTGCTGTCAGGCTTTGCCGCGATTGTCGCGATAGCCATGGCTGTATGGCTGGCCAAATCTGGTGATTCGCGCCTGATGGCCGTCAGTGTCGGCCTGATTATCGGTGGGGCACTTGGTAATGCTCTGGATCGCCTTCACCTGGGTGGTGTAGCTGACTTCTTTGAATTCCACATCTACGGCTTCTATTGGCCAGCCTTTAACATTGCGGATGCTGCAATTGTTGCCGGGGTCGCCGGCCTGTTGTACGACTTGATCATTCCGAGTCGCAAAGGCGCCGCAAATCAGGCGTAGATCGCTCATGGCTCTTGGGATGAGTTCCTAGGACGAGCTGCTGGGATGGAGAGACAGGCATGCATTCCGTACTGAAAAGAATGTATCGATCAGGCGTGATCGTTGCTTGCGGCCTCTTCCTATCAGGCTGCGCAGGATATGACGTCGAGCTCAAAGGTGGTGTATTTGACTATCTGGGCGTGAGCAACATCGGCAAAAAGAAGGCCGAGCCTCAAATGGCTCAGCGTACAGGAATTGTTGTGCCGCCGAGAACAGCTGCCCTTCCAGTGCCTGGTTCGCGTCCCGCACCACAGCAAGTCGCCTCGGCTGATGGCCAGCAGTGGCCGGTTAACCCTGAAGACGCCAAAGCTGCGAAGGCCAAAGCCATTTTGGATCAGCACCTGGCGTTCTGTGCCAAGGAAAAGCAGAAGGTTGATACCGGTATCGTATCGGCGCCGGCAGATGGTCCACTCGGCAGTTGTGAAGAGTCAGTTCTGAAAAACCTCACAGGCAAGAGAGTGTTTGATCGGAAGGCGGAGCAACCCGCCCAGTAGATCGGCGAGAGCCGACCTGCTTGATCAACCCAAAAGCGGCCCAGGATCCAACGATCATCGATCGCGCCTAAGCAACATTGCCAATGGGACAACAGCACACTAATTGTGAACTCGGTTCAATTTGCAATTATACAAGTATTGCTTACTTGCAATCATGGGTCGAATTTGATCCATTGGATGAAGCGCGGCGATGACCTGCCTGCATTCAAAAACATTTTTCTAGAACAGAAGGGCACCAGTCACCTTGATGGAAGCATCCGTGCACCTCGAAAATGGAGCCGCACCCGGGCAATCTGGTGCACAGTCGAGTTTCCTTGATAACGGCATGCAGGTTGTGGTCATCCCCGATCACCGCGCGCCTGTGGCAACACATATGGTTTGGTACCGTGTCGGCGCCGCTGATGAAGCGCCCGGTGAATCAGGTGTCGCTCACTTTCTTGAACACCTCATGTTCAAAGGTACAGAGAACCTCGCGACCGGCGAATTCTCTAAGACCGTAGCGCTGCTCGGTGGACAGGAAAATGCTTTTACCGGCCAGGACGTAACAGCCTATTTCCAGCGTGTGGCCAGCGATCGGCTACCGGAAGTGATGCGTCTTGAAGCCGATCGTATGACCAAGCTGTTATTTGACGAGGATGAGGTAGCAACTGAGCGTGATGTCGTTCTTGAGGAACGACGAATGCGAATAGAGAACAATCCGCCAGCAATCCTAGCTGAGCAAATGAATGCAGCTCTCTATCTGTCGCACACCTACGCCACTCCGATCATTGGCTGGATGCACGAGATCGAGCAGCTGACTCGCGAGGAAACGCGCGCGTTCTATCAGCGCCATTATGCACCGAACAATGCTATCTTGGTTGTGGCAGGAGATGTCGATCTCGGTCAGGTCATGGCACTGGCGCGCGAGCATTACGGCACCATCCCCAACAATAAGGATGTCTTTCAACGCCCACGTCCGCGTGAGCCGCAAAGCCAGGCCGCCCGTCGCGTCGAGTTGCGTCACGAGCGTGCCGGTCAGCCTATGCTTCAACGGTATTATCTGGCACCAAGTTATGTGACTGCTGAGCCGGGTGATGCAGAAGCTCTCGATCTGCTCATGAAGGTTGTCGCTAGTGGCGCAACAAGCCGGCTCTACAAGTCGCTCGTCACCAACGACAAGATCGCGTCCAACGCAGGTGGTTACTACTCGGGAGCAGCGCGGGACTACGGAAAAATCGTTCTCTACGGGCTCCCTGTAGAGGGGCATGATCTGGCAGAGATCGAGGCGGCAATAAACGCCGTTCTGGAAGACATCGTGGAGAACGGCATTACGGAAGCCGAGTTGGATCGCGCCAAGAAGGTATACTTGGCTGATGACATCTACGAGCGAGACAGCCAGACGACGATGGCGCGCCGTTACGGTTATGGTCTCGTGACTGGTCAAACCATCGAAGACATCGAAAACTGGCCGTCTCGGATTGAGAGCGTCACGCTTGAACAAACGCGAGAAGCTGCTCGCAAACATCTCGATATTCGTAACTCCGTCACCGGAATACTGGTGCCTGAGGCAAGCGCATAGCGAGTAAGGCCGAACCAAGCTGTGATAGTCTAGTTGTCTCCAGCGGATCATCCCGACGAAGTTTTGCACGAGCCGAAGACTGTTGCCGCCAACCCACAAGCAATCTCCTACCCGTCGAAAGGCGACGACCAAATGAAGATACAGGAAGTCACCAGCCCTGGCGGGTTGTCGGCATGGTTAGTGGAAGAGCATCGCGTGCCTCTTCTGGCGCTGCGGTTTGCGTTTGCCGGAGGCTGTGCCCAGGATCCTGTCGATAAGCCAGGCGTTGCCAACTTTGTCAGCGTCATGTTGGATGAGGGTGCTGGCCCTTATAGCACTGAGCAGTTTCAAGAGCAGCAGGAAGAGCTTGCCCTACGTATGTCGTTTTCCGCAGGGCGCGACGCCTTCTATGGTAACTTTGAAACACTCATTGCGAATCTCGAGCCTTCAGCTGAACTTTTAAAATACGCACTGACGGAGCCACGTTTTGAAGACGCAGCCGTTGAAAGATTGCGCAGCCAGCTCCTGACCAATTTGGCGTTTGCCACCAAGGATCCGCGCCGTGTCGCGCAATGGGCCTGGTCTCGGCAGGCCTATCCTAATCACCCCTACGGACGGCCTACCGAAGGTACGGAAGAGAGCATCGCTTCTATCTCGGCTGCCGATCTCAAGTCTTATGCCGGAAAAATCTTTGCTCGGTCTAATTTGAAAATTGCAGTCGTCGGTGCCATCGACGCGAGTGCTCTTGGCAGTCTGCTGGACGATATTTTTGGCGGTCTGCCCGAAGAACCAGAGCTGCTGAAAACGGAAGCCATAGCCCTTGGCAATCAGGGCACCACCGAGATTGTCCGCATGCAAGTGCCGCAGTCCGTGGTGCTTGCCGGGCTCCCTGGTATCCTCAGAAATGATCCAGACTACGTGCCTGCATTCGTGATGAATCACATCCTGGGGGGAGGCACATTCTCTTCGAAGCTCATGACCGAAGTTCGTGAAAAACGTGGTCTTGCCTACTCGGTCAGTAGCCATCTGAGTTCACATGATCGAGCCGGTGCAATCATCGCCCAGTTCGCAACAAAGAATGAAAGTGCCGGTGAGGCATTGGATGTCACGCGTCAGCAGATGAAGCTGATTGCCGACCATGGTGTGACAGATGAAGAGCTGCGGGACGCCAAGAGCTTTCTGACCGGCTCTTATCCACTGCGCTTCGACACGAACGGCAAGATTGCGACCCAGTTGCTTGGCATTCAGCTTGAGAACCTCGGCAAGGACTATCCGGAAACCCGAAATGAGAAAGTCAATGCCGTTACCACCAATGATATTGAACGGGTTGCGAAGCAATTGCTCGACACGCAGAAAATGATGGTGGCCATAGTTGGCGAACCTGAAAACCTCACCTGAAGCCAATCGAACGGCGTATGTCTTTCTTCACACAGGATATGTCAGGTTGCTTGGCCGAAGTTATCGGTAGCAACGGGCTCAGCGTCCATGAGCTGACGATCATGGATAAGGAAGCTGCTGCGGCTCTGTCCAGACTTCGCCCTGCAGTTCGCTCTGGAACACTCCCCTTCGCGCGCTTTGACGAAGCCACTGAAGCCCTGGCAACAACTGTTGAAGAAACGTATGAGCGGCTCGCCGCAGATGCGCGCACAATTATGTTCTTTGGATGTGGCGCCGCTGGTAAAGTCGCACAAACCATTGCCCAGTTTGGCGGTTGGAGCATTCCAGGTGTCATGTCCGGTACGCAACGACGGCGCCCGGTCACGCGCTTCTACAATAGTGCGGACCCTGTCACGCTTGCTGGTGCTTTATCCCGCTCCGATCTCGACAAAACACGCTTTGTTTTCGTGTCGAAGGATGGGGACGTATCAACCGTTGCTCAGTTGCTGGCGGCATTAGAGGCGGTTCGACAAAGTGGACATGGTGATAACATAGCAAGCTCGTTTCACGTTGTTACCGAGTCTGCTCAATCTGGGAAAACCAATGGTCTGCTA
>JBCDBQ010000449.1:0-6322 GCA_039183375.1 Pseudomonadota bacterium
GCAGTCGCGGTTGAGATGGGTTGCTCAGACGAAGTTATTCGCTCCGGCTTCGGAAGTTTTGGCGGGGTGCGCCGCAGGTTTACCAAAGCGGGATCGGTTATGCTTGCGGAGGGTTATGTAAGCGTGATCGATGACTATGCCCATCATCCGGTTGAAATCCGCGCAGTTCTCTCTGCAGCACGCGAAGCAGTACCGGAAGGCCGTGTGATTGCTGTGGCCCAGCCACATAGATACAGCCGTCTTAAAGAGCTGATGGACGACTTTCAGACCTGCTTCAATGATGCCGATATGGTGTTCGTCACCCCAGTATATGAAGCTGGCGAAGAACCGATTGAGGGCATTCATGCGGAAGCGCTGGTCACTGGCCTAAAGTCACGCGGCCATCGTTCAGCCAGGACGATTGCTGGCCATGATGACCTTGCGGCAACACTTGCCAAGGAAATTGCCAGCGGAGACATCATCGTCTGCCTTGGAGCGGGGGATATCACCCAGTGGGCTGCTACTCTTGGACCCAAAATTGAAACAAAGCTGGGAGCATGATGGAAATAGTGCAGCCAGACGATTGGAATGACGCCGATGATGGGGCTGCGCCGACTAGCACGGTTGAAGGGGCGGCCAATACACCTGTGCCAATCGAAGGTGTGCGCGGTAGGCTCACGCAGGGCGCACCACTTAGTAAGCATGTCTGGTTTCGCGCAGGTGGCAGAGCTGATTGGCTATTCGAGCCGGCTGATATTGATGACCTGAAGAGTTTTTTGGAGCGGCTGGATGGTCAAATCCCGGTCATGGCCCTTGGGGTTGGCTCCAATATGATTATTCGAGATGGTGGTGTGCCTGGCATTGTCATCAAACTTGGGTCTGCCTTCAGCCATGTGGATGTGGCTAGCAATACGACAGTTGCTGCGGGTGGAGGGGCCCTTGCAAATAAAGTCGCGCGTCGCGCAGCCAAGGCAGGCATAGACGGTATGGCATTTCTGACCGGCATCCCAGGGTCAGTCGGCGGTGTCACAAAGATGAATGGCGGATGCTATGGCCGCGAAACGTGCGATGTTTTGATCGATTGTGATGTTGTACTGCCCGATGGTAAATTCGTAACACTGAGCAATGCCGATCTACAATACTCCTACCGACATTCAGCGCTACCCGAAGGTGCGGTTGTAGTTGAGGTCCGTTTTGAAGGCTTCCCCGGTAATCCAGAGGCCATCAAGGCCGAGATGGATCGCATTTCGAATCAACGGAAGGAAGCCCAGCCTATTGGCAGTATGACCGGCGGATCAACCTTCAAAAATCCTCCCGATAGCAGCAGCTGGGAACTCATTGACAAGGCTGGATTGCGCGGTTTCAAGCATGGCGGAGCGCAAGTAAGCGAAAAGCACGCAAATTTCCTGATCAATACCGGCAACGCCACTGCCGCTGACATAGAAGGGTTGGGTGAGCTGGTCCGCGAGAAGGTTTACGCCCATTCGGGTGTACAGCTTGAGTGGGAGATTAAACGGATCGGGCGACCATGAACCCCAAACGTCCTCTTCACGTGGTTGTCCTGATGGGCGGTTGGGCGAATGAACGGGCAGTCTCATTGATGAGTGGGGCTGGTATCGCAGATGCCCTTGAGATGAATGGTCACAAGGTCACCCAGATCGACATGGGCCGTGACGTTGCTCAGCGGCTTGCCGAGTCCAATCCCGACGTAGTTTTCAATGCACTTCACGGCGTGCCGGGCGAAGATGGGACCGTGCAGGGCATGCTCGATCTGATGGGCATTCCCTACACCCATTCGGGACTTGCAACATCTGTGATTGCCATTGACAAGCAACTGACGAAGCAAACACTCATTCCGCATGGCATTCCCATGCCGGGAGGGCGAGTTGTTTCGTCTGAAGAATTGTATGAGCGTGATCCTTTGCCGCGTCCTTATGTTCTTAAGCCGATCAATGAAGGCTCGTCCGTTGGTGTTGCGATCATCACCGAAGATAGCAATGTAGGCCAGCCCATTGCGCGTGATGCTGCGGGGCCATGGCAAGAATTTGAAGAATTGCTTGCTGAACCCTTCATCAAGGGGCGGGAACTCACAACAGCGGTGATCGATGGCGCCGCGGGGCCACGCGCTCTGGGCGTGACCGAGCTCGTTATTGAGCACGGCTTCTACGATTATGAGCACAAATATACTGAAGGTCGAACCAAGCATGTTTGTCCTGCGGCAATCCCGGCTCGGATCGCAACTTTGTGTGAGCACTATGCACTGCGCGCGCATAGGGCACTTGGGTGTCACGGAACCAGCCGGACAGACTTCAGGTGGGACGAGGAATTAGGCGAAGAGGGGCTCTTTGTCCTCGAAACCAACACACAGCCAGGAATGACCCCGCTCAGCCTTGTTCCAGAGCAGGCCCGCCATTCAGGGATCGGGTATGCTGAGCTAGTCGAGTTGATCATGATGGAAGCCATCCGGATTCATGGCGAAAAGCTCAAAGAGAGGGAGGTGGCCGATGGCTAAGATTAAGCGCTCAAGCGGCAAGGGTGTCCGCCGCGCGGCTAAGTCGCAAAGCCGCGCCGCCGGGGCGCGCCGCGCGAAGTCAACCACCGTCGGCATGGTTGATAGGGCGATAGGAATTCTGCCATTCACAGAAGAGCAGTGGAGCACGATTTGGCTGACGCTGATTATTGGCTCTGCGGTAGGCATTGGATTCGTGATTGCAAACCTCGCCGGTGTGCCGGCGATGGCCCATGCGCAGGTCGCAGCGATGGCATCGGACGCCGGGTTTGAAGTTAAGCATGTCCGAGTAACAGGCACAAACCGGATGGACGAGCGGCAGGTTTACGCAAGAGCGCTAGCGCAGCGCGACCGCCCAGTTCCAATGGTTGGTTTGGAAGCTCTCCGCGCAGACCTGCGTGAATTGCCCTGGGTCAAGGATGCGCGGGTGTCTGTACAATTGCCTTCTACTTTGGCGATCGACATCGTCGAGCGCAAACCGCATGCCTTACTGGAAAAGCCGGATCGGCTGATGCTTATTGACGCAGAAGGCGTCGAGCTCGAACCGGTCGCGCAAAACGAAGTTGGCGAACGGATGCGAATCTCGGGGCTCGGTTCTGCAAAGCAGGTCGCCTCGCTTGATCGCTTGCTTGCTGCCGCACCTGCGCTTGGTTCGCAGGTTGAAGCAGCCGAATGGATTGGTAACCGTCGCTGGAATTTGACATTCAAGAGCGACCAAGTTCTCGCTTTACCTGAGGGAAGCGATGAGTCCGCGAGTGCGCTTGTCAAGTTTGCCCGACTGGACGGCCAGAACCGTCTTATCGGCGGGCAGGTGGCGACGTTCGATATGCGCTCGCCTCCAAGAATCTATATGCGCGTTCCCGGCCGGGCTGATGCGATCGAACTAGGCGACGCATCGGGGAATCCATAATGGCTGGCAAAAGGTCGACTTCCAAGCAGAGCCCCTCAAAGGCCCGCTTGGCTCGCATTTTCGGAGCGGTGAATGTCGGTTCGTTTCGGATCTCCGCAATGATCATGGGCGAAACAGAGACCGGTGATCTTGTAGTTCTTGGATCCGGTCATCGAGCAAGTAACGGTGTCAAACGAGGCTATATAACCGACATGAGCGCTGCCACCTACGCGATCCGAGATGCAGTAGAACGCGCCGAAAAAAATGCAGGGACTACGGTTCAGAGCGTATGGATTGCTTGCGCAGGGGCCGGGCTAAAGAGCCACGTGTCCAAGGTTGAGATTGAAATTGGCGGTCGTCGCATCGAAGAGGAGGATATCGAGCATCTTCTTTTGGAAGCGCGCAGGATGATCCATCCTGATGGACGCAGCGTGCTTCATGCCATCCCGGCGCATTACATGCTTGATGGTGCACATGGCGTTGCCAACCCTCGCGGATTGCATGCAGAGCGACTTGGAGTCGATATTCACGTGATGCTCGCCGATGGTGCCCCAGTCCGAAATCTGATGGAAGCCGTGCAGAACGCGCACCTCGAGATTGAAGCCGTTGTCGCCGCACCGCTCGCGTCTGGCTATGCTTGTCTTTCGGAGGAAGAACGAGATTTGGGAGTGGCTTTAGTTGAGATCGGTTCAGATGTGACCAATGTTTCGGTCTTCGCTGCGGGAATGCTGCTCGGCCTCCGGGCTATCCCCTTGGGATCGGGCGATATTACTGATGCGGTAGCCAGCGCTTTTGGTATACGACGGTTTCAGGCTGAGCGCCTAAAATGTGTTTCTGGTTCGGCTATCGCGTCTCCGAGCGATCACCGTGAAATGATCCCGGTGCACGGTCCTAATGAAGGAGCAAATGGAGGACCGAGTGCTGCAGCTGCGCGCGGCGCGGACGACAAGAACCGGATAGCCCGAGCCGAGCTTATTTCTGTGATCACACAAAGTCAGGCTAAAGTTATGGGTGAGATAGGCAAGGCCCTAAAAGATCTGGGATTCTCTGGTAATAGGGCTGGCCAGGTTGTGCTTACTGGTGGAGGTGCAGAACTTGCCGGCTTGGCTGAGTTTGCGCAAAGCGCGCTGGCTATGCCGGTTCGCATAGGTCGCTCTCCATCATTGACGGGCTTACCGGAAGCGCATGCCACACCTGGTTTTGCAGGTCTTGCCGGACTCTGCCTTTATGCGGCTGAAGACCCGATTGATATTCGCGCGGTGACAAGCACGCGCGCGCGCAACCATGAGTTCGGAGGCTCGATAAATCCTTTTCTGGGCATTATGCGTCTTTGGAAAGCACTTAGAGAAAATTTCTAATCGTGTAGCGCTAATTCGCGCCACATGCGTCGCTGACTATAGAGTGTGGTGTATATCTTTGGTTAACCCACTGTGGATAAGGAATCGTGCGGTATAACGGGCATATCTCGAATATGTCACAACCCATGCAACGCAGGTGTAAGCGCGACAATATGAGCCCTGCGGCTGGAGGAATAGAACGATGAGCATAAATATCGGACCGGCAGCCACTGATGATTTACGCCCCCGCATCACCGTTGTTGGGATCGGTGGAGCTGGTGGGAATGCGATCACAAATATGATCGACTCCGAGATTGAGGGTGTCTCATTCATTGTCGCGAACACCGACGCACAGGCGCTGAGCAGCTCTCCTGCAGAAACACGTATACAGCTCGGTCCGGATATCACGGGCGGACTTGGCGCCGGCGCTCGTCCCGAAGTTGGGAAGGCAGCTGCCGAAGAAACAGTATCGCAGATCGAAGAAGCGCTCGATGGCGTGAATATGGTCTTCATTGCCGCCGGTATGGGCGGCGGCACCGGAACCGGTGCCGCTCCGGTCATTGCAGAAGCTGCCCGCCGTAAAGGTGTGCTGACGGTTGGCGTCGTGACAAAACCGTTCCTGTTCGAAGGGACCCGGCGAATGCGTGCTGCCGAGGCAGGCATCGCGGAATTGCAAAATCATGTCGATACGCTGATCGTTATTCCGAACCAGAACCTGTTTCTAGTGGCCAAGCCAGAGACCACCTTCAAAGAAGCGTTCCAGCTTGCAGATGAAGTGCTGCAACAAGGTGTTCGTTCGATCACCGATCTCATCGTCAATCCAGGCCTTATTAACCTAGACTTTGCCGATATTCGCGCTGTCATGAGTGAGATGGGCAAAGCAATGATGGGGACAGGTGAGGGTGAAGGTGAGAACCGAGCTATCAATGCAGCAGAACAGGCTATCGCCAACCCATTGCTTGACGGCGTTAGCATGCAAGGCGCGAAGGGCGTTATCATCTCTATAATCGGAGGTGAGGACATGACGTTGATGGAGCTGGATGAAGCTGCGAACTACATCCGTGATCTGGTTGACGAAGACGCCAACATTATTTGGGGCAGTGCCTTTAATCCTGATATGGCCCAGAAAATCCGGATCTCTGTGGTCGCTACCGGAATAGAGCAGAGCAGTAGTTCAGAAGCTCCTATGGCGGTGCCTTCAGCTTTTGCAGCATCGCGCACTCCCAAGCGTCCTGTGCTTGACTTGTCAGGTGAAACTGAAGCGTCCGAGGAGGACAACAGTGAGGCTGAATCCTTGTCACTTGAGGATGAGGTCAGAGTCCCAGCCATTCCCGACTCGGTGACTGAATTTGATTCTTCATCCAATGAAGAAATTGAAGATGAAGCTGATGAGCTTGAGGAAGAACCGAAGTCCGAGCCGTTCGACCTGTCGGGCATGCAGGCAGGCGATGACATGGGCGAAGTAGAGGATGACGTGGATGAGATAGTTGATCCTCTTGCCGGTCTACGTGAAGCTGAAGATGAAGAAACCTCACTTACATTGACCGAAGTAGAGGGTGACTGTGAAGTTCGTGAAGACACTCTCGATCTTGAAAATGAATTCGAAGA
>JBCDBQ010000450.1:0-6322 GCA_039183375.1 Pseudomonadota bacterium
AGCGCATCTGGAAGCCTTGAAGCGATTTGGTCCAACAGAACACCACAGGCGCTCATTTCGACCAGTTCGCATCGCAATGGGTATCGAGGATGAGGCGGAATGATCATGGGTACTCGACCAAAGGTGGTGACGGGCGAATGCGTGGCTGTGCCGCTCCCAAGATGTTTCGCGCAAACCAAAACCGCGCGTTCCAGGAAGTTGAATGATTGATCATGCAACACATGCCATAGCGCGAACCTATTCATGAGCTGGAATGGAGAACCTCGTTAACTATTCGTTAACCTCTTCGGATTCAGGGTCTGGTAAGATCTTGTAGCCGCCTGTGTTGTGCCCGAGATCGTTCGGGTGAAGTGTTGCGTCAGTCAGAGTTTGAGTATCATGCGTTCGCAAAGCCGTCGGAAGAAGAATCTTGTCGCTAATCGCCTATTGGTTGGTGATTGCCTGGAACAACTGGCGAGTTTGCCAGAGGCATCAGTGGATCTCGTTTTCGCTGATCCACCTTACAATCTCCAACTTGAGAAAGATCTGCTGCGGCCCAACAATACTGTGGTCGACGGTGTGCATCAGGAGTGGGACAAGTTTCAGGACTTCCAAGCTTACGATGCGTTCTGCAGAGCGTGGCTTGGAGAGTGCCGTCGCATCCTCAAGCCCGATGGCGCAATCTGGGTGATTGGCTCCTACCATAACATTTTCCGACTTGGTGCAGCCTTGCAGGACCTGGGTTTCTGGCTGCAAAACGATGTTATCTGGCGCAAGACAAATCCGATGCCGAACTTTCGTGGCCGTCGGTTCACGAATGCACATGAGACGCTCATCTGGGCAGGCCGCCAGCAGTCTTCGCGGGTCACTTTCAACTATGATGCGCTGAAAGCCAGCAACGATGATCTACAGATGCGGTCTGACTGGCTGTTTCCGATTTGCTCGGGACCGGAACGTTTGAAGGATACTAGTGGGCGAAAAGCACATCCGACGCAAAAACCCGAGGCGATCCTGCATCGCATTATGATTGCCTGCACAAATCCGGGCGATGTTGTGTTGGATCCGTTCTTTGGAACCGGGACCACAGGAGCCGTCGCGAAGAAGCTTGGGCGTAAGTGGATTGGGATCGAGCGCGATGCGGGGTATGCCGAAGATGCAGAAGCCCGGATCAAGCGTGTACGCCAATTGTCGCCAGATGATATCGAGCCGTTGCCAACCAAGCGAACCGAACCACGTGTCCCGTTTGGTACGATTATCGAGCTTGGGATACTGGAGCCTGGCACACGTCTGGTTGATGAGCGTCGCCGATACCGTGCGGAAGTGCGTGCGGATGGGACACTGGCCCTGTCCGGAGAGGCTGGGGCACGTGGCTCCATTCATCGCCTCGGGGCAGAAGTGCAAGGCAAGAGTGCATGTAATGGATGGACGTTCTGGCACTTTGAGGCCGAGGGTCAACTCAAGCCGATTGATGTGTTGCGCAGTGAGGCGCGGCGTCAACTGGGCCTTAGTAAGCCATCTGTGCCGAACGTGATACTCACTGCAAAATAACCCAGGTCGCGGTTACCCAAACACTAGTTTTGCTGCGCGTGCTTGAGGACGCATGCCTATAACACAACGAGATGAGGTTGAGGCGCGGGCTAATCACGCGTAGAAATTCTCGCCAACGGGTGAGGATTTCGTGACGTCAAATAATAATAATGGGCCTGAAAAGCTAGGTCTGCTTACACTGCTGTGTGCACTTGCGCCATTCTCGGCAGGCTACTTTCTGTCGTACCTGCTGCGCGGTGCCAATGCCATCATCGAGAAAGATCTTGTCGCGGAAATCGGTTTGGGACCAGCCGATCTCGGACTAGTCACAGCAGCATATCTTGGTGGTTTCGCTCTCTTTCAACTTCCGCTTGGCATTCTGCTGGACAAGTATGGGCCGCGGCGGGTGCAAACCTTCTTGCTGAGCATCGCCGGCCTTGGAGCTCTGGTGTTCGCTTATGGTCAGAGCGTCGAGACGCTGATTGCGGGGCGGGCTCTGATCGGGCTTGGTTTTGCCGGTGGTCTCATGGCGAGTTTCAAGGCGGTTGTCATATGGATCCCCGAGCAAAGGCGTGCACTTGCGAACGCGCTTGTCATGTGCTCCGGAGCTGTTGGGCTTTTGCTTGCAACCCAGCCGCTGGAATTTGTCACGCAGATGTTCGGCTGGCGAGATGTCTTCGTGGCGCTCGCAGTGGTGATTTTTGCATTGTCCCTCCTGATATTCACCGTCGTGCCCGAGCGAGAGGGTACTGCTCAGGCGGCTAGTTTCAGCAATCAACTGCGCGGAGTCGGTTCGATATTTGCCGATCGTCGTTACTGGGCCATAACGCCATTGCTTGCGACCACGTCTGGCGCCCATGTTGCTATACAGACGCTTTGGGCTGGTCCGTGGTTGCGCGATGTCGGCGGCCTAGCGCGCGAGGCAGTGGCTGAGCATTTGCTGATTATGGCGATCGCCTTCTTCTGCGGCATACTGCTGACCGGCGTCGTCGCGGATTGGTTTGTTCGACGCGGGTTTAATCTTCTCTCAGTGATGATCTTTTTCGTATTAGTCTACTTAGCGTCGCAAATTGGGATCGTGACGGGTATCGCGAATGAACTGATGCTGCCAGTGTGGTTTGTTTTCGGCATGCTTGGTCAAGTTGCAGTCCTGGCCTATCCGTGGCTCGCGATCCAGTTTGGAGCAGCACAGACAGGGCGAGCGCACACGGCCGTCAATCTCGCAATTTTTGGTGCAGCGTTTACTTTGCAATATGTCATTGGCGCAATTATCGAGCAGTTTCCAACAACTGCGAGTGGTGCATATGCGCCTGAAGCTTACCAAACCGCGCTCGGGGCTACACTGGTTCTGCAGTTGCTTGCGCTAGCCTGGTACTTCGTGAACTTTCAATTGTTCCGGAACGCTTCCGTTGAAAGGTCTACTGACCCTTGAGCCCGTGCAGAATGACTTTGCGCATCAATGAGGGCAGGGCCTGGCGATCCAGGTCACCGCGTGGCACCCAACGGCAACGTGGTGCGTCTGCCCAAAAGGTCAGGGCAGCCTCTGCTGGCACGACGGCGCGGTAGATGTCCAGCTCAAGGCGAAAATGCGTGAACGTGTGAACGACTGTTCCGGGGACATGCCACCAATCAGATTTAACGGGCGCGGTTCTAAGCGCCTCGCGATGTGGCATCGCCTCTTCCTGCCATTCTGTTCCCGGCACCTCAAGCATGCGCGCCAGTAGCCCCGTGTCGGGACGTTGTCGAAGGAGCAACTGGCCGTCCTCCGACAATGCGACGAATGCCACACCATGGCGGGTTGGCCGGTCTGACTTTGCGGTCTTGAGTGGAAGGCGCTCAGCAATTCCCAGAGCATGGGCCGTGCACTGGCTCTTCAATGGACACATCAGACAAGATGGTCGCTTCGGTGAGCAAACCGTGGCGCCCAGGTCCATCATAGCCTGTGCGAAGTCTCCGCTTCGTTGCGCAGGTGTCAGGGTCGCGGCCAACTTCCTCAGTTGTGACTTCGATTGCGGCAAGGCTTGCTCAACCGCAAAAAGTCGAGCTGTTACCCGTTCGACATTGCCATCGACTGGGGTGGCATAAAGATCAAACGCGATGGCCGCGATTGCGGCTGCCGTATACGGGCCGATGCCAGGCAGTTTTGCTAATTCTGCTTCATTAGCCGGGAACTGCCCGTTGTAGTCGGTTGCAACTATACGCGCGCAACTGTGCAGGTTTCTCGCTCGTGAATAGTAGCCAAGACCTGCCCAGGCTTGCAGGACACTCTCTTCGTCAGCCAGTGCCAGTTCCTGCACTGTTGGCCAAAGCTCGACAAACTTTTCAAAAAAAGGAATGACGGCCTTCACGGTGGTCTGCTGAAGCATGACTTCGCTGAGCCAAACCCTATAAGGATCAGGTTGTTCCCCGTGTCGATAGCGCCATGGAAGGATACGGGCTTCGTTGTCGTACCACTGCAGCAGGATCGGAGCTGTATCCCGACCAGCCCGGGACTGAAGTTGCTTGCTTGCAACAGTGCTCATCGCGTGGATCTCCAGGCTCAGGGCGAATCATTTACAAGATGGTACGCCGCAATTGCGACGTGGGAAATGGTGGAGACGAATGATGGTCGCCGGGTTCAGTGCGAACAGGAGTGTGGGGCGCCCACGAGGGGGATCAACTGCCGCGAAGGCGGTTGGGTCGTTCGTGCCGCGCATAACACAGAAGTCGTTTCAGAAGTTTGGGTTTTCAACGACTTCTCTACTTACCGAGTGGACTAGTATTGTCGGCCAAGAGATTGCCCAGGTTACGCGACCGGAAAAAATCAAATGGCCTCGGTTGCACGATGTTCGCGATGAATCTGGCGTAACAAGTGACCGTGGTGCAACATTGATACTGAGGGTTGAGGCCGCATGCGCTCTCGACATCGAGTATCGCCGTAGCCAGATCATCGGGAGAATAAATTCCCACTTTGGGTATGGAGCCATTGGCGAGATCCGGATTATCCAAGGCCCGATCAAGGCGTTAACCGCGTCAAACAGCCATAGTGTTAAGGCGAATGCCTCAGTCGGTCGTGTTGACCAGCATGCCACTGCTGACGATCTTGCATCGGCGCTGGAACGGCTCGGAGAGCAGGTCAAGGCGCACAAAATCAGGCGATAACACTACCTTGGTCAGCATTCGGTCGATTTGATCAAGGCCCTGCCTGCAACTCATTGTGATTGATATTCAGTTGGCGTTCAGCTCTGAAATGCCGTAATCCGGTCGTAGATAAACGCCAAAGCGTTATGGTATTACACCGGTTCAGCTACGAGGAGCATCACGTGTCCAACTCAAATAGCCGCTTTACAAACACTTTGTTTGATCGTCGGTCTGTCCTGGTCGGAACGGGGACCGCGGTTGGTGTCGCAGCACTGCCTGGATCTGTGTGGGCGCAAAGCCGGGTTGATCAGGTAGCAATCGATAAGTTGATGGCGCCCGGCGAACTGCCGGAACTCTCGCAGGGTCCAGAGGACGCGAAAGTCACGATCGTCGAATATGCTTCGATGTCGTGTCCCGCGTGCGCACGTTTCCATCAAACGACCTATCCAAAGCTCAAGGAAAAATACATTGAAACGGGCAAGATCCGCTTCATTATCCGTGAGTTCCCGCTGAATAATCTGGCCGCAGCAGCATCGATGTTGGCGCGCTGCGCAGACACGCCTCAGAAGTCGATCGGTCTTATCGACGTGTTGTTCGAAAAGCAGGCTGACTGGGCGACCCGGGATCCGGTTCCAGCGCTCATGAAGATCGCAAAGCAAGCCGGCTTTACGGAAAAGACGTTCAATAGCTGCCTCGAGAATAATGATCTGTTGGGCAAGATTGCTCGGCATCGTGATAAAGCTGACAAAGAGTTTGGCGTCGATGCGACACCGTCATTCTTCATCAATGGCAAGCGCATGCGGACACGGAACTACACGATCGAGGCGTTTGACCAAGTTCTGGAGCCATTGCTGAAAAGCTCGTAGGGTTTCCAAACGTAATCGGCCGGTCACGCAGAATGGGTTGCGTCGACTGCTGGAGGGACTGAGAGTTGACTGGGGGGATCTCACGACTGGTTCTGTCGCTGACCTTTGTGTTGGCGGTGGCTGCATGCTCGTCAAACTCGGGCCTTCAGAGTGCTGGTGTATTACCCCCAGTGTCGACTGCGTCTTCCGATGGAAAAGCCAAACCGTTCGATCCTTTTGAGGATCGAGAAGGCAGCGCTGATATTGGCCGCCGTCACGTAATCCAGAATCCGACGGTTGAGCAGGTTATGAAGCCGGGGCCGCTGCCGGAAATGTCATTGGGGCGGGCAGATGCCCCGGTGACCATTATCAAGTACGCTTCGCTGACATGCCCGTTCTGCCGCAAGTTCCAGACAGAGACGTACCCTGTTCTTAAGCGCGAATACATTGATACCGGCAAAGTCCGCTACATTTTGCGAGAGTTTCCGATCGGGTTCCAATCTGGAACCGCAACGATCGCGTTACGCTGCGCGCCTGCCAATCGGTATTTTGATCTGTACGATAAGTTCATGAAGCAGCAGAAAAGCTGGGTTAGTCAGACGGTGCGCCGTGAGCCGATTTTCAAAGTTGCTCGCCAGGTTGGTCTGACGCGGAGCCAGTTTGATGCGTGCTTTGCTGATAAGTCGTTGGCTGAGAAGCTCAATGCCGTTAAAGAGCGTGGCCGGACACTCGGCATAATCGGTACACCGAATTTCTTTATCAACGGCAAACTCTATAAGAGGCGGCTAGGGACCTCAGACATCCACAGTCTTGTCGCAGAAGCTCTTGCCAAGCCAGTTGCAGCAGCCAAC
>JBCDBQ010000451.1:0-6294 GCA_039183375.1 Pseudomonadota bacterium
GAATATGAGTGTAAGCACTCGAGAGCTGCCGCGGCCGGCAATGCGACCTCTTCGGCTACATCGAATAGCCGCGCGCACTCGACAACCAAGAATGGCCGGAAACGCTTGCCGCCCGCCAACAGGCCATGCCGCATGGCGTCTACCAGACGGTCTGGTACATTGCTCATGCTATCGATTTCGAAAGCGAGGGCTGCTTCAGTCGTGGCGGCTACATGTTGTAACCGTGTTGCAAATTCTGCCGCCATAACTCTAACCATCCCTTTATTGCTGGGGCCGTCTGTTGGCATTGCCTAGTTCCATCAGTGCAGCCAGAATGCAGAACGTCGGTTCAACCAACAAGGCTTCGTCTGGACGCAGCGACTGCGTCGTTAAGTGAGAGTGCGTATGCGGACTTCGAATTCTGCCGGCGATAATCGATCAGACAGTGCCTTAGCTTTCGCAATCCGTTGTTTTATTGACTCGCTTTACTTCGGTAGCCGGTTTCTGGTTATCGCCGGCGTGGCCTTTGTCGGCCTGTTGCTGGTGCTGCTCGTCATACTCCGCTTCGTCAATCCGCCAATTTCGTCGGTAATGTTGCAACATTGGCTGGCCGGTAGACCGGTGCAACAGGTCTGGGTTCCGCTGACACAGATCTCCGACAACCTTCAGCGTGCCGTCGTCGCCTCTGAAGATGCCAAGTTTTGCAGACATCCCGGCCTCGATCTCGGGGAACTGGCGTATGTCATGCGCCAGGCGCATCGTAACGGCTCCTTGAATGTTCGGGGTGCCAGCACAATCACCATGCAGGTTTCGCGCAATTTATTCCTGTGGCAGGGAAAGTCGCTGCTGAGAAAAGCCCTCGAAATTGCCATCGCCCCGATGATGGAATTCGTCTGGCCGAAGCGGCGAATTCTCGAAGTCTATCTGAATATCGCTGAGTGGGGGCCTGGTCGTTTCGGTGCGCAGACTGGCGCGCTTTACCATTTCAATCAGCCTGCAAGTCGGCTTAACCGCTCACAAGCCACATTGATGGCTTCAGCGCTACCCAACCCCAGAATTCGTCGCCCAGGGGCACCGCGTCCTGCGCTGAAGCGGAAGGCGCGGAGATTGCAGGCCCGCACCAAACGGCTCACGCCCTCCATGTCCTGCCTCAATCTATGAAGTAGAAAGACCTGTGCTATTTCTCGCGGGGCAATCTGATCTCAGGGAGCGCTCACGTCGCGGCTCGTAACGTCTGGCAATTTCTGCGGAAAGCCGGTATAAGCCCGCAGAGCCGATTTATCGAGATCATAGGATCCACACTTCCACAGATCCCGAAACTATTAGTCAATCGACAAACCCATCTGGACCGACTGATACGGGATCATCCCGTAAGCCGGCCAACAGTTGTAGATATATCAATGGGTTAGTCACTAGAAAACGAGAAACACAATGGCTGTTCCTAAGCGAAAAACATCCCCAATGAAGCGCGGATTCCGCCGCTCAGCTGACGCCCTTAAGCGACCAACTTATGTCGAAGACAAGGACAGTGGCGAGCGTCGCAGACCCCACCATATCGATCTCAAGACCGGCAAGTATCGCGGCATGCAGGTCCTGGAACCGCAGGAAGACGCATAATTATTTGCACGAGATGAGCAAAAGATCGATCGATCTGCGCCACATTCGAAGATTACCGAATATTAGTGCATGCTAGACCAGAGGTAAGAAATGTCGATCCGAGCCATCCCACTGCTCCTCTTCGTGTTCCTGTTTTACAATGCCATCGTGCTCGCCGGCGGCTCCAACCCTGATGAAGTGTTGAGACAGGTTGTATTGCCTATCCCAATGCTGAATGGCCATACGTGGACCTTTTCCTGGGGCGACCTGGTCATCCTGCTGCTGTTGATTATGTTGTTCGTCGAATTGTTGAAAGCGACGTACACGTCATCTGCATCGCTGCTTGATCATGGACTTTCGATGCTCGTGTTCGTGGTCTGCCTGATCGAGTTCCTGATGGTCCGCCAGGCCCAGACATCGGTGTTCTTCTTCATTGTTGTGGCAACGCTGATTGACGTGATCGCTGGCTACACAATCGGTATCCGCGTCGCGCGGCGCGACCTTTCGATCGGTGGTTAACAGAACCTTTGGGCTTCTGCCGCCAATCGATTGATGGACTTAGAAGAGTAGATGTAGCCCGGTGCAGAAGCCGGGCTATTTTTTGTTCGTTACGGTTCTCGAAGATGAGACCTTTGACGCACCTGCAATCAGCACCTATTCCGCTGAAACAAAATTGAATTTTAGTCGTTATTAGGATATTCGGCATAGCGTTGCGGGAGCACTGCCTGACGATATCATTTTTGGAATCTGCGGCAGCCACCCTAAAATTCGCAGGGAAACAGCGGATGGGCGGCCAATAGTTACCAGGCCGTTGATTATACTGCTGCGACGCCTGGCAAATGGCCGCTGCGTCCGGTGGCATTGGCGGAGTCCTTAAGGCAGTCTCAATTGGCAGAAGACGCAACAAGACTGAAGATCGAGGCTGCCAGCGAAGCCATGCTGCGCGCTGTCAAAGATGCTGAACGCGCTAACAGTGGTAAACCGCTCTCTGACGATGAAGCCGAGCTGATCCCGATTGAGCAAGCACGATCCGCGCTTTCCAGTGATCGCGTCCATCTGGCTTTGCAACCTGTCGTTGACAGCGTGACACGCCAACCCAGGTTTTACGAATGCTTGATGCGGTTCGAGGGCTCTGACGGCCAATATCGATCCGCCGAGCGAACCATTCAGGCGGCTGAAAATGCGGGTGAGAGCGATCTCGTTGATCGGCGGAGTTTTCAGTTAGCACTGGACCACATGGAGGCACATCGTCACTTGCACCTGTCGCTGAATATTTCGAGCCCCACATTTTCGGATCCGCAAGCTCTTGTCGCCATGTCCAAAACGTTGTCCGAGCGTCCTGACGTGGCCAAGCGCCTGATTGTCGAAATCACAGAAACAACTGCCATCTCGGATGTCGCTCAAGCACTCCGCTTCGTTGAAAAATTGCAGGACCTTGGTTGTCGGGTCGCGATAGATGATTTCGGCAGCGGCCACACGTCGTTCGACATTCTTCGCGCACTGCCTGTCGACATTCTGAAGATCGACGGCAGCCTTGTCGTGCATATCAATCGCATCCCGTCGCACAGCGTGTTCCTGGAGCGGATGGTCGAGCTTGCACGTACGCTCGGCATGGAGACTGTGGCCGAATGGATCACCGATGCCGAGACGGCCAACACCGTCTCAGCGCTCGGCATCGACTATCTCCAGGGCTACTATTTCGGTGAGCCGGTCGTTCCCGACTAACCTTGCTGTTCGCGCTGCTTCACGCTTTCTTCGATGGTTCGCAACCATGTCCCAATGTCGTTGTAGTCGGGCCGCGAGCGGAATGCCGTGCTCGGCTCAAAGCCTTCGCTTTCGCTGATTGCCCGCGCTAGCAGCACCCGAAACTCCGGCACTTCGAAGTATGATGTGTGGATCAGCTCCTGCCACGTCAGATAGTTGAGAACGCTACCGATCTGGCCTTGCGAGCCTTCGTGCAATGCAAACTCACTGATGGAATTCCTGATCTTCTCAATGGCGTGCGACATTGCCTCGTTCGAGTGGATTGCAATTGGTTCACCAACGGCGGCCGGCAAGAAGCCTGCGCTTTTCTTTTGCCACGACGGGGCCGGGACAGTGCCCACTGCGACCTCTGCTTCGGTATCATTGCCCAATGCGGTCCTTCGGATTTCGAACCAGGTCTGGCTATCAAGCCAGCGGCTGATAACACTGCTGAAGATCCTGGCCAGGAACTGAACGAGAAGAACAAGCAGAATGGCAGACAACCCGAATACCAACGGCACCAGAAGCACTGGCACGGCTGATCTCAACAATCGTCCCCAGAACCCGCGTCCGGCCGACTCTTCCAGCGTCCAGCTCGCAACCTCGTCGGTGACAAGGTGAAACAAGAGCTTTGCGTTCAGCAGCACATCGCCACCGCCGCCACACAGTCTGCCACCCGCGCAAGGGCGGCGTTGACCATTGACCCGTTCCTGCAGGAAGCGCCTTTCGAAACGCTGTGCGCGTTGAATGGCGGATGCATTGGGGTATCGCTTGTTGAGCTGACTGCGTAGATCCCGACGCTCTTTGCGCCAGTTTCGGATCTTTGACTGCTCTTCCAATTGTTGCCCTGCCTGGATGTCGACATCATCGAGGCGCTTGCGGGCACGGCGGATCTGCCTGGTACGCTGTCGAATGGAATCGACCATGGATTTCACGCCGGCTTCCTGGCCCGAGTAGCTGTCAATCTCGTAGACCTGCGTCTTGAGGTAGTCGGCGATCGCAACCATCAAAGTCGGTGAAAACAGGACGAAGAGATACAGCAGCGGCAGAATGAAAACCGACATCAAGCTCAGGGCCGGCACAGCAAAGCTCTTGCTGAAGATTTGCAACCGCATTCTGCGCAGCGATCCAAGTCCGCGTACCGCCTCGTCGTCTTCGTGAGACAACGGCAGCCATCTATCGCCGAACCATGCGCGCGCTTTGTCCTGATTGCTCTTCCGGTAGAAAAACAATCGTCGCCGATCGAGTATCAGCGCGATGAGATAGAAGACGATGAAGGGGATGGCTGTTAGTGCAGTCGACACAAGTAGGCGGATCAACTGACGCTCATTCTCGATCATGCGCTGGCCGTCGAGGAGTTCGCCCACGACATAAAACAGGTACATAAACAGCAGCATGAGAGAGGCAACAAACATTGCCTTGAGAAGCAATGGCAATCTCAGAAAAAGAAACCGCTCGCGCCGTAGCTCAACAAACGGCGTGCCGATGGTGATCCACTTCTGAAGTCCCTTCAGCTCGAAACCACGCGACGCTGCTTCCAGCAAAGCCGATGAAATGACAGAGCCGCCATGGCTGTGGCCAACGACACAGTACTTTTCGTTGCGTGCCTCCAAGGCCTGCAAATCGCGCAACAGCCGCGAACCAGCCTTTCGGCGCTCGCGTTCGCTATTGTCGCCACTCCAGATAAATGGCTTGAACTCTACATCGCTGCCTGGCTCATTGGCGGCAGTATCAGGCTCAACCATGTTCTTGAGACTGATCTCGAACGTACTTCCCGGCTGCCACCACTGCTTGATAGCGTCATTGCCATGAGGTGACGCCTCAATGTGCGCAAATGTGCCGTGGACAGTTACGATTTTTGCCATGTGGCGGGCCCCGCAAGCGAACGAAACGATACAAAGTTGCCGGGCTGATAGCAGCCACCAATGACAGTAATGAGATGCTAGCCGAAAAAGTCAATTCGACTAGCATTTCCACAGCTTATCATTTTGTGAAACAATACTATTTCAGGCTTCGAACAGTGCTTGCCTGGTTTTTTGCGCCGGCCATCATGAAAGCCATATCACTGCCGGAGAGGATCAGTCGTGCACCGATCCCAATATACTTCTGCATGAGCTCCGGGTTGTAGACCCCGCCCATTCCGGGATGCTTGCCGTGCTTCTTGCAAGCAGCGACCATGGTTTCATAAGCAGCCGCGACATCTGGATGATCGAACTGACCAGGAATTCCCATTTCCATACATAGATCGTTGGTGCCGATCAGTAGCGCGTCGACGCCCGGAACTGCAGCAATCGCATCGGCATTCGCGATCGCCGTCGGCGTCTCGAGCATGAGAACCAGTAGCGTGGCCGCATTGACAGCTTCCGCCACGTCTCCAAAGGGATGCGATTCAAATGCCAGCTGAGGTAGCGCGCCGGTCATTGAACGTTTTCCGACGGGTGGATAACGACAGTTCGATACCATCTGGGCCGCCGTCTCTGCGTCGTCAACGTGGGGTACAACAATGCCTTGTGCACCGCCATCGAGCGCGCGTGTTGCATGATGGTGCTCAAAGCCTGGAACGCGAACAATAGGTGTGATCCCGGCGTCTTGTGCCGCGACTGCGATCTGACAGGCAATATCGATGTCCATCGTATTGTGTTCCATATCGATGAACAGCCAGTCGAAGCCCGCTGTCTTCATCGCCTTGCCGATTTCGCTAGTACGCGCGTTGCGAATGCCGACGCCGAGCGACAGCTCGCCTTTTTCGAGCATCTCTTTGGCGTGGTTCTTGACTTGAAGCATTGTGGCCTCCGGCGCTTTCGGTTTGGTTGCGGTTGCAGAACTCAGGCAGCCGTGCCGCGCACCATTGTTGGCGCCTTGCCGGCAATTGTGGTGCGCACCATATAGCGGCGCTGATTGGCACTGTCGAATGGCGTTGCGCGATGAAGAACCGCCCTGTTGTGCCACAGAATAAGGTCGTGCGGCTGCCATGTA
>JBCDBQ010000452.1:0-6260 GCA_039183375.1 Pseudomonadota bacterium
CGATCACGATGATGCAGAACCGGGGGATGGCGGTCGGCGAGATGAGCGGCTTGGTCAAGCCGGCCGGCACAAAGTTCACCGAGTTGCGAAAGATAGGGCTCCAAGTGAGCGCGCAATTTCTCAGGCAGATAGAGCGCCAAGAGATCTTGCAACCCTTGATCAGCTTCGTAGAAATTCCAGCCGGTGGTGTCTGGCGCGACATGTCCCGCCTTAGCGATTGCGCTGTCCGAACTTTGGTTGACATGGTTCATTATATTTCTTCCGAACGTTGTGTCTTACCTGAGAACTGTCTGGGACTCCGGAACCCGCGGATGTCCGGCTGCGAGTGGCGGTAGGATTTCACGTACCAACTTTCGCTTGATCGCTTCCGGATAATCAACAAAGCGATCAGCGCTCATAACAAACGAACCAGCACCGCCTATGATATAGCGCTGAAAATAGCCCTTCAGTTGTTTGTCGTTTGCGAGAATAGCAAGTGCGTTAATCGTGACGCCCCGGCTGACGACGTGATCGCGTATCAAGTTCGGCGACCAGCCCTCATTGCTTCGCCCATCACCGGAAACATCGATCACCTGGCGCCGGCAGCGCACATTGAGCTTTGCAAACTGAGCATCTGCAAACACCAATGCTTCGCCAATCGCAGTCGAGAACTTGTCAAAGCTACGGGGTCGCGACTCAAGCTGATCGGCAAATTGAAGCACACTCTCGCGGCTATCGAACATCGTCCAGGGTGCGATCTCGGCCTGCTGGCCGGTACCACTCCAATGCATCGCCGAAACATAGACTTTGCCACCACCGACGGCGGCCAGGGCGCTGGCCACTTCTTCCGACCGAAGCGCAGCAGCAAGACCCGACATCTGCAACCCATATTCACTCTGATCGACGCTACCGGAGACATCAATGGCAAGAGCGAGAGCCAGCGCGCAGGGCTGACGCGATGCATGGGCTTGCGACGCGAACACACAAGCCAACGCACTCGCAAAGGCCAACAAGAAGGCTGTTTTGAACATCTCAGAGTTTAAAAACCGAGGCATGGCCCAAGACTAACGAAAATCAATCGGTCAGCAACGCAAATATAACTCCGGCCGCAACCTCATTCTGTCATCGCAGGAAAGCAAGACTGAGGGCTCCGCATGACTTCAAAGCGCTCGCTCGAAACGCTGCTCGCGGACACCGCCCTGCCACTGATCAACAGCCGACTCGGACACCATAACGAACCCGAAGCTCTCATAGAGATGACGCGCCGCCTCAAGCCCTGCAAAGGTTGTCAGGTAAATTCGGTCATATCCACATTGATCGCAGAACTGAATGGCACGTGACATCAATGCGCGGCCAAGCCCCGTGCCCCGAGCCGCATCGCTCGTAATGAACCATCTCAGATGCGCGCCCTCAGAATCAACTTCTTCCGCATCGATGGTGATTGATCCAAGCATATCGCCTTGATCATTGTGGGCCGTGAGAAAAAGATCTCTATCCGCATCCAGGCGCCCAAGGAATTCTGCCATCTCACTGGCGACCTTGGTCTCGAAGGCAACACCAAAGTTCCATTGCGGCGCATAATATTCCATGTGCAGACGAACAGTCTCAGCCAGCGCACCGGGCAAATAGCCCGCCAGTTTTATCCCGCGCTTTGCCAGCTCTTCGTCCGTCATCTTCTGACCTTCAGCTTAGCCGGACCACATCGTTGTTCCCACAATCGACGCTGTCAGCAGTGTCGTCAGAAAGCCGATTAAAACCGACTTTGGAGCTAATGCGACGATATCCGATCTCCGCTCCGGTGCCATAGCCGCCATGCCACCCAAGAGAATACCCAGCGAACCAAGGTTGGCAAACCCACATAAGGCATAGGTCAACAACAATCGGGAACGGTCCGACAGATCTTCCGCCGGTGTTTTGACAAGATCGAGATAGGCGAGGAACTCGTTTAGAATGACCTTCTGTCCGATCAGTCCGCCTGCCGTCGCAGCTTCGCTCCAGGGCACACCGATCATAAAGGCAAGTGGCATGCAGATGTAACCGAGGATCTGCTGCAGCGTGATTTTGAACCCTATGAGATCTTCACTGAACCCAAGGATCGAATTGACCAAAGCCACCAACGACACAACGACGATCAACATGGCAGCCACACCGGCCACCAACATGATGCCTTCCGTCGTACCTTTTGAAATGGCGTCGACACTGCTCTCCGAGGGATCTTCCAGTTGGATATCGGCCGACTTCGGACCACCCGTAAACTCACTCGGCACCGCGAGCCGCGCCAACATCAGCGCGCCTGGAATATTGATCAATGATGCTGCAACCAGGTGGCCCGCGGCGCCCGGGACGACTGAGCTCAGGATGCTGGCGTAAAGTGCCATAACGGTTCCGGCCACGGTCGCCATACAGACTGTCATAGCGGCAAACAATGCGCCTCGTCCCATCTCTTTGAGATACGGCCGAATGAGCAATGGCGCCTCAACCAGCCCAAGGAACAAGGACGCCGCAGAAACAGTGCTCAATGGACCGCCAGTACCGAATGACCTCTGCAACAGGAACGCAAAGCCCTGCACCACCCGTTGCAGCACACCCCAGTGATAAAGCAACCGGACGAGCGCGCTCAGAACCAGAATCATGGGTAGAACGCGAAATGCTACGATGAATGCATTCTGAGGTTGCGATGCATCGAACGGAGCCGGTCCTCCAGCCAAATATCCGAACATCAGCTGCGCCCCGGCGTCGGTTGCCTTTTGCAGCGCCAATACGGCCTGCCCCAAAGCGTCAAAGATCGTCTTGGTCCACGGCATCAAAAGCAATATCGCGACAAGGGCAAACTGCAGGGCTAACCCGACGGCAATGACCCGAACGGCTCCGCCGGCTTCCAATTCGCGCCTGTTCTCCGAAATTGCCCATACAAAAAGTGGAATGAGCACGACGCCCAGGAGGCTTTGCACCGCAAGCAGTTGTCCAGACACAGAATTCCCCCGATGTACCAAGTCCAGGTGGTCGTAGCCGCTCAAACCGCCACATTGCAAAGACTTATCGTGGAAAACCACTAAGTATGGACAGATTTCCGCCGCACCATGGCATAATTGATGTCTATGAATCTGTGTTGAGTCCCCTCCCGGTCCATAGGTGCACCTATCGCCTTGTCCGGCATCGACGCCACAAGTGTTGCCACAACGGCTCGCGAGAACCATGAACACACGTCCAAGTTTGGATTTGCAGGGCTACCGGCCGGCAAACATGCAGCATCCGGAAGCGCAACCGGCTCCACCACCGCCGGGAACGCGTCGCGTACGCCGAAAACGAAAGCAGCGCCGTCGGCAGCAACCCAAGAGATCGTCGGGCATCCTCAGTGTTTTTCTTTGGCTTATAGGTATTTTCGTTGTAATCGGCGGCGGACTAGCGGCGGCTGTTACTGTGTACTCGCCGGCAGAACTCGTGCGTGGCGAACTTGTGCGACAGGTCAAGGCGAACACCGGACGCGATCTGCTCATCGCCGGCACGCCTAGTCTGACGTTTTATCCAAGCATCGGCGTGTCACTGCCAAATGTGACATTGACAGCACCTCCGCAAATGCAGGGGGGACCTCTCCTCAAAGCTGATCGAATCAACGTCAGCGTTGGGCTAATAGCGCTACTCAGCCAACAAGTGGTCATCGAACAGGTCAAGCTTGATCGACCCGTTATCGATTTGCGCATTGATCGCAACGGTCGGCCGACCTGGGATTTTGCAAGTTGGCGCAAACCCAAGCGCTACGCCGCGTTGCCTTCGTCCGTTCGGCCAATCCGATCCGATGCAGCCACATCATCAGACATTCATCCCACAGCAGTAGCCCTTGCAACGCCGATGGCTATCAGCCCGGAATTGCTCGATGCTCTGCAGTTGCGCTCTTTGCGCATCAATGACGGGGCCCTCCGCTACTTCGATGAACGCTCCGGCACGGCCGAGGGTGTGTCAGGACTTAACATCCGGATCGATGGCCGACGAACGTCAGACCCCATGTCCGCCGTCGGCGATCTCGTCTGGAACGGTCAGAAGCTCAACGTTAATGCGCGCTTGGAAACCCTGCGAGGCTTGTTGACGGAGAAACCGGCGCGCGTCTCGCTGGATTTGAAGAGCCAACCAGTCAATACGACTTTCAACGGTAACATCACCTTGAAGAATTCAGTGCTGGTTGTTGGCAAGACAGAACTCGCAGCGCCATCGTTGGCGGCGTTCACGCGCTGGATTGGCACCGAGCTGCCAAATGGCAAACCATTAGGCGATCTTTCGCTCGTTGGAGAACTGCGGGCAAGCCCGGCTGATGTCTCCCTGCGAGGTGCAACAATCCGGCTTGGCAAGACGAAGGCTTCAGGTGCCATCTCAGCACAGCTCAATCGTGCGCGCCCATTGATCAAGGCCAATCTTCGGATCTCGCAGCTCGATATCGATAAACTGTCGGCACACTTTAGCGATGCCAAGGCCGTTCCACGCGCCAAGCCGACCAGTTTGCCCTCAACAACCGCCGGAAAAGCAAACTCTTCACCACGTTCCATTGAAGAAATCCTGCGCGGGACATCGACCGATAGCCGTGGTGCCGGTCGGTTCAGTCCTCAGGTTCGCGGATTTCGCAAGAACCAAGGCTGGGACCGCAAACCAATTGCTGCGGCGGCTCTCAAACTTGTCGACGCCAATGCGAGCCTTTTGATCGAAGGCCTGCGCGTCTCGGGTCTGTCGATTGGCCAAACAACATTGCGTACCAGCTTGAACAACGGCAACGCGCAGACAGATATCCAGGATATCAAGCTCTACGGTGGCCGCGGACGTGGACGTGTCAACGCAGCAGCCGCCTCAGGCGGTCTCAAAGTGGGTATGAACCTCACCATCAATGGCGTCTCGGCCCAGCCGCTCCTCAAGGATGCAGCCGAGATCGATCTCATTGCTGGCCGCGGAAACCTGTTCATTGCACTCGGCGGCAATGGCGTTTCGCAGCAAGCCATCATGTCGAGCCTGGCAGGCCGCGCGAAATTCTCGTTTAATGATGGTGCGATTGTTGGGTGGAATATTCCCGGAATGCTGCGCGGGCTGCAGACCGGGCAGATTTCCAATCTCACCAAGAGTGAAGCTCAAAAAACTGATTTCTCTGAATTGGCGGCGGATTTCACTGTGAGCCGCGGGGTCGCCAACACTCAGAACCTGCGCATGATCAGCCCGCTCATGCGACTGGCAGGCAGCGGTAATACAGACATCGGCAAGCGCCAACTCGACATGATCCTGCGCCCGAAACTGGTTGCTAGTCTTGCTGGCCAAGGCGGACAACAGAACCTGACGGGCATCGAGGTTCCTGTGCGCGTGACAGGGCCATGGGCCGATCCGCAAATCAAACCTGACCTAAGCGGCGTCCTTAAGAACCCGAACCAGGTCGTCGACACTGTGAAGTCAATCGGCGAGAAGCTGAAGGGCAAGAATGCCGGTCAGATTGTGAATGAGCTGTTCGGCAAAAAGAACGGGCAACAGGGCGGTGGCGCCGGTGGGCTGTTGAATAATCTCTTCAAGAACTAGGCGTGAAAGCACTAACCCTCTGCTGCGACGTAGCGCTCTCTAGCAATCCATTGCTGGACATGAGTCGGGCCGCAGCGCTCTTGAGACTGACGGGGATTCATCAGGAAAGTTGAGCACTTATGGTGTCACATATTGCGCGCTGTGCATGATTGCGACCGGAAAGTGTTAAGACTTCATTATCGCCGCGACAAAGTTTTTTGGCATGTGAACATGATTTTTCCTTGCAATCACAGGTGATTGCCTTCATATGCACTCCTTCTCCGTTCGACCCCCTGCCCTAAAGGTAAGGTAGATGTCCTAGACCCCAAAGGTAAGAGCGGACGGGTCACATCTATCTGCTGGTTGGGGAGGGTCACATGGCCTATGATGACACCCTCTTCCAATTGGGGATGGACTTGACTCGTTCAAGCACCGCCCAAAAGGAAGATCATGGTGAAAACGCGCGAGTAGCGCATCCGTCTCGAAGTTCGATCGATAATCCGCATTTGCCGGAAGACTCGGACGAACGAAAAGACTTCTTCATAGAACGCAACGGCGTTCGCTATGCTGGAAACCATTTAATCATCGATTTATTTGGCGCCCAGAGACTTGATGATCTCAAGTATATCGAACGAACTATGAAGCGTTGTGTGGAGATCGCCGGAGCGACGTTACTGCACGTGCACCTGCATCACTTTACACCGAATGGCGGTGTATCAGGGGTTGCAGTTCTCTCAGAAAGTCACATCTCGGTGCAC
>JBCDBQ010000453.1:0-6259 GCA_039183375.1 Pseudomonadota bacterium
ATGTAAACAGTCGTCCACATGCAAGTTGACGAACACGGACAGAAAACCGCAGGCCACGTGAAGGACCGCCCCGCGACGGAGGCGCGCATTCTTGAAGCGGCACGCAAGGTTTTTGCAGAACGCGGGTACGATGCCGCAGGATTGCGGGAAATCGCAGAATCCGCCCAAGCCAACCTTTCTCTGATCAGTCGGTATTTCGGCGGAAAGGAGGGGTTGCTGGAGGCCCTCACGGACCAATTCGTATCGGCCCGTCGCGAAGGTGGACTGCCCTACCCTCCGCAAGAGAACCTGCGGGATGAAATCTATCACTACCTCCACGCCAAGCTTCGGGACGATCTGAGAGATGAAGAGATCGTGCGTCTGCTGATCAGCCGCGCCGCCATTGATGCCAAGTTCCGAAAGAAGGGTGCTGCAAATCTGGACGGCAAAGCAGATGCAAACTTCCGCCAGCGCGTAGCTGGATTGCAGGAGCGTGGCATCGTCTCCTCAGACATGGACATCGACATGCTCTTTGCTGCCGTGATGCATGTGTCGTTTTCAGTGAACTTTTTCGGAGCGATGGTCGGTGACCGACCGGACGCAGAAATCGATGCCCTCTTTCGAGGGTTCGCGAACGCCCTGGCGAAGGGATTACCAGTGGAATTCTAGATAGCCGCTCGCTTTTACCGCCCCGTCAACGACTGTTGGGTTCCGGTACGACCCAATTTAAGTACTTCGGTCCCTTAGATCCCAGAATTGCCAAACGCTAAGCTACTGAATTTCTTGCAAGGGCAGTCTCACCAGATAGGAGATCCGACACACATTGTCGGTTTCCCTAAATGATGGGAGTGAGTTGTTGGGACTCACCTTTCGGCAGACCGGCCATTTATGTCTCCTACACCTACGGCTAAATTCGCGGACAAAGCCGTGCTTCGATTTCTGCACTTCGCTGACGCAGTATCGCTTCGCATTTGCGGCAAGCCTACCGTTGCCTCGCGGCAAATGTCGCGGAAACGGACCTTCGCAGGCATGAAGTCTACCTGAACCGAACCCGTGAATTCGCCGCAACTCCATCGGACAACGCAGACGCGGGACTTTAATGCCGTTCGCCTCTCAAAATTGAATGGCCGCTTGTTTACAAGCAGATCAGTGAACTCGCTACTTTGCTGGCAGTTTCGACACGAAATCCCGACCGCGCCCGATCCATTGGGCCAGAGCCTCATTGGCTTCAATGCCGGGCGGATCGACCAGCACGAACCCCCACGGTCTGCGCCCGCCGGTCATTTCCATCGGTCGCACGTGCTCGTGGGTCAGCGCAGCTTCATAG
Organism: Pseudomonadota bacterium; assembly: GCA_039183375.1. Classification (GTDB taxonomy): domain Bacteria; phylum Pseudomonadota; class Alphaproteobacteria; order Rhizobiales; family Hyphomicrobiaceae; genus Tectiglobus. Next base: position 1,307 of record JBCDBQ010000453.1, read on the forward strand.
CCGTCGCGCCCGACCCGAACCATGAGTGCATCTCCAGTGACGCCGCAGCACATGTGATCGCCGACCATAAAGCATAGCGCACCCATCATCTTCTGTTCGCGAAAAACGCCTACATCCGACAAGGCGTCGCGAACACGGGCGGCGAGGCCCTCATCGTAGGCCATCTGGGTTCAGGCCCTTTCAGCAGCGACAATCTCCCGAAGCCGCATGAGGCTGGTCTCCCATCCGGCGCGGGTCTTTTCGCACACATCCGCGTTCGGCAGGCCGCTATGCTTCAGGGTTAGCTGCACACCGTTGGCCTGTGGCTTCAAAGCGTAAGTCAGGATCGCAGGCTCGAAAGGAGCGCCGACCGGTTTCCAGGTATGCGCGAGCTTGCGCGGTTCCTCGACAGTGATGAACTCGCCTTCAAGCTGGTAGGGCTGTCCGCCACCGATCCCCGCAGCGGCCCAACGGCCGCCTTCGCGGACATCGCCGCTCCATTCTTCCGTGTTGAACACTCCGGGCCGAACCCACCAGTTGCAGATTTCCTTAGTCGTGAGCGCCCGGAACAGGCGTTCGGGCGTCGTGTCGAAATCCCCTGAAGCCTCGATCTCGCCGGTTGCCGTGTCCGTGGTCGCTGTCACTTTGCCTTCGGTGTCGATTGCATTGGTGCTTGTCATCTTCGTTCTCCTTTTTGTCGTTGATAACAGGCTATAGTGGGTAGTACGATTTCGTAAATACGGACAAATACGATAGTATGGAGGTATCCTATGGCACTGGATGGCGATACCCATCGGGGAACGGGCGTTTCCCTTCTGACGGGCCTCGACATGAGCCACATCACACTCTGCCCCGCCATCGCGTTCAGCAAGATCGTCGGCGGTCGCTATAAGCTGCACATCCTCTGTGTTCTCCATCGCGGTCCGCTGCGCTTTGGCGAAATAGGGCGATCTCTGGTCAAAGGAGGAATGGGCAAGCCGGTCACACCGCGCATCCTGAGCCGTGAGCTGAAGGACATGACCGAACTGGGCCTGCTCGACCGCAAGGAGTATCCGGTCGTCCCGAAGAAGGTCGAATACTCTCTCGCGTCGCGCGGCGAGGCTCTTTTGCCGATCCTCTCCGAAATCGTTCGGTGGGGCGCGACCGGCGTTCATGAGGAAATGCTGGAGGTTCCGCAGAGCCGACATTAGCCGCGCGGCAGAAACCTTGCACTCTCGGCTCTGCATCAGCTTTCGCCGCCAGTTGTGTGAACTACGGCACCTGATCTACCAACGGTCGCTCACGGCGGGACCGGTTGCGATGTAGGTGGCTTGGCCTAACGACCAGATGGCTGGTCTCGATCAGCCTGCCTCAGCGGCATTGCGGCGTGAGCATTGGGCAGCGAAGAGCCCAGGGTGTCGGATGCTGCGCGTCGCGCGGATGTCTGGTTTATTGAAATGAAACAGCGCTGTCGTTTGAACGCAAAAAAAATCACATGTTCGATTAGGGCAATTAGCCTGCCATTATTTTTATTTCTGCGCATCACTAAGCTCGCTTGACGCCTCGTCGACGTTAGAGATGGCGGGTTTCCATTCGCAGCCTGGATCAGGGGCAATCGCCTCGACCTCACTCCATTCCTCTGGAAGTATGTCTCGTGCAAAAAAGAGAGCAGTCAAAATATTTGGCTCCGCTTCCAGCCAGCCAAGCCAAAGACCATAGAATTCTTCATCAGACAGCACAACGTTTAGCCGGGACTGGCACTGGTCACCAAGTTGAGCGCGGAACGCATCCGTCATCGTCACACTTCCATCCAGAAATGCATTCCGAAAGTCTGTTCGGCCATCGAAAAGGACCTCCGTCAAATCCACAAACCGTAATGCGCCACCAAAGTTGATTGCCGCTTCCAGATTAACCGCCTGCAAATGGTTTGGCGTGCCTTCTGAGCCAATCAGATGCGTATCGGAGAGATCTGCGCGTTCCAAATTCGCATTTCCAAGTTTAGTACCGACCATCTGCGCTCCTCTGAGATTGCTCGCGAACATCTGAGCGCCGCCGAAGCTCGCCATTTCTAACTGCGCGAAGCCCAGGTCTGCGGCGGTCAAAACGCTAGCGTTTAGATTTGCTTTTGTTAGGTTGGCGTTCTCTAAATTAGCTGTCTCAAGCTGTACAAAGCTGAGAGAGGCTCGTTCCAACTGAGCTTCGCTAAGGTCCGCTTCGAACATTGTAGCGTTGTCCAGTTTTGCATTTACCAAATCCGCTCCAGAGAGATTTGCCCCCTCCATCCGCGCATTCCTGAGGTTGGCCGCCTTCATCCGCGCATTGGGCAAGTGAGCGCCGCTCAGAAACGCTCGACGCATTATGGCGTTGCGCAAATCGGGTTTGTCAGCGTCTTCATCATTCCAGTTGGGTTTCTGAAGGTCGTCGCGCGCGGCAGTGCGACGCACGCTCCATTCGGTGATGAACGCCCGTTCCTGAATTGCGGTAAGATCTGTGCGTTTGCAGGACGAGGCTTCACGCTTGCACCATTTGGCAAAGTAGTCCTTTTGCGCCTCACCGTAAGGCAACCATCCTTGGGGACGTTTTATGACTTGCTCTTCGGTCAGATTGAGAGGAGCTAGAGTGAGAATCCGTCCGGTCGGATCGAGAGTGCTGAGCGTCGTTTCGAGAGCCTCAAGACGCCCCGCTTGAGGTTGGAGGCCAGGGAAGACATGTATCAGTCGGGTAAATTCGCCTTCGGTCCGGATATAACTAACGTAAACTAGGGGGAGGCAAAGTAGAACGAGCGCGAAGAGGCCAGGCGCTACGCGGAAGATGTGACCCGGATTTTGGATGTCGCTAGATGTCATGCGGCGACGCAGCATGAAGAAACTGGTGAGCCCGGTAAAGCTCATAAAGAAGAGGCTGAGAGCTGAAGAAAGGGTTAGGCTAAAAGTGCGTGCGGGCATCGAGAGCCACCACAGAAGACCGATGACGATCAGACCAAACGCCCATGCCAGGACAAAGTTTAGCCACGTGGCCGTGCTTTCAAGAACGCGATGTGTCGTCGGGGGTTTGGAGTCTTCGCGGAGGCGGGCGCGCATATGGAGAGCTGCATCGCTGATGAGCCAAGGGCTGATCGCGTCACCAAGCGGGCGCTGTTCAACTTCAGCATCGGCGGCGGAGAGGGCGTCCCAGAGACGCAGGAGGTAGAGGTGGAAGTAACAGTAGATAGCTGCGATGAGCAGGGGCGCGGCGACGAAAAAGGCACGGGTGGGCACCTCAATATTGACCAAAGGCAGGGTGGTTGCGCGATCAACGCCGTAAAAGTCGATGTGTTCAACACTCATCAGAGTAGTCCCGACAAAGACCAAGGCAGCAAGAAGAACAAGCCAGGTGTTCCGAGCGTTTGTTGTTAAAGCATTGATGCGCTCGATATCAGTCATCTTGGATGTCCTTGGATTTCGATGCAGCCAGGGTCTCTTTACAGAGTTTCTTGGCAAGATTTGTGCGCGTCGGCAACGGGCCTGCTGCGGGTAAATGGTGAGCAGATAGGCATCTAATCTGTGCCGAAAGGAACGGATTGGTTGGCGCAGACTCTGATTCAGCTGACACCACGTGGCGAAACTACTGTTTTGCCTTTTATTCCTAGGAAGAGACCACACAGTGCCAAAACAACAACGCCGTATAGTGCGGTGGAGAGTATAATCAGTAGATTACTCGCGTCAAACCTTGCACGTTTTAGTTCTAAATCAAAGCCCCCATTTTGCCCGGCCACCTATGTAGCCGCCGTTCGCGCAGCCCCAGTGAATGCCCGGTTTGTCTAAAGTTTGTTGCTGCTGTCAGCGAGAGCTGCAGCGGCGACAAACCTGACAAGGAGGAAAGCGCGGGTGTAATTCGGTGTTATGGGGATAGTGGCTCAAGGCTTTGTTGGCGGACGCCTTGGCGCTTAAAGCTGACAACACCGATCAGTTTCGGTTGGCTGTACGGTCCGGATTGATGCTGCGGGGCGGTCAGTTTTGTGTAGCCATGAGCCTTCTGCGGCGCGGGTTTCGATGGAGTTGCCGCAACGACTTGTCCGGTGCCTCCGGATGGCGAGGCCGGGTGAAATGGTTGGATCATGCTGCGTTCTCCCATGGCAGTGCGCGGGATTTCGGGATTTGTCCGCGTAGGAAGGTTTCGATGATGCGCATTGGGCCGCCGCAATTCGGGCAAGGCTGAAGCTGGTCCTGTTCCTCATCGCCGCTGCGTGGATTCTCATGAGCCATTTGATCCGGCTCTGGCGCACTGTCCAGCAATCGCCTGATCATCGCGATCCTGTCACGACGAATGCCATTCGCCAGGAATCCAGCGTGGCGGATGCGGTGGAATCCTGATGGCAAGACATGGGTCAGGAAGCGGCGGATGAACTCATCTGTCGCAAGCCGCATGACCTTCATCCGATCCCCATGCTTGATCCTGTAGTTTTTCCAGCGGAATGCCACTTTGTCGGCATCGGCGCTGACGAGGCGTTGGTTCGAGATCGCGACGCGGTGGGTGTATCGGCTGAGATAGGCAAGCACCTGTTCAGGTCCTCCGAAGGGAGGCTTGGCATAGACGACCCAGTCGGTCTTGCGCAAAGGCGCGAGATAGGCCTGGAAGGTGCTCGGGTCAGCCAACCCTGCCAGATCTCCGAAGAGGTTCAGCTTGCCAGTACTGTGCAGTTTGACCAATCCTGCCAGGAACAAGCGGCGGAACAGCCGCGACAGGACTTTAAACGGCAGTAAGAACCCTGGGCGGCAGCGGATCCAGCGGGTGCCATCCGCTGACAGCCGGCCACCCGGCACGACAACGTGCACATGCGCATGGTGCGTCATCGCCGATCCCCAGGTGGCGGACTGTCGCCGGACGGCAAAAGGTGGATCGCCTGTCGCCCAGGCTTCTTCCTGCCGGTGAAGGTCCTGTCACGGTTGTTCCGGCGCCTGTTCCTTGAAGGTCTGGCAAAGTTGCACAACGCAGGCAAGCTCCGCTTCTTCGGCG
>JBCDBQ010000454.1:0-6257 GCA_039183375.1 Pseudomonadota bacterium
CGAGGCTCGGCTGATTATCGCAAGAGCCTCGTTGAGACTTTGACTCGCCGCGCCCTCGAAGCCTGCGCCTCGCAAATCCAAAGCTGAATTGCCATGAAAAAGATTCCTATCGAATGCCGTGTCAATGGCGAGGAGCAAGTCTGCCTCGTCGATCCACGCGATACTCTCCTGGAATTATTGCGCGACCGGTTGGAGCTGACCGGCACGAAAGAAGGCTGCAGCAATGGCAATTGCGGCGCCTGCACCGTGCTCGTTGATGGTGATGCCGTTTGTGCATGTCTGATGATGGCCACCGAAGTTCCAGGTCATGAGGTCACTACCATCGAGGGCCTTGCCAATAACGACGGCCTCCACGCCATCCAGGCGGCATTGGTCGAACAAGGTGGAACGCAGTGTGGTTTCTGCACGCCCGGCATCGCACTCTCGGCAGCCGCATTGTTGCAGGAAAAGCCGAAACCGAGCGACGATGAAATCCGTCACGCCATCGCAGGCAACATCTGCCGCTGCACCGGTTACGACAAGATTGTGCGCGCGATCTCCGACGCCGCCAACCGCGCGGGAGCTTAAACAATGAGTGTTGCCCATCCCACTCACGAGGCGGAACAGAAACTCGACTCGATCGGCCAGCGCATTTCACGCGTCGATGGCAGGGAACGCACCACCGGCGAGGCGATCTATCCCGCCGACCTTCATTTGCAAGGCATGCTGCACGCAAAGATCCTGCGCAGTCCGCATGCTCACGCCAAGATTCTTGCGATCGACACGTCCAAGGCGCTGGCCTTGCCAGGCGTCCACGCCATTGTGACGGCGGCGGACTTCACAGATTTACCCGTCGGCTCATCAATCCCCATGGGCGAGACCGGTTATGACATGTGGATGGTCGCCCAAATCAACATGGCGCGCCAAAAGGTACATTGGTACGGGCAGCCGGTCGCAGCGGTCGCGGCCGTTGACGTTCACACGGCAAGACAAGCCATCGACTTGATAGAGGTCGACTATGAAGTCTACCGTCCCGCCATCACCATGGATGAGGCACGCGCCGACGGAGCCCCGGTGCTGCATGATCACGTCTTTACAGCAGGTCTCGAACAAACACCACGGCAGCCGTCCAATGTGTGCTCCCGTACAATCATTGACAACGGCGATGTTCAGAGCGCGCTGACTGGTGCAGATAAATCAGCATCGATTTCTGTTCGGGTCGACACCTCGCACCAGGGCTATATCGAACCGCAGGCCACTGTCGCCAACGTCGACAGCAATGGTTTTGTCACGGTTTGGGCCTCAACGCAGGGGCAACACACCACCGAGCTCATGACCGCCCGCATCCTCGGCATACCGCAATCCAAACTCAAGGTCGTACCGCTCGAAATCGGTGGCGGATTTGGCGGCAAGATCTCGACCCATGGCGAACCGATTGCAGCCAAGCTCTCGGAGTTGAGCCGCCGGCCCGTCAAGCTGGTTCTGTCGCGCGAGGAAGTCCTGCAAGGTGGCAGCGGCCCAACCGCCGGCATGCACGTGACAATGGATGTTGCCGCCAACAGTGATGGCAAACTGCAGGCTATCAAGGGCGTTTATCACGTCGATACCGGCGGCCTACCTGGCATGGGACCATCGCTGGTGATGCAGGCAGCTGGCGCCCTTTATCAAACCGAGACACTGCATCTCGAAGGCTACGACGTCACTACCAACAAGCCACGCACAGAGGCCTATCGCGGCCCAGGCGGCATTCAGGCCTACTTCGGTATGGAGCAGGCCATGGACATGCTCTGCCAGGAACTCGATATGGATCCGCTTGAGTTCCGCAAACGCAATGCCTCGACAACGGGCAGCCGCATGCCGATCGGCACACCATTCCCGTCCATCGGACTGACCAGCATTCTCGACCAAGTCGGCGAACATGCATGCTGGACCGATCCACTCGGTGAAGGTGAGTTTCCTCGCGGCCGCGGCCTTGCCGTTGGCTACTGGCGCGGCACCTCGATGACATCGGCCTGCCACATCTCGATTGTGGGTGACGGTCGCCCCATGGTGACGTTGGGAGCGGTTGACCTCTCCGGAACGCGAACGACCATGGCCCAGGTCGCTGCCGAGCAGTTCGGCATGTCGGTCGATGATGTCTTTGTCCAAATGGGGGACTCGAAATCTGTCGGCTATAGCGATGGTGCCGCTGGCAGCCGTGTCGCACGCACCATGACCGCGGCTGTCGTCGAGGCCTCTGATGACGCTCTCGCACAATTGCGGCAACGGGCTGCTGAAGTCCTACAGGCCAACCCGGATGACCTCAAATACGACACGGGTGTTTTCAAATCATCGACGGGGGGTGCATCGATCTCACTCGCAGATTTGATGCAGGCAACGCTCACGCAGGGCGCCATTGTTGGTCGGGGCACCTCTGTCAAACTACCGCTCGGCGTCGAGGTCGGCGCACATGTTTGTGACGTCGAGGTCGACACCAACACCGGCCTTGTCTCGGTTCTGCGCTACACCGCCTTTCAGGATGTTGGTCGCGCGCTGAACCCGACGGCCGTCGAAGGACAAATGCAGGGCAGCGTTGTCCAAGGCCTTGGTTGGGCTCTGATGGAGCACATCGATTATGGTCCGGACGGCCGTGCCCGCAATGCAAGCATGCTCGATTATCGCATGCCGACCGCACTCGACGTACCGCCGATTGACTGCGTCATCTTGGAAACGCCAGTGCCAGAAGTGCCCTACGGTGTTAGAGGTGTTGGCGAAGTTCCGATTGTCCCTGTCGCCGGCTGCATCGCCAACGCTGTTGCGCGTACCATCGGCGTTCGGGTAACATCGATGCCAATGACACCAGAGCGTGTACTTGCTGCAATCAACTCTCGCTAGAACGGAATTGCGGCTAACCAATTTGATCGGCTGCAAAGTAATATGTTCGACAAATTGACTAAGTACACTTACGACTACGGCTTGATTATAGAGGCGCCGTCGCCCATCTAAATCCGATGTTGCGTCCCGTGCTGCCAATGGCCTACAGGCGAACCGAATGAAACACTTGAACCAAGCGCTATTGTTGTCGCTCGCATTCTTGTTTGCCGGCAGCACCGTTACACTCGCTCAAGGGCGAGCTGCGAAGGTCATTGTCGACGTCGCGGAAAAACGCGAAGTTCGCGATACGCAACCCGTGATCGGACAACTGGTCGCGACCCGGCGTGCGGACATCGCAACACGAACTGCCGGCGTGATCGACGAGGTTACGTTCGAAGTTGGTGACCGCATTGCGCGCGGCCAGGCGCTTGTCCAATTGGACAGCAGCCGGATCGAGATCGAGAAAGACGCGGCCAAGGCGTCCCTTGAAGTCGCTAAAGCGGGCCTTGATGTTGCTGACGCGAAAGTCAAGCTTGCGGAGATCGCGTTCAAACGACAGGACGGGCTGAGAAGTTCCACTGCATTCTCACGTAGCCGTTACGATGATCTCAAGCAGGCTGCAGTTCAGGCCCGGAGTGAACGCGCTCAGGCCGAAGCGCAAATGCACAGTGCAAAGTCGAATCTGAACCGCGCCGAATACGACCTCAAACATTCCGCAATCAAGGCGCCGTTTGACGGCGTGGTGATTGCCCGCCAGGCCCAACCGGGTCAATACATGTCGCCGGGTGGTGCTGTGGCAACCCTGCTTGATGTCACCAACCTCGAAATTGAAGCCGATGTGCCAAGCAACATGGCGCGCGGACTGAAGGTTGGCGACGCGCTCACAGCGGTCCTCGAAGGCGGAGCGCGCCAGACCGTTACTGTGCGCTCAACAATTCCGGTGCAGAACATATCAACCCGAACCCGGCCGGTGCGCTTCTCAGCCAAGCTGGATAAACTCAAAGCCGGTCACATCGCGATCGGAAGTTCAGTAACACTCCAGATCCCCGTGAGCGCACCGAGAACAGTGGTATCCGTTCCAAAAGATGCACTGTTGCAGGGTGGCGGCGGATGGATCGTCTACGTCGTCAAAGATAACAAAGCGATGCCGCGACCTGTCAAAATTGGCCAGGCCGTTCAGGATCGCATTGAGATCAAATCCGGTGTGGCAGCTGGCGACAAGGTCGTCATCCGAGGCAACGAACGATTGCGCCCGGGTCAGTCGGTACAGCCACAACAGGTCAACGCCAAACCGGGCAACGCCAAATCAGCAGCCAAACGCGGCTAAGCGGGGAACGCGGACATGGACTTGATCCGCATTGCAATCGACAGACCGATCGCAGTCATTTCGGCCGTTCTGATGGCCGTTCTCTTTGGCATGCTCGCACTGACGCGCATTCCGATCCAGCTCATCCCGGATGTGCGCAAGCCGGTTATCCAGGTGCAGACAATTTGGCCCGGTGCTGCCCCGGCAGAGATCGAACGCGAAATCGTCAACCGGCAGGAAGAAGAACTGAAGGGCCTCGATGGCCTTGAGACGATGATCTCCCAGTCGCAGTCCGGACGTGCCCGCATTACGCTCGAGTTCGCCATCGGCACCAACATGGACAAGGCGTTACTGTTGGTTTCCAATCGCCTGGATCGCGTGAGCGGTTATCCGGACGAAGCAGACGAGCCGGCTCTGGAAACATCAAGCTCTGACGACAACCCCATTGCCTGGATCATCCTTAAACGCCAACCCGGCAACACCCGGCCGATCGAGCAGTATGGCACTTTCGTCAATGACGTGATTGCAGAACGCCTAGAGCGTGTCGAGGGCGTAGCCGGCGTGAATGTCTACGGCGGCGTAGATCGCGAGCTCCAAGTCATCCTAGACCCGCAGCGCCTTGCGAACTATCGGCTGACCGTACCTGATGTCCTCAACACGCTCCGGCGCGAAAGCATTTCGATTTCCGCTGGCAATGTCGACGAAGGTAAGCGCCGCTACGTGGTTCGCGTCGAAGGTGAGCTGGATACCCAGGAAGCCGTTCGCAATGTCGTGTTGAGAAGTGGAGCCGCGAACGCGACGTCGGGTGCAACAAACGGCCTTCAAGCGCAGAGCACTTCAGATAACGCACGTATCGGTCGCGTGTTCGTGCGCGATGTTGCTGATGTTCAATTCGGTTACAAGGAGCCTTCAGCCCGTATCCGCCACATGGGCGAAGCATCGATAGCCTTCAATACGGTCCGAGAGACCGGCGCCAACGTCATTAAGGTTATGGCGGGGATTAAACAGGCACTGGCCGAACTGAAGGCGGGGCCAGTCAAGAATGAGAACCTGACCGTCACGCAAGTCTATGACGAAACGGTCTACATCGACGGCGCTATCGAACTGGTGATCCAGAACATATGGATCGGCGGCATCCTCGCCGCCATTATACTGCTTCTGTTCCTGCGCTCACCGCGCGCCACACTGGTGATCTCGCTCGCCATTCCGGTCTCGATTGTCGCGTCTTTCGTTGCAATGTCGGCCATGGGCCGGACACTCAATGTGATCTCGCTTGCTGGCATCGCCTTTGCCGTCGGTATGGTGGTCGATGCCGCCATCGTTGTTCTCGAAAACATCTATCGCCTACGGCAGCAGGGCATGGGCGCCAACGAAGCAGCCTACCAGGGTGCGCGCCAGGTCTGGGGCGCCATCCTTGTTTCCGCCCTGACCACTGTCATGGTCTTCATTCCGATCCTGGTGATGGAGCTGGAAGCCGGCCAGCTGTTCCGGGATATCGCTGTCGCGATTTCCGTCTCCGTCATGCTCTCCCTGGTGGTCGCGGTAACGGTTGTGCCCGCTCTGGCAAGCCGCTTGCTTGGTGCCAACAAGCCGAGCCTGTCGGTTATCCCACTGCCGATCGTTGATCACTTCGGCAAGGCGTTTTCCTGGCTGATCAGAGGCTATGCCCAACTTACGGTGTCCAGCCGGTTCTTGGGCGTGCTCTGCGCTAGTGCCATAACAGCAGGCGCTATCTGGGGTGCCGCAACCTTCCTGCCGAAACTTGAATATCTGCCGGAAGGCAATCGTAACCTGGTCTTCGGATTCATCCTGCCGCCGCCAGGATACAACCTGTCGACCACGACCCAGATCGCAGAGCGTATCGAGAACGTCGCGCGGCCCCTTTGGGAAAAGGAAGAAAACGGCGACAAGTCCCAACCGCCCGCGATGAAGCACTTCTTCTTTGTCGCATTTCGAGGCAACACATTCCTCGGCGGTGCCGCCAAGGATCCGCGCCGTGTTGCCGAACTCATTCCGGTATTACGCGGTCCGGTGTTCGCCGAACCTGGCACCTTCGGGCTGATCAGTCAGCGGTCACTGTTCGGGCGCGGCATCGGTGGCGGCCGCTCTATCGAACTCA
>JBCDBQ010000455.1:0-6245 GCA_039183375.1 Pseudomonadota bacterium
ATGGCGCAGAAGTTGGGCGAACGGCCGAGACGATCAAGCGTCTCCTCGTCCATGTTCACGCTCATGCGTCCGGGATAGTTGTAGAGCATGACCGGCAGGTTGGCCGCGCGATCAATAGCCAGGGCATGAAGCGCAATTTCGCGACCCGTTGGGTAGGCATATGGCGGCGTGGCGACCAACAAAGCATCAGCGCCAGCGGCTTTGGCCGCATTGGCATACATGATGCTGTCATCAGTCCGCATCGCGCCGGTCCCGATGATCAGTGGCACCCGATCCTTGATGAGTTCCTTGCAGAACGGCATCATTTCGAGACGTTCTTCCGGCGATTGTGCGTAGTACTCGCCGGTGGTTCCTGCCAGCACAATGCCAGAGACGCCTGCTTTAATCAGAAACTCAACTGTCTCCGCGAACGCTTCCCGATTGATCTCGAAGGCTTCGGTGTAGGGCGTTACGATCGGCGTATAGATGCCGTCAAAGCGCATTGGTTCTTTTCTCCAAATCGTCAAACTGACTATCCATTGGCAGCGGATCCGGCTGCACGTATTTTTCGATCTCGCTGCGTGAGAGCTCCCAATGCTGCAGCGCCAGCTCGGCTGACCGTTCCGCGTCGCCAGCTTCAATGGCCGCGATCATCGCTTCGTGCTGGTCACAGGCGAGGTTCACGCGCTGCTTTCCCGACTCGTGGCGCGGGCGGTAAAAACGATGGCTCATGCGCGTGTGATCAATGAGCAGTCGATTGAGGCTTGGTAGCAGGTAAGGGTTGCCTGCCATCGTACCGATGACTTCGTGGAAGCTGTGGTTCAGCATGCTCATGTCCGTTGTCGCATCCTGCCGAACGGCCTTGCGAAACCGGGACTGAATCTTCTTGAGCGCTATGATCTGGTGGGAGACGGCATTCTCAGCGGCAAGCCGTGATACTGCTGAGTAAATCAAAGGCGCAGTTTGAAAGAAGCTGCGCATGATGTTCATGTCCATTGACGAAACACTGGCGCCACGATTGGCGGCTATGAAGACGTAGCCCTCACCCGACAGACGCTGCAAAACCTCACGCAATGGTGTTCGCGAGAGCCCATAGGTTGCAGATAGCGCCATTTCATCCAATGGCATTCCAGGCGCAATATCGAGCTGCAGAACGCGCCTCTTCAAATCGTCAAAACAGTGAATTTTTCGGTCTGATTTCATGGCTTTACGGTAAAATCATCTCACTGAGTATCGCGAGAAAATAGGCAGAACTTGAATAGCTGTATTTTATTTGTATACAATTTGAATGCGCAAATGCAACATAATTATGTGTACAAGTTGGTGGCTCACGGGCCATACTGCTTCGTTGCAGGTCATAAACAAACACCTCGAATTGGATACCTGAAGGGAGGAAACTCAGGCATGAAGAAACTTTTGATTGGCATGGCGGGCGCGTTGTCCGTTTCCGTGCTTTCCACTACGGCTCACGCCGCTGACTGCGGTGAGGTCACCATGACCGAAATGAACTGGGCATCAGCTCAGGTTGTTTCCGGCGTCGCGACGTTCATCCTTGAGCAGGGCTACGGCTGCAAAGTGAAGAAGGTACCGTCGGCGACAACGACAGCGATTGCGTCACTCGCCGAAACAGGTCAGCCAGACATCGTGACAGAGCTGTGGGTGAATTCCACTCCGTCTTACGGCAAGCTTGAGTCAGCAGGCAAAGTGAAGACTGCTGCCAATGTTCTGTCAGACGGCGGCGTTGAAGCTTGGTGGATTCCAAAGTATCTGGCGGACAAGCATCCTGAGCTGAAGACAGTTGAAGATGTTCTCAAGAACCCGAAGCTGGTTGGCGGACGCTTCCATAACTGTCCCGATGGCTGGGCATGCCGCAAGATCAACGACAATCTGATCAAGGCATTTGGCCTCGAAAAGAAGATGGAAGTCTTCAACCACGGTTCTGGTGAAACTCTGGCGGCTGCAATCGCATCTGCATATGCCGACAAGAAGCCTTGGTTCGGTTACTACTGGGCGCCAACTGCGATCCTCGGTAAGTATCCGATGGTCAAAGTCGCGATCGGCAAGCACGACGCCGTTGCCCACAAGTGCAATGCCGAGGGCAAGAAGTGCGCGAAGCCAGGCGTTTCGTCCTACCCAGCAAGCCGCGTGATTTCCGTTGTCACGACAGGCATGGCGAAGAAGAACCCTGAAGTCATGGAGCTGATGCAGAAGGTGTCATTCACCAACGAGCAGATGGGTTCTGTTCTTGCGTGGAAAAAAGACAACAAAGCATCTTCAGAAGAGGCCGCTGTCCACTTCCTGACCAAGTACAAGTCGGTCTGGGCTGACTGGCTGAATGCTGACGCAAAGAAGAAGCTGGCTGCTATCATCAAGTAAGCCGAATGCTCAAAATCATGCAGGCGCAATCCGTATCCCGGAGGGCGCCTGCATTTTTCTCTCAGCTCTACTTTCAGTAAATCTTGCTATCGTTCCTCGGTCTAAGCCAGGTGCCGTTGGCGCAATGTCTAGCCCCGTCGGGAGGGGCGGTAAGTTATGAGTACATATAAAGGTTTGTTTGAAACCCTCGGCCTACGCGAATGGTGCGGCGATACCGGCGGTACCACAAGTATGGCTGACCTGCTTGCGAAAGCGAGAGGACAGAAGGCCGAAACATCCATTTGGGACTTGCCGTTTCCCTCGTTAGACAATCTCAATGCATCATGCAGCGCCTTCCCGCGAACGCGTGACATGACTGCCGGTGTGGAAAGTGTCTTCCTGGCTGTCAAAGATGCGCTGAAGTTTGTGCTCGATCCACTCACCCAACCCCTCAGCTGGATCTTGAATGGCGCGCTTTACTCGTTTCAGGCAATGCCGTGGTGGGTCCTGATACCACTGATCCTGATTGCCGTTCAGGTGGTTGCGCGTTCTTGGTCGATAACTCTGTTTGTCGCCGCATCGTTTATCTTTCTAGCGTTTATCGATCACTACAGTTTCGCAATCCAAACGCTCTCGATCATCTTCACATGTACTGTCTTGAGTATCATGTTCGGCGTGCCGACCGGCATTGCCATGTCGAAGAACGATGGCTTCCAGAAGGTGATGATACCCATCCTCGACATGCTGCAAACGCTGCCGTCGTTCGTTTACCTGATACCGCTAATCTTTCTGTTCGACGTTACCGAACCCAAGCTCTACGGCATCGCCATCATCATGTACGCCATCGTGCCGGTGATACGTCTGACCGATCTCGGCATACGACTTGTCGACAAGGATGTGATTGAGGCCGCGGATGCCTTTGGCATGACGGCGCGTCAGAAGCTGTTCGGGGTTGAGATACCGCTCGCGCTGCCAAACATCATGGCAGGCGTGAACCAGACCATCATGATGGCACTGGCCATGGTTGTTATCGCCTCGCTGGTTTCTGCTCCTGGGCTCGGCGTTCTGGTGCTACGCGGCATTCGGAACCTGGAACTTGGTACCGGCCTGATATCGGGCATCTGTATCGTTCTGCTCGCCATTATCCTCGACCGGGTCAGCAAGGCATCGCTGGCTCGTATCGATACATCACAGAAGCAGTAGGGCAGAGCCATGACGAGCGATTCAAACAAGGTTGTCATCAAAAGCCTCTACAAGATCTTCGGGCCTGATCCTGCCATGGCGCTGGAACATGTCCGGGGCGGGATGAGCAAGGCGGACCTACTTGAGAATGAGGGTCATGTCCTTGGTCTGCGCGATATCAACGTCGACATGGGTGATGGTGAGATCACGGTGATCATGGGGCTTTCCGGTTCAGGAAAGTCGACACTGATCCGACATCTCAATCGTCTCATCGAGCCGACGGCGGGCGAGATCCTCGTCGACGGCGTTGATGTCATGTCGTACCCGGAAGACAAACTGCGCGATCTTCGCCAGTCGCAGATGTCGATGGTCTTCCAGAAGTTTGCGCTGCTGCCTCATCGCACGGTGCTTCAGAATGCCGGCCTGGCACCGCGGACGCGGGGTGAGGATGAGACCACCACCAACACCGAAGCCACCAAATGGCTCGACCGTGTCGGCCTCAGCGGGTTTGAGCAGCACTATCCGCACCAACTCTCAGGTGGTATGCAGCAGCGTGTCGGCATCGCCCGAGCGCTGACATCCAACTCGCCGATCATGCTGATGGACGAAGCGTTTTCTGCGCTCGATCCGCTCATCCGGACAGATATGCAGGATCTGCTGCTGGAACTGCAGAAAGACCTGCACAAGACCATCATCTTCATTACCCACGACCTCGACGAGGCTCTCAAGCTTGCAGACCATCTTGTGATCCTGAAGGATGGTGAGGTCGTGCAACAAGGCGAGCCGCAGCACATTCTGCTCAACCCGAGCGATCCCTATATCGAAGACTTTGTCAGCGACATCAATCGTGCACGCGTCCTGCGCGTTCGATCGATCATGACACCGCTCAACGGTGAGGTTCCAAGTGATGCGCACGGCGAGGTCGACTCTGATGATACGCTCGAGAGCATGATCGCACGATCAGGTGGTGACACGACTCACTCCTACATCGTTACGCAGGACGGCAGCCCGATTGGAATTCTCGAGATGACCAACCTGGTGAAGGCGTTGGTTCCTCGGGTTTCATCATCCGCCGGAACCCGCGTGCTCTAGATCATCGTGCACGAAATCGATCGTCGGTTGCACCGGCTTTCGCTGACGCGCCATCAGCGGCGCCTTTCCAAACTGCCGCTGAAACGCGCGCGCGAGCGCCTCCGAACTTGCATAGCCATAGCGGTGGGCGACAGCTTTGATGCGATCTCCGCGTACAATGTCCTGATAGGCCAACGTCATGCGCCACTGACGGAGATAAGACTGCGGCGTCAGGCCAAGGCAGTCCTTGAAGACGTCCACAAACCGGCTTAGTGACAGCCCTGCGACTTCGGCAAGCTCATCGTTGCGCCACGATCGACCTGGGTTTTCATGCATGGCAACAATGGCGCGGCTGATGCGCGGATTGGCGAGCCCGGCAAACAATCCGCTTTCTGCGGTCCCGCGTTCGATTTCCGCCCGGATGAGGCGGACGAAAATCACCTCACCCAATCGACTGAGAACAGAGTCGACACCGCAGCGCTTGGCGCTGGCCTCTTCCAAAACGACACGAATGAGTGCGCTCGTAACATCGTCGTCGCGCACCGGAAGGCTGATCCTGCCACTGACTGCATTGATCAGTGGATTGGATTGTCCGCCCCAATCTGCGAAGAGGCTGAGCAGAACCGCTTCGCCATCATGTCTGTCTGCTTCGCCCAACACGGCACAGAACTCTATCCGCCGCGGGGCTTGGCTATCACCGTCGCCATAGATCACCAGATTACCTTGCCCCTCCGGGACCAGGCTCACGGCCATATGAAAGTGCGAAAGGAGCGAGGAAAGTCGGTCTATGCGAGACATCAACAGGTGTTTTGGTCTTCAATTTCGGATTTTTGTAGCTCTAACACCTGCTACAGATGATTTCAACGTGCGCTACAGCAGCAATTTGACGTCGGTCGCAACGCGCGCCTGACTGTTCGGAGCGGAAGCAAACTGATTTGAGCAGTGGGCGGTTCATGCCAGAGTAAGGTCTGACCAGAGTGAGGTCTGACCGATCACACCGCATTGGCCGAACGTTTGGGAGGAAATGAGATGAGCTTAGGTGATATTCGCGCACTGACATTTGATACCGGCGGCACAATTCTGGACTGGCACACCGGCTTCAAGACAATCCTGGCCGAGACCGGGGCGAAGCATGGTCTGGAGCGAAACTGGCACGACATCACCAACGACATCCGCCGCAAGGGTCTCGGCAAGATGTTGAACCTCGGCAAGGACGAGCCTGCAGCCTACAATTTCGATGGCGCTCACCGCATGGCGCTTGAAGAGGTGATTTCTGAGAACGGCCTTGAAGCGTTCAACGAGGAAGAGCGGCACGCGATCGCCTATGACGCACCCCACAACTTTGAATGCTGGCCCGACTTCCCAGCCGTCCTGCCGAAGCTGCGCGAGCAATATATGTGTGCGTCGTTCACGATTTTGAGTTTCCGGATCATCATGGACACGGCCCGGCGCAACGGATTGTCATGGGATGCCGTTTTCTCCTGTGAGGCCATCGGCAAGTACAAGATCTTGCCCGAAGCATATGACACCGTCGCCCACTATCTGCAGCTGGATCCATCGCAGATCTGCATGGTTGCCTGCCATAACTTTGACCTCGATGCCGCGAAGGGCCGAGGCTACAAGACGGCTTTCGTGAAGCGCCCAAGCGAGTGGGGCAA
>JBCDBQ010000456.1:0-6234 GCA_039183375.1 Pseudomonadota bacterium
CAACCGTCGTGGAACCTGCCCTCGCCACGCTCTCCGGACTGATCGCCGGCATCGCTGCTGACATGCCCGGCATGGCAACAACAGCAAGAGCCAGCACAACGCCGGACAATTGTTTACGCATGATTTACTCCACGCCTACTCACCCCATCCGACATCGCCGCTACATGGCGCACCTTGGTTTTTGTTATCGGTGCGAAGCGAATCATTGTCGATTGAGTTGCACTGACACTCAGTGCAACCACGCAGACATGTTCTCACAATGCGGTTATCAAATTCAGTACGTAACGACGATCCGTGTTCGTCGCGGACCATGGCGCCGGACTAGGCTGAACAACCGCGCTGCGTTTCTGCGAGTCAGACGCACACAGCCATGGGAGGCGGGACGGCCAAGTTGGCGAACATAGTTGGAACCGTGAATAGCCACACCGCCGATAAAGAAGATCGAATGTGGCATTGGCGACCAGTTGTACTTTCGCGAATGCCAGCTGCGCTCCAGGCGCGTTGGACGGAATGACCCAGTTGGTGTGCGATACCCACGCTTTCCGGTCGACACCTTCCAGACATGCCGCAGGCCGCCATTGACGTAGACGTGCATCCGCTGTGAGCTGATATCGACCTTCACGCGCACGGTCGCCTGCGCCGCGGTTACACCCATCATTGTCAGCGATGCCAGGGCAGCAATCGCCGTCGACCAAATACGCAACATTTGAAACTCCTTGTGGTCCAACAGCCAAGCACGACGAACGCGAGAGACGCACGCTCATCGGGCGTTAACCATGATTATGAGCGCTGCAGTGAATGCATCACAAGCGCCCTCTCCCTCATGGGTCGCGCAAAGAGCAGGATCGGTTCGATTTTCTGGACGGCTGTTGTGTCAAGGCCTCAACCGGACCTCCACAGGGCCTCAACCGGCACCCTACTGAGCCTTGGCTCAGCGCCTGACCTTGACCTGTTCGTATGAGGCAAGTGCGCGTTGCCGCGCCATGGGATGATCAACAATAGGCTCGGGATAGGTTTGACCGAGCACGATATCGAGACTGCGGAGTTCTAGCTCAGGGCAAGTCCAGGGTGCATGGAGATAACGGTTCGGAAGGGCTGCTAGTTCGGGCACCCAACGCCTGACGTAGGCGCCTTCCGGATCGAATTTCTCGCCTTGTGTCATAGGATTGAAGATACGGAAGTACGGCGCCGCGTCAGCTCCACTACCAGCAACCCACTGCCAACTCGCAGCGTTGGACGCCAGATCGGCATCGACAAGGCAATCCCAGAACCACGCCTCTCCCGCCTGCCAGGGTTGCAAGAGATGCTTTGTCAGAAACGACGCCACAATCATCCGCACCCGATTGTGCATCCAGCCCGTGTGCCAAAGCTCGCGCATACCAGCATCGACAATCGGGTAGCCCGTCTGTCCCTTCTGCCAGGCCGTGCGGACCTCATCATTGTCCTGCCAGGGAAACGCATTGAAGTTGTCGCGGAACGCCGTGTCCGGCAGGCTCGGCCAGTGGTAGAGAAGGTGATAGGAAAAATCGCGCCAGACGAGTTCCTTGCGGAAGACTTCAAGATCCGTCTCGGCTTGCGGACGCTTGGCCGCCTCCAGAGCGGCCGCATGCCAGCACACCGCTGGGCTGATCTCGCCAAAACGAAGATGAGGCGACAACCGTGATGTTGCAGGTAAATCCGGCCGGTCACGTTCGGTGGCATAGGCGAAAGCGTCTTCGCCAAGGAACTGCTTGAGACGCTGCCGGGCCGCGCCTTCGCCGGGAACCCAGCTGTCACGCAGACCACCGGCCCAGTCCGGCCGGGTCGGCAAAAGAGCCCAGTCATCCAAGTCTTCGTTTTCGACAGCGATGTGGGCGACATTGATATCTGCCGGGCCGTCGACAGGGCTGCGGACATCTTGCTGCGATAGCGCGCGCCAAAACGGCGTATAGACTTTGAAAGGCTGGCCAGCCTTTGTTGTCAGATGGTCAGGATCGTGCAGCAGGCTCCCACCATAGCGCTTAAATGCAATGTCACGCTCGCTCAGTGCGGTGTGGAGTGATTTCTCAAGCTCACCGGCCCAGGGCTCATAAGCCCGGCTGCAATAAACGCCACTAGCTCCAACTTCATCAGTCAACTCCTGGAGTATGACAAGCGGGTCACCCCGCTTTAGAAGGAGCTTCCCGCCGTGTTCCTGCCAGTTGGCCTGGAGCTTTTCCAGACTGTGATGTAGCCACCACTGCGAAGCACCTCCGAGCAAACGTTGACCGGGCCAGTGCGTATCGAGAATGTAAACAGGGAGAATTGGTTGGCCGGTGGCGCACGCAGCCGCCAACGACGGCAGATCTATCAATCGTAGGTCATTCCGATACCAGAGGATAATTGGCCCAGCCGCCATACCGTCTAAAATCCCATCGCTATCATTGATTATGCTACCGCCAGCCGCTGCGATTAGATCACCTCGCAGCCCAGCCGGCGACCGGCAATAGCAGCACTGTTATTAGTTAGTTGCCGAACAGCGTATCGAACAATGTCTTTGGTTTCCGTCTACGGCGGCGAGCACGTCGCTTACGCCTCGGACGGGCACGTTCCGCGTTGTTGGCCCACGGGGCCCAAAACGGCGTACCGCTATCATCAACCCGCCGCCGACGCGCACGCGACCGCGTTCTTGGTGCAGCCTCGGTCAGCGATTCCTGGCGCGGCAACACTCCGTAGATGTGCTTGGACGTCAGCCCATCAATGCTGGCGACCGTGACTTCAGCCTCAGTCCACGTCCAATTGGACTTCTGTTTGCCACGGCGATCCGGAACCAGGTCGAGGACCTCGTTTAGTGACATGTTGATCAGCGCAACATACTCAACATCGACCTCTCCGGAACGGCCCTTGGTCTTACCAACCGAAAAACGCAACAGACCAACCTGCCTGGGCGGTTCGCCACGCTCTTCCCACTCCACAATCCGTGGCTGGCCCTGACTCATCATCTCGAGCGGCACCCGAAGACCACTTAGATCTTGATGCGTGGCGTAGAATTTCTGGCGATCCAATATGATCCGCCATGGACCAAACGATAGGTCTTCAAGAACGCGCGCCTGATTGGGAACAGGTTGCCCGAGACGAGACAGGCCATACTCAGCCGTTTTCAGCGTTGGATCGAGTGCGAGCGCTGCCCCAAAGCTCTCGATTGCAGACTGCGTTTCTGCGAGCGCCTCTTCAATCTCACCTTTGGCCCAAAGCACTTTGGCATTCTTGGGCGCCAGCCCCATTGCTTTACTAATCTCTTGCGCACCAAGCTCAGGCTGGCCCTGCTTTTTGTACATCAAAGCACGATAGGCAAACGACAATCCAGCGCGGGGCTCAATTTCAAGCGCACGCGCGATATCTTGTTCCGCCAGATCGAATGCATCGAGAAGGACGTACGCGTGGCCACGTTCCCGGTAGGCGGTTGCAGACTGCGGCCGCAACTCGATGACCTTGGTAAAATCGTTGACCGCAGCTTCGACTTTACGGGTCTCAAGATACGCCCGACCACGCGCCAGGTAGGCACCAACCACTGATGGATCGAATGCGATCGCCCGACTGAGATCTTCTGCGGCTTTCTCATAGTCACCAAGGTCCGCATGAGCCTGCCCGCGCAAGCGGAAGCCCAGCGCAAAGCGCGGGTCATTCAGCAAAGCCTTGTTCAAATCTCGCATCGCCGCATAGGGTCGCCCGCGAGCCAGATTGATCCGGGCCCGGCCAGCCAACGGCGGCGCTTGTGAGGGAGCCAGCTTAACCGCCTGGGTATAGTCTTCCGAGGCGATACTGAACTGGCGTTTTTTGACGAAGGCCGCAGCCCGATTGTTGTAAGCGGCGATATACCCCGGCCCTAAAACAATGGCGCGGTTGAAATCCTTCAACGCTTCATCCGAAAGCCCAATCGAGAGCAAGAGACTGCCGCGATTGTTATAAGCTGCCGCATATTCCGGAAACAGGCGAATGCCTTGATTGAAGTCCTCAAGTGCCTGCTTGGTCTTGCCGGTGCGCATGTGGACAACACCGCGGTCCGTCAGAATGACGCCCTTCCGGTCATTGGTCAGCTGCTCGTCCTGCAAAGCTTCGGTGTAAAGCTCGATAGCGACTTGAAACTGGCCCTTATTGAACGCAAGCCCCGCCTTGGTCGCCTTGACCAGACCTGGCATTTCACCGGCCGCGTGCGCGCTTGCAAGCAGGGGAAATACCCAAAACAGTATGGCGAACAGAAAGTGGCGCATGTTTCAAACCAATGGCATCCAGCCCGAACTGCAGCGCGCCGCAAGTCACAGACCCAACCGGCGACTCAGGCGCTGTCCGGCGCACTATAGCATCTAAGCCACACGATCGGTGTCCATTCTATGGCACAGTCCCCGTTCAAGCGCCGCTCGTAACAAGGCTCGCAATGGCATCACCCAATTCCTGCGTATTTGCCTTGCCGCCCATATCGGCCGTCAAAGCTGTACGATCCTTGATAACATGCTCAATTGCATCAACAATCACCTTCGCCGCCTGAGGGTGCCCCAGGTGCTCCAGCATCATGGCACCAGACCAAATCTGCCCGATCGGATTGGAAATGTTCTGGCCGGCAATGTCCGGCGCACTGCCATGCACCGGCTCGAACATCGATGGGTAGTCCTTCTCGGGGTTGATATTGCCGCCCGGCGCAATCGCGATCGTGCCGGTCGTCGCGGGGCCAAGGTCGGACAGGATATCGCCAAACAGGTTGGAACCGACAATCACATCGAACCAATCAGGATTGCGGACCAGATGCGCTGTCAGGATATCAATATGATACTGCTCTGTTTTAAAGTCCGGGTACTCTTTGCCAATTGCCTCGAAGCGCTCATCCCAGTACGGCATTGAAATCGAAATACCGTTCGACTTAGTCGCGGACGTCACGGATTTCTTGCCTTCGGATTTGGCAAGCTCAAACGCATAGCGCATGACACGGTCACAACCCTTGCGCGTGAAGATGGCCTGCTGCACGGCCATTTCCAGATCCGTGCCTTCGAATTGCCGGCCGCCTACCGACGAATACTCTCCCTCATTATTCTCTCGTACAATCCAGTAATCGATGTCACCGGGTTCACGTCCTGCCAGTGGGCAGGGAAGGCCTTCGAACAGACGGACCGGGCGCAAGTTGATATATTGCTGGAACTCCCGCCGGATCGGGATCAGCAAGCCCCAGAGCGAGACGTGATCAGGCACGCCGGGAAAACCAACCGCTCCGAGAAATACCGCATCGCTATCACGGATCTGCTCAAGGCCGTCCTCCGGCATCATGGCGCCGGTCTTATGAAAGCGCTCACAGCTCCAATCGTAATCGGTAAACTTGAATGCCAGATCAAATCGACGGGCAGCTGCCTCAAGCACTTTGATGCCCTCAGGCACAACTTCATGCCCAATGCCATCACCGGGGATGACTGCGATCTTCATCTCGTTAGATTTACTTGCCTCAGCCAAGGTGCTGTCTCCCCAATATTCTCATTGCTAACCGGCAGTTCGTCTTTTGGATTTGTGACGGTTTTAGAAGCGCACGACGCGACTGTCACCCTGCACAGACGCAATATCGCGTAGAAGTTCCTGCAGAACCTGGGGCACAATTTCCGGGATGTCTTCAGCAATCAGCCCGGGACCGAATTGTGTTGCGCACGCACCATGCATCCAGACAGCGGCACAGGCGCTCTCCCACGCAGGCATCTTCTGCGCCAGCAGCCCCGTGATGAACCCGGCAAGAACGTCCCCGGAGCCGGCAGTCGCAAGCCAGGGTGGCGCATTTGAATTGATAGCAGCCCGCCCGTCCGGCGCTGCAATCACCGTGTCAGGCCCTTTGAGCACGACAATCGCACCGCTTTGCGCGGCCGCCGCCCTGGCGCGCTCAAGACGCGGGCGATCGGCTCGACCAAACAGACGCGCGAACTCACCCTCATGGGGTGTCAGCACGACGCTGCGCTCCGGAGCAACTTGAATAGCCGCGAAGAGTTCCGCACTCCTGCCTTCAAAGACCGTCAACGCATCAGCATCTAGGATTGTTGCAGCCCCCGATGCCAGCACATCCCAAACGCGTGCCCTCGTCTCATCGTTCGCCCCCGCACCAGGACCGATCAGAACAGCGTTGAAACGCTTATCTTCAAGCAGCTCCGCAATCTCGCGTCTTTGGGACAGCTTGGCATTCATAATCGCCGTTAACTGGGTGGCATTGACGAGCGCTGCATTGGCAGGGCTTGCCACTGTGACGAGCCC
>JBCDBQ010000457.1:0-6230 GCA_039183375.1 Pseudomonadota bacterium
CCTGCAGGCAACTTGGTTGCGAGATCTCCGAGAAGGTATTCGGCAGGACCGCAGGGCTCGGCGCTGTCGCCTTTGCCGGCTCCGAAGAGCACTGTTGCAATTTTTCCGTTGCGATCAGGAAGAAACAGGTGTGAGCGGCGCCCTGCTTTGTAGGCGCAGGCATTAATCCATGCCTTCTGCTCATCCGTGATGTCCTGGATCTTTTCGAGATCGTCAACAGATCGCAACAGATGAATCGGCGCTGTGTCGGTATCGCTGTCGGTGAAAACTGCCGTCGTTGCCGGGAGTTCAAAGCTCGGGTTGGTCACGTCTGGCCCCTTTTAACTTCTTGGTTTTCGGGTCAGTTCGGCCTGGAGTGCTGCCGGCAGTTAACAGTTTATTGAGCACTGTCCCAGAAACTGACAATAGAAAACGAATCACGCCTCGGGCGCTAGGAGGAGAATAACATGATCGACAGTCGATCGTGCAAGCCGATCGGTCCTGGAAGATGGCCAAGATTTGCCGTCGTTCTGGCGGTTGCCGTTTCGCTTGGTGCCTGTTCGCAGAAAATTGGTGGCGATTTCCTGAACATGGCACCGCATGACCATGCTCAGCGGGCGCCAACGAACGAACAGCCCGTGCAGCGCGTTGCTTATTATAGCAAGCTTTATGCTGATAACCCTCGCGACAAGGGCATTGCACTCGCCTATGCTGATGCGTTGCGGGAGAATGGCCATAAGTCCAAGTCGCTTGCGATCCTGAGAGCGGCTGCCATGCACCATAAGAATGATCCCGAATTCGCGTCAGTTTATGGCCGAGCTGCACTTGATTCCGGACAAGTCGCACTTGCAACCAAGCTACTGGTTCGCGCGGATGATCCAGGGGCGCCGGATTGGCGTGTCACCTCCGCTCGCGGGACCGCCCTTGCGAAGCAGGGCAAATATTCAGAGGCGCTGACATACTTCAGGAAAGCGCAACTTCTTGCACCTTCGAACCCGACTGTGATGAACAACCTGGCGATGGCGCAAGCGGCCAATGGTGATCTGAAGAAGGCGGAGCAGTTGTTGCGATCGGCCGTGCAGATGCCAACCGCGAAACCGAAGGTCCGTCGCAATCTGGCACTTGTCCTGAGATTGCAGGGACGTGATGTTGATGCCGGCCGTGTTGCTGCACAGTCCGTTGGACAGCAGCCCGCCATCCGTCAATCAATCACACCGCAGACGCTCCCCAACGGTTTGCCTAGCTCGCAGGTCGCGCAGGCGGCCAACCAGTAAGAAAGGCAAGCCCAATCGGGTTGGCCTTCTACTTGAAGATCAAACTATTTCATTTGTTTGGCGGGACCCAGAGTGCTGGACCCCGCCAATTTTTTTGCAGAGTTGGTGTCACAATTGGAGGCGACGATCGTCATTGCTGTGTGCGTCTCTCGGTTTGCGAGATGATCCATTGGGAACCTCCTGTTGGCGCGAGAACTCAGTGGAAACGAATCGGGGAAAAGGGAGTGTTGCCAGTGCAAGCAGGCAGACCTAGTCCTCCATCACTGCGGCTCTTCTATGCTCATCGGACGTTTCGGCTCGCAGAGGTGCTCTTTGGGTCGTGCTAGAAGCTGAATACAAACCGCACAAATGGAAAAGGCGGAATCGCGACCCGAATGCGCGATACCGCCCTTCATATCTGGAATGAGGTTGTGGAACCTCTGTCTTCGTTAGAAGTTGATCTTGGAGACTGTCATAGCCGCTGGGCCAAGGATCACAACGAAGAGAACCGGCAGGAAGAAAACGATCATTGGAACCGTCAGCTTCGGAGGTAGAGCGGCAGCTTTCTTTTCCGCTTCTGTAATACGCAGATCTCTGTTTTCCTTTGCCATAACGCGGAGCGCCTGACCAACCGGGGTACCGTAGCTTTCTGCCTGCACCATAGCAGTCGTCGTCGCCTTGATTTGATCCAGTCCTGATCGATTGCCGAGGTTCTCGAACGCCATGCGCCGTTCCGGCAAGTAGGCTAGTTCAGCCGTCGTCAGCGTAAATTCTTCTGCCAGTTCGATCGATTGGTTACCAATTTCCTTGGAGACACGTCCGAAAGCGGCTTCAATCGACATACCGGACTGCACACAGATGAGCAGCATGTCCAAGGCATCTGGGAACGCATCTTTGAGCGCTTGCTGGCGTCGAGCAACCAGGTTGTTGAGGAAGATGTTTGGAAGGTAAAAGCCCAAGGCTGTTGCGCCAG
This sequence comes from Pseudomonadota bacterium, assembly GCA_039183375.1. GTDB lineage: Bacteria > Pseudomonadota > Alphaproteobacteria > Rhizobiales > Hyphomicrobiaceae > Tectiglobus. Next base: position 2,206 of record JBCDBQ010000457.1, read on the forward strand.
CCGGGATCACGAACTTCATCATCGGCGAGAAATCTTCGGGGTTCTTGACCACAAAGATGTAGAGCAAGCCGGCGATGCCAACGATTGGCGGCATGATGAGGCGGAAGAATGCGTAGCCGTAGAGTGGCGCCTGGCCTCTGAGGCCGGCCATCTTCAGCTTATGCTTGAGCTCTTCGGATTCAAACTTGGACTTGAGATCGAAGCGGTCAACGATTTCGCGAACAAACCCCTTTGCTTCTGTCCGCAGGCGGCCCGTATCCGTGCTGACTTTGAGATCGGCCATGCGAGCTGCGCGCATTTTATCGCGCTCCGTTGCCATAGCGCGCATGCGGTGGCCCATCCGGTCGCGATCAAGAACCGGCATTGCGATTGTGAGGACCGTTGCAAATGCTGCGACGGCTGCTGCCATCGTAATCAGCATCTGTGGCTGGACCATCATGCTAATGAATTCGGTCATGGGTGCACCCGGTTACTCGTCTCAGTTTGGGAGCGCATATTCTTCAGATGCGCTGCGTTAGTATTTAAAGTTGATCATCTTCTTCATGATGAGGATGCCACACGTCATCCAGAAAGCTGAACCCAGAAGCATGAACTGCCCCAGCTCTTCCTCCCAGAGCGGCGCCATGTATCTCGGCGTCGACATGTAAACCAGGCCAACAACGACAAACGGCAGTGAAGCAAGAACCATCGCTGAAGCCTTGGCTTCGGCAGATAGCGCACCGACCTTCGCCGCCAGCTGCTTTCGGGAACGCAGGACGCCCGAGAGGTTGCCTAGAGCCTCAGACAAGTTACCGCCTGCTGATTGCTGAATTGAGATGACGATCGCGAAGAACCGGACTTCCGCCAACGGCATCCGTATCATCATGCGCTCGAAGCATTCTCCTAGCGGAACACCAACACGCTGTTCGTCGACAACTTCGCGGAACTCCGAACGCAACGGTTCCGGAGTTTCGCGAGCGATGATGCCAAGGCACTCATTCAACGGTAGACCGGATTTGACACCGCGCACGATGATGTCGATGGCGTTAGCAAGCTCATTTGTGAACTTCTTCTGGCGGCGCTTGGTTAGGAAACCAAGGACCCAACGTGGAATGCCGAACGCTCCGACGAAACCGACAATGCCGATGCCGATTGGGGGTGTTCCAGGAATGGCGACGAATACGCCTGCTGCCATAACAACACCAACGACGAGGCTGACCATCCAAAACGAACGTTCAGAAAAGTCGAGGCCGGCGCGGCGAATGCGGATCCTAAGACTAACGTTTTTGGATTGCTTCTGCTGCTCTTCGATGAGCTTGAGGGTGTCAGCGACTGCCTGTTTGCGCTGCGTCCCTTGTTCGACGGCTGCGCGGCGTGCGGTTCGCGCGGCGCGTGTTTCGGTTACACCCTTGATACGCTTCTCGGTTTGCTTTTCGCCGGAAACATAAGGCCAACAGAGCGTGAGAACGATTGCAGCAACGGCAATGGCGCCAAAGGCGATGGCGCCCAGTTGCATCAACTCAGGACTAAGCATTCAACTCTCCCAAGATGTTGCCGTCCATGTCTTGGACTTCAGAGCCGGCGAGAGCTGCTGCGAGGCGGTCTTCCTCGTTGAAGTACTCCGCTCTCTCCCAGAAGCGAGGGCGGGAAATGCCAGTCGAACGGTGCCGACCGATGATCTTACCGGTATCGGGATCTTCGCCGGTGATGTCATAGACAAGAATGTTCTGGAGGGTAACGACATCGCCTTCCATACCGACGACCTCGGTTACGTGAGTGATGCGTCGCGAGCCGTCGCGGAGACGGGCTGCCTGGACGATAACATCGACCGAACCAACGATCATTTCCCGGATCGTCTTCACCGGCAAGGCGAAGCCACCCATCATGATCATGGATTCCATACGTGAAATAGCTTCACGTGGACTGTTGGCGTGCAGCGTGCCCATCGAGCCGTCGTGGCCTGTGTTCATCGCCTGCAGCAGGTCAAAAGCTTCCGGTCCACGAACCTCGCCCACGATTATGCGTTCCGGGCGCATACGTAGACAGTTGCGAACGAGATCACGCATCGTGATCTGGCCTTCGCCTTCGAGGTTTGGCGGGCGTGTTTCCAGTCTCACAACATGAGGCTGCTGCAACTGAAGTTCTGCCGAGTCTTCGCAGGTGATAACACGCTCATCGTGGTCGACACAGGCAGACAAGCAGTTGAGAAGTGTTGTCTTACCTGAACCCGTACCACCGGAGACGATGACGTTGCATCGGACGCGGCCGACAACCTCTAGAATCTCCCTACCCTCCGGCGAGATCGATCCAAACTTGACCAGCTGTTCAAGTTTCAAGCGATCCTTTTTGAACTTACGAATTGTGAGGCTGGGACCATCGATCGCGAGAGGCGGGGCGATGACGTTGACACGAGAACCGTCAGGCAAGCGGGCGTCGCATATCGGACTAGATTCATCAACGCGGCGGCCAACCTGGCTCACGATCCGCTGACAAATGTTCATCAGCTGGGCGTTGTCGGCAAAACGCACATTCGTCTGGAGCATTTTGCCGTTAACTTCGATGAATGTTGTCTCGGCACCATTGACCATGATGTCGGCGATGTCATCGCGGGCCAGGAGTGGTTCCAGAGGGCCGTAACCGAGAACATCGTTACAGATGTCTTCGAGCAGCTCTTCCTGCTCGGCAATTGACATCACGACATTCTTGATTTGGATGATTTCACTGACGATGTCGCGAATTTCTTCACGTGCGGCATCCGAGTCCAGCTTGGCCAGCTGGGTCAGGTCAATCGTGTCGATAAGTGCGTTAAAGACGGTCGTCTTAACGTCATAGTACTCTTCCGAGCGCGGCTTGGAGGGGCCTTCGCCGGCGCGTGGTGCATTGTCGAGTTGCACCGGCGCTTCCACCACGGGAGCGGGTTGAGCAGGCTGTGGTGCAGCTGCAGTTTCTGGTTGCGGTGCCTCGACTGGAGCGGCTACTGGTCGAGAAACGTTTTGTTCACCGTTGCGCCTGCCAAACATCCCTTAATTCCCTTAACGCGTCAGTTTCAATTTTTCGAGCAATGGGGCCAATGCCGACTTCTGCTGTTCGACTCGGCCCTTGCCTTCATTGCGATGCGTCAGTGTCATCGCAAGATCGTGGAAGAATGGTACAGCCTTAGCCTTACGATTCAGTTCCTCGATCATTTGACCGTTGTTTGCGGCGCTGCCGAAGGTCTCGGCGTCGAAGTCAAAGACGGCTGTGGCATCAGTATCGAGGCCCTGGCAGAACTCGTTGACGCTGATTTCTGGCCGCTTTGGCATGTTTGCCATGTTGACGACGAGGTGTGGTGGCCCGTCGTTGGAGCGTGACTGCTTGAGCAGATCGAAGACGTTTTTCGCGTTGCGAAGGTTTGCCAGGTCAGGAACTGCCGTTACGACAACTTCGTCAGCCTGCAGCAGAAGTCGCTTTGACCATGACGTCCAGCTGTGTGGAATGTCGACCACCACGTAAGGGACGTTCTGTCTGACCACGTCGATGACCATTTCGCAGGCATCAGCCGAAATGTCATAGTCACGATCCAGCATGACCGGTGCTGCGAAAATGCTTAGATTGTCAGAGCACTTTGTGAGTAGTCGGTCGAGCAGCTGGTCATCAAGGCGTTCCGGAGCAGAGAGTGCCTCGGAGATGCCCTGGATTGGATCCTGGTTGAAATCCAGGCCGGTGGTGCCGAAAGCCAGATCCAGATCGGCAACCACGACATTTGATTGCAGTGCTTCAGACATCGTCCAAGCGACGTTGTGGCAAATGGTCGAAGAGCCCACACCGCCCTTGGAGCCAACAAATGCGATGACCTGGCCCACAGGATCGGACTCAGGATCGTTATAGAGGTTTGATACGGCTTCCATGAATGCAAGTGGCTGCAGGGGAGCGACCACATATTCGCTCACACCGCGGCGGAGAAGTTCGCGGTAGAGAACGACGTCGTTGATGTGACCAATCACGACAACCTTTGTTCCGGCATCACAGCACTCGGCGAGTTGATCGAGCTGGAACAACAGTGCGTC
>JBCDBQ010000458.1:0-6230 GCA_039183375.1 Pseudomonadota bacterium
CCCAATTTGCCAGAAGAGCTGATCCGGCGACGCGGTGAGCTGCAACGCGAAATTTCCGATCTGGCAAGCCAGTCGCGCCGCTATGCTAATCCCGAGCAGGCGATCAAGGAGATCATGAAAGAGCGCATGCGTCTCGCCCGCTAGAGACGTGTGGAGACCAAGCGCCGCCAGGCACAGCAGCGCCATGACAAAGCGAAGACGTGGGCGGACCGCAGGCGCGACGACATCGTCCATCTCGGTGATACGGGATCGAAGGCATTGGCCGGCCGCGAAAACGATGTTGCGCGACTAGAGGCCAACGGGCTGCCGGTGTTCGACGATATGAAGGCCATTGCCAACGCCATGGGTGTCGCCATCGGCGAACTGAGATTCCTGGCCTATGATCGCAAGGCCGCACGCACGACACACTACAAGCGCTTCCAGATCGCAAAGAAGACCGGTGGCATGCGAACTGTGTCGGCGCCTATGCCAAGATTGAAGCGCGCGCAGTATTGGCTGTTGGAGAATGTGCTCGGCAAGCTTGAGCCGCATGATGCGGCGCATGGTTTTCGGGTGGGCCGCTCAATCATGAGCAACGCCGAGCAGCACACCAACAAAGCCGTCGTCATCAATTTGGACCTCAAGGATTTCTTTCCCAGTATCGGGTTCAATCGCGTGAAGGGTCTGTTCAAGGCCTTCGGGTATGCCGAGGCACAGGCGGCGGTGTTTGCCTTGTTGGCCACGGAAGCCGATCGCACGATGCTGCGGCTCGACGGTGAGATCTGGCACATCGCGGACGGAGGACGCGTCCTTCCACAAGGCGCACCAACCAGCCCTGCGATTACCAATCTTCTTTGCCGCAAACTGGACCGTCGCCTCGCTGGTGCCGCGAAGAAGTACGGTTTCACTTACACGCGCTACGCCGATGATCTGACCTTCTCAGCTGAAGCCGATGACAAGGATCAGTTGCGCCGGCTGATGCAGATCGTGCGGCACGCCATCCGCGAGGAAGGCCTCACCGTCAACGAAGACAAGACGCGGATCATGCGCAAAGGTTCGCGACAGGAAGTTACCGGTCTGACTGTCAATAATGGGCTTAGTGTTTCGCGCCAGGAGCGCCGTAGGTTCCGCGCCTACCTGCATCAAAGTCAGCGAGATGGTGTTTCCAGGCCATGGCGGCACGGCAATCCGGCCAACAGTGCGCTCGGCTTTGCCCAGTTCCTGACGATGGTGCACGGCGCGGGCGGCAGCGTTGGTCAGCTCGCGGCAAAGGCCAAGGCGGTCTTCGGGCAACCTGCCAAGTCGAAGAGACCCGGTGTACTTGCAAAGAAGAACTTCAGAGAAGTGTCCGCTGTCGGCGCATCACCACGTGATCAGTGGTGGGAACCCACCCGGCCTGCAGAACCTGAACTTCCTAAGGAACTCGTTGAAGCACGCGAAGAAGCTCTGAAAGAACGAGCAGCCCAGGGCGCCGTGCCGCGTAGTGGCCGCGCTCGCGGGTCATCGCCGAGCGCCAGGGCTGGTGCCAATCAGCCTGCATCCAGCTGGTGGGGCAGAATCCGCGCTTGGCGGGTTCCGCTAACGGTGGCTGCGATCATTCTGTCGTTTAACGTTCCAGGAGGCTACTTCGCAGCCGCCGTTCTGATCTATTTCCTGTGGTTCTACAAACAATAGATCAGGCAGCGAGACAGCTTCACTCCGCTGCCTCCGCGACTTCACGAACAGGCTCAACCTTGGCCGCACAGAACTTGAACTCCGGAATCTTGCCCATCGGATCGAGTTGAGGATTGGTGAGCAGGTTGGCTGCCGCCTCGGCAAAGCAGAACGGAATGAACACCATACCCTCGGGAACATCACGGTCCTGACGGGCTTTGAGAACGACCTCGCCGCGACGCGTCTCAACTTTAACCCAATCACCGGCATCAACACCCATGCGTGCCATGTCGTGACGATTGAGGCCGGCAATCGCCTCCGGCTCAAGCAGATCGAGATTAGACGCGCGCCTGGTCATCGAACCTGTGTGCCAATGCTCTAGCAATCGCCCGGTTGTCAACACCATTGGATACTGGTCATCGGGTAGCTCATCAGGCGGCGTGACGTTCGCAGGAACGATCTTCGCCCGGCCATTGGCTGTCGGAAAGCTATCCCAGAAGATAATTTCATTGCCGGGCTTATCCGGAGCGTCACACGGATAGGTCACCGCATTTTCACGATCGATGCGGTCCCATGTGATGTTCTTCAGCGATGGCATGACTTCTGTCATTTCGGCAAACACATCGCTTGGATGCTTGTACGGCCAATTCAGCCCGATGCGGTTAGCAAGCTCCACGGTCAGCTCCCAGTCTGGGCGAGCCTCACCTGGCGGGTCAACAACGGGACGTGCCATCTGAACCTGACGATTGGTATTCGTGTACGTGCCCCACTTCTCTGCATGTGCAGCTGCCGGCAGGATGACGTCAGCGTGCCATGCCGTCTCGGTCAGGAAGATATCCTGGACGACCAGGTGTTCCAGCTTGGCGAGTGCAGCCCGGGCATGGTTCTGATCCGGGTCAGACATCGCCGGGTTTTCACCAAGAATATACATCGCCTTGATTTCGTCGGCGAGAATGGAGTCCATAATCTCAACTACTGTGAGGCCTTTCTTGGGAGCCAAAGACTTGCCCCAAAAATCCTCGTAAGCTGCCCGAATATCCGGATCCTCAACCGATTTATAATCTGGATATACCATCGGGATCATGCCCGCGTCGGATGCGCCTTGGACATTGTTTTGACCACGCAGCGGATGCAATCCCGAACCGGGTCGACCAATCTGCCCCGTGGTCAGCGCCAACGAGATCAGGCAGCGTGCGTTGTCGGTGCCATGAACATGCTGGGAAATACCCATGCCCCAGAAAATTATAGAGGCTTCGGAACGCGCATAGATCCGGGCGACCGACTTAATGGTTTCAGCCGGGATGCCGCAGATTTTTTCCATCTCCTCCGGTGGAAACTTCTGGATGTTCTCCTTCAGATCCGCGTAGCCTTCGGTATTGGCCTGAACATACTGCTGGTCGACGAGATTTTCATTGATAATGGTATGGAGCATGCCGTTCAGAAGCGACACATCCCCGCCCGGCTTGAACTGCAGGACCTGGGTGGCGTGCCTGGATATGCCTTGGTTCTGACCACGCGGATCCATCACAATGAGATGGGCACCACGCTTGGCAGCGTTCTTCAGAAACGTTGCTGCAACAGGATGGTTCTCCGCTGGCCTCGCGCCGATCACAATTATGCAGTCGGAGTCTTTTGCAGCCGTGAACGGTGCCGTCACCGCACCGGAATTCAAGCCTTCCATAAGGGCGGCAACAGACGAAGCATGGCAGAGGCGCGTGCAGTGGTCGACATTGTTGGTATCGAACCCCTGACGGATCAACTTCTGGAAGAGATAGGCCTCTTCGTTGGAGCACTTGGCAGAACCAAAGCCGGCCATCGCCTTGCCGCCATCGCGTTCGTGGACTGTCTTGAGGCCGGAGGCTGCTTTTTCAAGCGCCTCTTCCCACGTGGCCTCACGGAAGTATTTCGAGATCTCGTCGCGGGTCAGCTGAACTGTACCTGACTTAGGTGGTGCATCGTCTCGGCGGATCAGCGGCACTTTCAGTCGATCGTCATGGTGAATATAATCGAAGCCGAAGCGGCCCTTGACGCAGAGCCGATTGTTGTTGGCCGGGCCGTCCTGTCCGTCGATGTACAGAATCTTGTTGTCTTTGACGTGGACTTTGGTTTGGCAGCCGACGCCACAATAAGGGCATAGAGTATCCACCACCTTGTCAGCGAATTCAGTGCGGACATTGTCGTCATCAACCAGACTGGACTCCATCAACGCGCCCGTGGGGCACGCCTGTACGCACTCGCCACAGGCAACGCAGGTGCTCTCACCCATACCCTGGTCGAAGTCGAATACAATCTTGGCACCGTGGCCACGGTAGGCCATGCCGATCACGTCGTTGACCTGCACCTCGCGACAAGCCCGGACACACAGGTTGCAGTGAATGCAGGCATCCAGGTTGACGGCAATGGCGGAGTGTGTGCGATCTGTCTCAACAGCAGCACGACCTGGCAGGCGGCTGCTCGCCGCGATGTCCATATCGTCAATCCAGGTCCAGAACTTTGAATTAGGATCGGGTGCCTGTTCGCGCTGCGGTTGATCCGACAGCAAGAGTTCGAAAACCATCTCGCGGGACTTCTTCGCCCGTTCAGTTGATGTTTTGACCTTCATACCTTCGGCTGGATGGCGCACGCACGAGGCAGCCAGGGTCCGCTCGCCTTCCACCTCCACCATGCAGGCACGACAGTTGCCGTCTGCCCGATAGCCCTTCTCCGGTTGCCAGCATAAATGCGGAATCTTGGTGTCGTGGCGCTGGGCGACCTGCCAGATGGTCTCCCCTTCGTCGGCCTCGACTTGCTGTCCGTCGAGCTCAAATGTGATCTTGGTCATGATCGATCAACCCTTGTCGAAAGCCATTCAATGGGCATGCCCGCTGTGCGAGCCTTTGTTAGAATACCCGCGCAACTGCGCGTAGAGATGTCTTTGGTGCTGCGTCAGTATTGGGACTGTTCTGATGTGGGCATCGAGGTGTGCCTCTCTGAGGTCAGCCCGAAGCTGAGAAGTTTTTGCCAACGCACGTTTTAGCGCTTTCGGCGTGGCCGACCCCGTCTTGAACAATGCGTCCAGTTCCGCTTCGCTTTGAATGAACGCCTTGCCGATCCTTCGCGCGTTGGCATTCATCTTACTATAAATCTCGCGCACCTGCGAAATCTGGGCTTTGCTTAGCTCTAGCCGATCTGCAAGCTCCAGGACGTGAATCGGTCCAGGGTACCCATTGAGTTCCGCTGGTTTGGCTAGTCCCCAACCCTGGCCCTTGGAAATGGCGGTCAGGTCAGCTGGCGAAAGAGAAGAGACTGTGCGCTTGTCCTGACCGGCATAAGGCTGGCTCGGTTTGCTTTCAGCCAGCGCCGAGCCGCTCGAAAGAAGTAGCGCTGACACAATGATGACTGGCCTCTTGATCATTTCAGCTCAATCTCAACAAATGCAAATTCGTAGTCGTTGGCATTAATGACATTGTGGTGGACACCAGCCTTTCGAAAGTACGACTGTCCGTGTTTCAAGTCAGCAAAGCTCTCTTCACCTTCAGGTGACACAAGCTTTAGCCGCCCATCGCCGGAAGGAACAACAACATAGTCCATTTCATGGATATGGAAGCCTGTCTCAGCACCTGCTGCAAACCGCCATTCGGTGACGCGGACACGGTCATTGTCTTCTTGGAGGGTAGGGACGGCTGCCGTCGTCATCGCAGATCCTCCGGGAAATACTTGAGAACCGATCGCAATGGATTGGGTGCCGCCTGCCCAAGACCACAGATTGAGGCATCGGCCATCACCTGAGCCAGTTCTGCAAGCAAATCGCCATCCCATGTGTCGCTTGACATCAGCTTGACAGCCTTTTCCGTGCCGTTGCGACACGGTGTGCATTGCCCACAGCTCTCATCCTCGAAAAACTTCATGAGATTGAGCGCCACGGCTTTCATGTCGTCTTGATGCGAGAGAATGACGACGGCATGTGAACCAACAAAGCAGCCGTGTTTCTCCAGTTGTCCGAAGTCGAGCGGAATGTCTGCCATATGTGCCGGCAGAATGCCGCCTGAAGCACCACCTGGAAGATAGCCTTTGAAATGATGGCCATCCAGCATGCCGCCACACAGCTCGATCAGCTCTTTGGCTGTCGTGCCGGCTGGTACTAGCTGGACGCCAGGGTTCTTGACGCGACCGGAGACCGAGTAAGAGCGCAAACCGAGCGCACCATTCTTACCCTGGCTCGCAAACCATTCGGCACCATTCTGTAAGATGTCAGGAATCCAGTACAGCGTCTCAACATTATTGACCAAAGTCGGTCGATCAAAAATGCCAACTTGCGCAACGTAAGGCGGACGGTGACGCGGCAGCCCGCGCTTGCCCTCGATGCTCTCAATCATCGCGGATTCTTCACCGCAGATGTAGGCTCCGGCGCCGCGCCGAAGAATGATCTTGGTATGACTGGCAAGGCCGGCTGCTTCGACAGCGGCAATCTCCTTGATCAGGATTTCCCGGGCGGCCGGATACTCGTCGCGCAAGTAAAGATAGATCGCGTCGGCTTCAACAGCCCAGGCTGCAATCAGCATGCCTTCAAGAAACTTGTGCGGGTTGCGTTCGAGATAGAACCTGTCTTTGAACGTGCC
>JBCDBQ010000459.1:0-6223 GCA_039183375.1 Pseudomonadota bacterium
ACATCATCCTGTGCCAGGACATCTGCAAGGCGCGTGGGCTGTGATGCGCGGCTCGTATCATATCCAAGCTGATCGGCCAGGACCCGGTTCATGAATTCGACGCTGCCGTCGGCTGAACAGGTCAGGAGGCCGGCTGGCATTGTGCTGTACTGGGACAGCTCTGCGTGCAAGTTCTCCAGAGCCTGCTCACTGCTGGTCCGTTCGGCGGTGATGTCTTCAATCGACCACACAACGCTCGTGCCAACATGTTCAGGCAGATCGACATGACCCGATGGCATCACAGTCACGCGATACCAGGGTGGATTGCTGGCGTAGCGATGGACGCCAGGCAGGCAGACATCCTCGCTGTAGGATTGGCGGCGTTGCGCAGCGCGAAGCAGCCTGAAGAGTGCCTCGGGACCTTTTTGCGATGAGGCAAAGATTTCTTCGAGGCTTCCGAGGTCGCCCACCTCGTTGTGACCGAGCATATCGAGCGCCATGCGATTGGCGTAGAGGATGCGACCACCCGGTGTGGTGAGCAGGCATGTGTGCGGCAGGTTCTCGACCATTGCTGCTGCAATCGCCGTGGAAGCGGTGCGCTCGCCGATCCGAATGTGACCCGCGGCAATTCCAAAAATGAAGAATGTGCCAAGTGTCGCCAAAATCCCCATAACGGTGAGGACAAAAGGTTCAGCGGATCTCGCTGACAGGAATGCGAGCGCTCCAGCTGCTCCAACAAGGAAGAGCAGGACAACGGTAGCAACGTTGGCGGTGCTGGACGCGACCCCGAGGCTGCTGGTCCAGTCTGGCGCGTTGCGCTGTTGATGAGCATCGGACATGAGGCCGGACTTTAACCGATTCTCTGCCTGACAAGCCTTATGAAGAAAATTCAACGTCGAACGCGTACGCGGCATGAGCAACCTTATTCCACACCATTCCAATCAGCCGCCCTTGACCCTTCTGCACCGACGCGTCACTCAACCACGATCAACTGTGGGAGATTCGCAACGTTGTGTCGTTGACCGGCACTGCCAAGCCAGAGCGCAGTCAACACTTCGGTCATCAGGGTTAAAAAGGAATGAAGGGGTGTTCAGTCCTGCGCCTTTTTTGGCCATATCCTAACCCAAGAACTGGAGTGAACTCTGCCTTTGAAGCGCGCCCGGTTCGATTGCGTCTGGTTGGGTTTGCGCTGCGTTTCGTTCGAGCAGTTACATACCGAAAGGACCGGATAAGTCCGGGCGGCTAAGCAATGTGGGAAGTCTTATCCTGGCTGTTGTTCATCATTTTCATCGCTGGCCTTCTTGTCGTGGGCGGGCTGCTGCTGCGCGGCTACATGGTGTCCGGTTCGTCGACGAATGTCGGAGATTTATTTGGTGGCAGTTTTTTCGCCCCCAAGCCAGTCAAGCGTCTTGATGTTGTTGATCAGGCGACAGTTGATGGCCGCCGCCGTCTGGTTCTCGTCCGGCGCGATAACGTTGAACATCTGATCATGACAGGCGGGCCGGTGGACGTTGTGATTGAGACTGGAATTGAGCCCGAAGGCAAGGCGCAAATCGAACGCTTACGTCCCGAAAAGAAAGACCCGGATGGCGAGCCAAGCGCCAAGCCAGCGCGGAAGTTCGGACAAGCTGTCGGTGAATAACCGGGTTGGGTATCACATGAGAATTTGCGTCAAGCTCATTCGATTTTGCGCACTGTGGCTGCTTATAGGCCTCGGTTTGTCGACAGCTGTCGTTGGGCAGCCGATCGATGTGGCGCCGCAGACAAAAGCGGTGACGGCCCTCTATCCTCCCTCCCTTACAGATGAAGTCGATCGGCAGAGCAAGGAACTGGAGCGCTTTCAGAAGGCCGTTGAACGCTTACAGAAGAACAGCGCGGCTCTGGAGCGCCAGCAAGCACTTATTGAGGATTTTGTTGGCCGGGTCGAGGACACCAAGTCCAGGCTGGAACCGTTCCGAGCCAGTGTCGACCGCCAGTTGCAAAATCTCGGTGATTCTCCAAAGGATGGCAGTGAGGGACCGGTTATTGCGAGTGAGCGTGAGAAACTCGCTCAGGCACGCAGCAAATTGACAGACGCGCAGCAGGCGAGTGATCTCACAATCTTTCGCTCTGGGCAATTGGTCCAGCGCATCCAGAACTTACAGCTGAGTAATTTCTCAGATGGAATTTTGCAGCGCAGCCAAAGCATTGTGAGCGCCGATCACTGGAGCAAGCTTTGGCAGGCGATGCCGCGCTTTGGTATTCAACTCAGCACAATCGCAGAGTTATGGCTGTCGACGGTTCGTGCGCACATTGTCAAGTTTGCGATTGTCATCCTGCTGGCTCTCGGCGCGTACTTCTACCTTGCCCGACAGCGTGAGAAGTTTCTGGTTCGAAACTTTGTGGAGCCGCAGGATCCGCTGCCGAGTTTCTTTCAACGCGTGAAATCCGCGAGCTTACTCGTGCTCGTCATGGCGTTGCCGGGAACGTTTGCGATTATCCTACTGTTTCTCAGTGCTGACGCGGTTGCGGTGTGGCAGGACACAATTCGCAGCTTGTTCAGATCGGCGCTGATCTCCGGCCTCATTTTTCTTGCGGCAACGGCGCTGGCCTTTGCGATCCTCTTACCACGTCGTCCGAGCTGGCGCCTGATTGGTGCGCCGACACCATCGGTTCGCCGTTTGCTCTTGATCAGCAATCTCATCGCAGCCGTCTTTGCGATCGATCTCTTCTTGAACGACGGGATCCGGGTTTTCCATCTGCCTGTGGTGGCGGGCATTACGGCGACAAGTCTCGCCAACATAGCATTTGCGGGCTTGCTGCTGGCTTTGGTGTGGACACCGATGCCAGAAGACTCGTCGCGGACCAGCGCGCGGCTGGTCAGCAACGTGCTCTGGTGGCTTCGCATCCCGGCCGTGATCATTGCAGCCGGCATTATTGCGGCGACCTTGTTTGGTTATGTTTCGCTGGGCCGCTTTGTGGCCGGACAGGTCATGCTGATGGGGGTTGGCGGCACGTTTGTCCTGCTCCTGCATCTGGCAATTCGTGCGCTCTCAGCCAACCCATCGGGAGTGACGGAGCCTGTCGAGCGGATTTTCAAACATGGCGATGTGCTGACCGAGCGCCGTCGTGGGTTGATCGCTTCGATTCTTGCGTTTTTCCTCAACGCCTTGCTCGTCTGCAGTGTCCTGTTCCTGCTGTTGCTCTCTTGGGGTGTTCCCTATTCGCAGCTGTCTGACCAGGTCCAGTCGCTGTTCTTTGGATTTGAAATCGGCCAGTTCCGCATCTCGCTGGCGCGGATCCTGATCGGTATCGGGCTCTTTGTTGCGGTGCTGTTTGTGACGCGCTTGCTGCAAGGTTGGTTGACCTCGAGCATCAATGCCGGCAGCAAGGTCGACAGCGGAATTGCCAATTCCCTGCACACCGGTATGGGCTATCTGGGGATCGGCGTCGCGACACTCGTGGGCCTGTCCTACTCCGGGATCGATCTCAGCAACTTCACGGTTGTCATTGGCGCTCTGTCACTTGGCGTCGGTCTTGGCTTGCAGACCATCGTCAACAACTTCGTGTCCGGCATAATCCTTTTGATCGAGCGCCCGATAAAGGTTGGCGACTGGATCGTAGTGGATGACCAGCAAGGCTATGTGCGCAAGATCAGTGTCCGTTCAACGGAGATCGAGACGTTTGACCGGGCATCGGTGATCGTCCCGAACTCTTCGCTCATCAGTGGTTCGGTGCAAAACTGGACCCACCGCAACGCACTTGGCCGCCTGGTCGTGACAGTGGGAGTTTCCTACAACGCTGACCCGCACCAGGTTCGTGAGGTGTTGATTGAAGTGGCGAAGTCGACAGAAGGCGTGCTCAATTTCCCGGAACCTTCTGTTTCGTTCGATGACTTCGGGGCTAGTTCGCTTGATTTCACGCTGCGTTGCTTCATTGCTGACGTGAACTACTCACTATCTGCGAAGACGCAGCTGCGGCTCGCAATCTTCGAGCGCTTCAAGGAACTCAATATCGAGATTCCCTTCCCACAACAGGATATTCACCTGCGGGATCTCGATGCTGTGCGTGGTTTTCTCAGCAAAATGGCTGAGCAGCGGGCGGCGCAGGAAGCTGCCCCGGTCAATAAGGACGAGTAACTCCAGTCAGTTATCGCAATCGTGCATCAGGGTGCTCAGCGCTGGGGCTAGAAATCTTTGACGAAGCGCGTTGCAGCGTCAAAGGCAACGGAAGGCTTTGCTCCCTGCAGAAACCCCATACGGAATCCCTTCTCAGCGGCTGCCAGTCGCTGTTTTGGAGTGCCGTGATGGTGTTGGTGTTCGAAATATGTATCACCGCTCTCCCAGCGTTTCATACCCGCACTGCGAAACGAAGCTCGGGGATTGTCGCGCTTGCGTAACCCCAGATAATAACCCGATAGGAAATCGGCGTGCAGCTCAGCCCGTTTGACTGTGGGTTGATCCTCCAAAAGAGTATCAAGCTGGCCTGACTGATACATCCACACATGTGCGAATTCGTGGGCAGCGGTCTGCAGAAACGTAATGCCGGTCGGATCATACGTGAGAAGCTTGGTGAAATAGTTTTTGCCGAACACAACCGCATAGGTGCGCTTGCCGCCTTCCTCGTACCAGATTGCAATCGCATTCGGGTTGTCACCGTCGTCATAGAACCCAACCTGGGGCCAGACTTTGAAGGTCCGTGCGATGCGCTGCAGCGCTGCATCGAGCTGCTTGTTGAGATCGCGATTTCCAGTCGTGCGCGAGCGTTGCTTCACGAGATCGGGTAGTTCATCCAGAGTACTTCCAAGAATGCCGCTTCCGAGCGCGCGGGCGGCATCGCGTCCGCGTACGACACATCCGGTTTTCGGGCTGAACTTTTCCGCAATGGCCGGCCATGTCGGCGTAACGCAGCAGGCACAAGCTCCGATGAGTAACTGACGGCGGTCCAGTTGCATGGTTCACCCCGACGTTTGGCGTTGATGTCCGATTGGTACTAGTTTGCCGAACTGGTCAAAACACGCAGCTCGGTAATGGCTGTGTCCTTGTACTTGGTGCCCTTATAGACGGACCCAATTTCAAACTGGACCCAGCGCGTCTTGATGGCTGGAAAGTTGATTGTTTGAACCCCGGCCTCATCCCTGAGCTGCACATTTCGGCTTGATCCGTTCGAAAATGCGAGCCGCAAGGTGCGGACCCGACTGTTGGCCCGAAAGAGGCGGACATTCTTGTGATAGCCATTCATGATCTGGATGCCGCCGACTTGGTGCGTCTTGCCGAGATCAACGACGACATATTCACCTTCGCCCTGCCCCCGTTTGCCCTCCACCCAGGCTGTGCGCAGGTTTTCATCGATCAAATGACCGGGGCCATAGGTGTTTCCATACTGCGGTTTCAGCACGGAACTGGCGCAATAGTCGAAGCCTTGGACGAAGGTGCAGGTTTCAGAGCGGCGGCGTGGACGCTCGGCATGGTTGGTTGTGCCGCGTGCAACTGGGGCGGCATTGGCAATAACAGGCGCAACCGCCGGCTTTGGATTAGGTTTATTGGACGGACCGCATTCGAGGAAAACACATTTGGGTTGTGCGTAGCCGGCAAGGGCCCACATAAAACTCAGCAATATGACAGCGAAGTATAAGCCTAATTCACGCACTTTCCCCTCCTTGCCGATTGTTTTTGTCGACTCTGGCTTGATCCGGCAATTCTTACGATAGTCGGACAACACTTTGATGCAAGAGCGCGGTAATATTGCTAAACGCTATCTCTGTTTGCGGTGGAGCTGAGGCTATGCTGAACACAGTCGGGCGAGGACTGGCTGCCCTATTTGCGGCGCTTGTGGTGTCAGTTGGGCTGCCTGCTGGAGGCCATGCGCAACAGCCGAGCGTCGGCGAACAGAAACTCAAGCTTCCCAAGCCTGGTCTGCCGCGCGATCTCGTCTACCTCAGCGATATTGATCCGACGATCCGGGAGGATATTCGTTACGCCACGGCAAACAATTTTACCGGGGCTCCGTTGCCTGGTTACTATCGTGGGGCATGTATTCTGCGCAGGGCAGCCGCGATGGCGCTTAAACGCGTGCAAGCTGATCTTAAGGCGCGGAAGCCGCCTCTGTCACTGAAAGTGTTCGATTGCTATCGACCGGTTCGTGCGGTGAAGGCCATGGTCCGTTGGTCAAAACGGAAAACAAACCGAGACTTGAAGCAATTTTATTTCCCAAACATTGCCAAGCGCGACTTGTTCAGCTCGGGATACATTTCGGCGCGCTCCAC
>JBCDBQ010000460.1:0-6218 GCA_039183375.1 Pseudomonadota bacterium
ATGTTGGCATCGTCGCCAGGTCCGCCGCTGAAATCACCCGGATTCTTCCCATCCTTGCAGGGCCAGATCCTTGGGACAAAGCAACCTTGCAGAGCCGACCGGCAAGTATCGATAGACCTCGCCCCGCAGCCAAGATCGCCGTTCTTGGGACGGCGACTCTTGAGTCGATTGCCAAATCCTGCGCTCTAGACCCGGAGATCAAAGCCGCTTTTACGGAAGCGTGCGACGTTTTCCGACAAACAGGCACGGAAGTTGTTGAAATTGACTGCCCAACGCTTCCATTGGCTGTGGAAGCAATCGTCACATTCTTTTCGGTAGAGCTAGCATGTGCAAATGCTGAGATTCTAGCGGAACGCCGAGATGATTTCTCACCTGCGGTCGCGGAAATGATCGAATCCGGTCTGGAAATTCCCGAGGATCAATTGCTGAGCGCTATAGAAATCCGATCGCAGTTGCGGCAGGAACTGACTCACGCACTCGAGGAAGCAGACGCGCAGGCTTTGCTGACACCGACAACACCACGCCCTGCGATGCCTCTGGCGGATTTCGACCCAACACAACAACTGGCAAGTTTGGTACCCTTTACATGCGGGTTTAATCTTACAGGCCACCCAGCGATTAGTCTGCCCTGTGGCCAGACCCAAAAGGGTCTGCCTATTGGCTTACAGGTGGTGGGCCATCATTATAAAGAGACCTCACTACTGAAGCTTGCAGACGAGTTTCAAAAGCTCACCCATTGGCACGAGTTGCGCCCACCTGTCTGAGGCTTGGGTGTTTGGACTGCGCGGCCCTTAGTTGCCCTTTGGCCCGGCCACCTGATGCGGCTGTGCAGCCGGTGAGAGGGGACATTCGCCGCGAGCGCTATATCCAATTCACCCCGATCTCGTGGATTGCGGGACTTTTGCCTGTCGTCATATTGAGTACAGACACGCATTTGGCGACATCTCTAAATGAAACGATGACCTCGGCTGAACCCATACCTCAATCTCCGGATCGCACCCTTATTGGCGTTGCGCTGATGCTGGGGTTTTGCCTAACCGCTCCTTTGCTGGATGTATCTGCGAAACTCGCGGCGACCAGTGTACCGGTTGGGCAGATTACGGCTGCTCGGTTTGTGGTGCAATGCACGTTGATGGCGCCTTTCATCTGGTTAATGAGACTGTCGTTGCGCGTGGCGAATGGTCAGGTGATTGCACTGGTTTTCCGGTCATTGCTACTGGTGTTCGCAACGTTTTGCTTCATCGCCGCAATCCGGGTAATGCCCCTTGCCGATGCGCTGGCAATCGTATTCGTAGCCCCGTTCATCGTCTTGTTGGTCGGCAAGTTCTACCTTGGTGAAGATGTCGGTCCGCGTCGCGTCGGCGCGGCGCTTTTGGGGTTTGTCGGGGTGTTGTTCGTCATCCAGCCTAGTTTCGCAGCTTTCGGTGCGGTTGCCATTATTCCGCTCGGCACGGCAGTTGCTTTCGCTTTCTAGATTCTTGTGACCCGAGGGTTGTCGCGTCGGGTGCACCCCGTGACCCTGCAATTCCACACCGGCCTGATCGCTAGCATGTTTTGCATACCAGCCCTAATAGTTGCGCAAGGTTCTGGCTCTGATTTGTTTGATCCCGTTTGGCCGACAGACATCGCGTTGTTGTGGCTTCTGGGCGCTGGCTTTTTCGCGACGGTGAGCCACATGATGATGACCTATGCGCTGTCATTTGCGCCTTCCGTCACGCTGGCACCGCTCCAGTATTTTGAGCTGCCGGTCGCGATCTTATTCGGCTATCTTGTCTTCAATGACTTCCCGAACACGCTTAGCCTGCTTGGCATTGCCATCATCATCAGTGCGGGGCTGTATATGATACATCGCGAAAGGGTAGCGGCCAAACAGTTGGTCACCGTGCGAGCCGTACCTCCAATCTAAGGCTAAGCACCCGGCCCATTGCTGACGTTCACCACATGAACTCCATGCTGCGGTGCAGCCCGTCAATCCGGACGTTCGCTGCGCGAGCAAAATCAGCCGTTGAACGAACTCACAAATCGCGGGACGTAGCCCTTGAACTCAACGGCCCAAACCGCACTCTCGGCGCAGCCAACGTATGCTTCAGTCGCAGCCCGCATTCCGGTCATTCGCCGCGCCCGAGCAACCTGTGGTTCGTCGAGCTCACAGATCGCAGGACGAAGCGGACACTCTCATTCGAGTGCCCGGTTTGAGCATTCAGACCTTTGTCGCCCATTCCGACACCACGGCCCAACCGACAGCATTCGTTCCGCAGCAACTAACGGTCGAGACTTGGCCTGCGACAGAAGGCGTGCAGGCGCCGCTGGCTGGTGAGGCACAGCAAGAACAACCAGATTGAACGCCGCGTTGCGCAACGCGTGGGACATCGGCCAGCGTGTAGAGTGGTGCGCGCGCACGTTGAACTGCGTCCCTTGGTGGGAAAAGCGACGCGCGGTCGAGGCTGAAATCGTCCGTTACCGGGAAGATATCACCTTCCAGGACCGTTCCCCAGATACCGATGTCTTTGATCGCGTTAGGGTCGACTTCGAACGGGTCTTCCTCAAGGATGGTGAAGTTTGCCAATTTGCCTGGCGCGATGGAGCCGATCTCTCCTTCAAGCCTGATGGATTGCGCGGCATCGATGGTGACGGCACGAAGTGCGTCCTCCACGGAAAGTCGATGATCCGGACCCGCAACGCGACCCGACACGGTTGTTCTGTTCACACCCGCCCACACGAGGTACAGCGGTTCTCCGGGTGCCATTGGGACATCGGAATGGAATGAAATCGGGGTGCCATTTGCCTTGATCGGGCCAAGCGGCACGATGTCGTCGGCGCGTTCGGGTCCGCGGCCGATATCACCATAGCGATCCGACAGAGCGGTCACATAGTAAGGATTGCCGCTGACAATGCAGCCAAGCTCAGCGATCCGGTCGGCCTGATCCTCGCGCGAATAGCCGAAGTGCACGAGTGTTGTCCGATGATCCGCGCGCGGCATGCGGCGCATATTCCGCTCGACCGCATCGAGAACCATGTCTACAGCCAGATCACCAGTTTGATGGACGTGAATTTGGTAACCGGCTTCCCAATAGGCGTCGAAGGCCGAGTTGAAAACATCGGGTTCCATGATCCACTCACCGTGGAAGTCGCCGCCCATGTAAGGCTCGGACACCTGCATAAGCAGGCTATAGATGGCACCATCCGCAAAGAGTTTGACTTGCCGTGAAAGGAAGCTTGTTTTGCCCTCTCCCCACGTCAGCAGGTTCTCGGTTTCTTCGATCATCCTGTCGTCTTCGAAGTACAACTCGTGCAGCGACTTGCCGTCTGCGATGAAGTACATACGGACCGGTACATCTGAGCTTGAGAACACTGAATTTGTCGCGTCCTGAAGCGGACGCGACAAAACACCCCCGGGCTCGCACCCAACCGTTACGCCTGCGCGGTGCATGTACTCACGTGCCAGCCGCAATCCATCGATCAAGCGCTCTGGCGTCGCCAGGACGGGAGCGACGTTTGGCAAGATGGCAAACATGCCAGCCTCAAAGAAATGGCCTTCTTCGAAACTCGATTGCTCTGCGGCAAGCCCCTGAAGGGCGTCAACATAGGCCTCGTCAATGCCGAGCAGATCCATAGCTGTCGTATTGAAGATAAACTCATGCGCAGACCGGTGGACAATGATAATCGGGCGCGTTGCGCTGATTTCATCCAATTGCTGCCGTCGCAAAGCGCCGTGAAAAAAGTGATGGTAGCCCCAGGTGAGCAGCGGTGTATCGGCGTCTTCCATGGCAGCCTCGGCAGCAATCAGACGCTCTCGGTACTCTTCCTCCGACCGTACTGCCGGCGTCAGACCCGTCGGAAGGTTCCAGTCCTCAATCGCAATGATCTCTGCCGTCAAAGTCAGACCGGCAAGAAAAGGATGGACGTGCTGGTCAATAAGCCC
The DNA here is from genome assembly GCA_039183375.1 of Pseudomonadota bacterium. GTDB lineage: Bacteria > Pseudomonadota > Alphaproteobacteria > Rhizobiales > Hyphomicrobiaceae > Tectiglobus. The sequence goes on from JBCDBQ010000460.1 coordinate 3,923, forward strand.
GGCAATCACGACCTTGTCGGCAAAGGTCTCGTCGACCCGGAAGGGTTGCTGGCCAATCCGATCGATAATTTCGTCACGCGATCCGGCTACCAAAACGCGATCACCAACAACAGCCACCGCGTCAATATTTTGCTCATTGCCCTCCATCGTAATCACGCGGCGAGCGGTGTAGAGGGTAATCTCAGGTAGAGCTTCAAGCTGCTCTCCAAGGTCCTGCAGCGAGAACGCCGTGTCAGCGGAGGTTGCACTTGCGATGGCAGCTGATGATGCGCCTGCGAGCAAGGTCAGCACGCCGCGTCGGGTAAGGTGCGTTTTGGTCATTTCAGCCTCCAGGACAACTATGTCGAACTCGCCCAAAGAATATCATGACACTAAGGCGTTCCCACCGACCAAATGCCGCACAAGAATCGAAGCCGACCAAAGAGGCGACGCAACAATGTTGATCCTACACGATCAGTTTGATGCTTTGGACGGCCCAACCCGGTTACTGAACCCTGATCCTAATGTAGCGGGCGCAGCCCGCGTTGCCGACCTTCGCTGCAGGCGCCAGATATTCATGTCATCTGTTATCAAGCAAGATGCGGAATTGCCCCGAACGTGCTATGTTATCGGTATTGAGATCAGAGGTATTCCGCGATGACCGACTTAAAAGGATTCGACCGCGGCGCGCTGTATTATCCGTATATCCACGTCCGTGACGATAACTGGTTGAAAGCCACGTTGCTGACGTTTCCTTGTCTGGACCGCATGGTGCCGCAGGACTTCACGGTAAACGATGGAGAACTGGCGCGGCAGTTTGCGAAACAGCAAAGTCGAGTAGGCCCAAAAATGCTAAATGCTGTGGAGATTGATGATGGCAGCGCTGGCGACGCGCAATGGAAGCTGGCGAACCGCTTGGTCGAGGACGTCGAAAACCTGGGCGACACCTTCGTTAACCGCTTCACCCAGGAAGTCGCAGAAAGAGACTACAAGGATGGTAGGAGCGCGTTTCAGATAGGAAGTCAGAAGTTTCTGGGACTCTTAGGCGATTTCCGAAGTAGTCACCCTGAATTGTTTTGGGAACCCGATAACCCGAACCGGGGCGGCACCGAGTGGGTCGGCGTGCATCCGACTATCGGCGAAGCGATCATGACTGCGACAGCCGCGCAGATGGCGCAGCTGAATTCGCTGGATATTGTGACCAATCGCGTCAAAATCAATGAATCGGCGGTCAGCGGCGATGTTGATGTAATCTACGACCAGATTGTGCACGAAAAGCTTTCATTTGCTGAAACGTCAACCGTGACCCAGGTCAACGACCTCTGCCGTCTATTCATTCACTCTCATTTCGACCTGAGCAACTTATCGGTGGATGAGATTTTTGAGATGAATGCCGAGGGTGCCGATCTGGCCGCGCTGAAGCGGCGGTTGGCGAAAGTACTTGCGGGCATGCCGCACACACTAACACGTGAGCTTTACGAGGACTATCTGGGGGCTTATTTGCGCGATGCCGTTGATGAATGGGAGGCGCAAACCGCCAGCTTTGGCGGTTTCTTCAAGCGATTATTCGGCGGAAAAGCTCTGGACGAAGGAGAGAAATACGTGCACGCAGTCGCCAAGGAGGTGCTGCCGGGTGGCATCGCTGTGCTGGGCGGAGCGCTTGTCGCCAACCTGCCTGGCCTAATGGTGGGGCTTGCCTTTCACGCCGGCAAGTCGGCCTATGACGAACTCAACGAGAAACAGCGTGGCGAATTCCGTTACCTATCAAAGCTACAGACAAAGGACGGCGCGCCTAAAGGGCACAACCTGGTCATCGCCCAGCCGGCGACCGCCGCGGCCTGACGCGCTCTTAGATGCCTGTGCGCACTATTTCAGAGACGAGGAACTTGTGGAACAGTTCCCATATCGGTTTGCTCCGGTGCTATTAGATGCCCAGGAACGTGCATGGCTCAATCACTGAGCGCCCTGCGTGTACGCTTTGATCGCTTACCCCACCACTACGACAAGCTGTTGTCATATCGTCTCCTGCTGCCAGCTTCAGCTTAATCTCGCGCGACGGTCCCAAGGTCGGCCCTTAGCAGACCTTAAGCGCAATGTTCGGATGCTGCGTTTGCAGCCCGCTTTCCTGCCATTCGCTGCAGATGCGAAATCCAAAAGTCGTCGAACTAGCAATTCAGCGGGACAAAGCGCCAATTTGCTGCGCTTGCACCAACGACCGCTGTGAGCAGCTAGTGTAGGAAATCTCTATGCTTTCTTGTCCCGACTTGAACCGGAATGATCTCCGTCTCACTCACCAGCACGAATTTGGCGGAACGTC
>JBCDBQ010000461.1:0-6215 GCA_039183375.1 Pseudomonadota bacterium
GGGCTCTATCTGGATGAGGCTTCGCTGCAGAAGTCCCGCAATTTCGAGCAGTTCCAGTCACAGATGTCGGAAGTCATTGCGCGCACCACGCAACTGATCCCCGGCATCCTGGATTCTCGCGCTGCAGCAGAATGATCTAACCGCCCGCCAATCCCTTGAATGTTCCCAATCGGTCAAAGCTGAGCTCCGTAGAAAAAAACACGGATGCTCAGAATGCATCGCGATTTGAAGAGCTTGGACAAAAAAAAGCCGCTCTAAAAAGAGCGGCCCAAAGTCTAGGGAGGAAACGCCCAAGGAGGGCTGCGACGCGAGCATGGCTCGCTGATGTCGCAATGCACAATTTAGTGTGCGCTGCACAAAATGCAATTGCAAAAATTGCAATGCTGGGTCGCCTTTTGTCGATGGCTCGAGGCCTTGAAGCGTAAATTCGCCCGGACTTTGGGCAGATTTTCGAGAAAAATTGGGCGAAATGCTCAGCATATGATCACGGTTCATTTGAGCACAAGCCTGAGCCGTTCAAGCACCTCTAAAGAAGCGACTCGGCAAGTTCCGGATTGTTGGGATTGTTGTCGGTAAAGCGAAGCTGCAGCGTTCGCAAAAAAGAGGCCGTTGTGATATGCAACGGCCCAAGTCTAGGGAGGAAACACCCATGAAGGGCGATGGTCGGAAACCCCAACCATACGTTAAATATGGGGATGATTCGTACTGTCTCTCAAGAACTGCTCGAAAGATTTGTCAAGACGAATGAGGTGGTGTGCTCAGTGTGCACCACTCTGGAGTTTTGCTCAAAACCTTTGGAATAATGTTCATTGACAGGGACGTAGGTCGGCTGAAGCGGGAACTCTGCCCGCTAAGGCGCTGCAATGGATAGGAATAGATGAGTAGTAGTCAATCGGCAGCGGTCGCTCGTCCCGACATCGTCGAGTCACTCCATGTGCTGGCAGATGCGGCGGCGGACCAGATCATGCCGCACTTTCGCACCCGACTTGATGTCTCCAACAAGGCTGAAGGTGGCTTTGATCCGGTAACAGTGGCTGACAAGGCGGCTGAAGAGGCAATTCGCAAGGTCCTGCTGGAGCGGTTTCCCGACCATGGCATCATTGGTGAGGAGTACGGCGTTCACCAGCAAGATGCGGAGTTGGTCTGGGTGATTGATCCGATCGACGGCACGCGTGCCTTCATCCAGGGCATGCCAACTTGGGGCACATTGATCGCCTTGATGGAAAACGGCGTACCCGTCTGCGGAGTGATGAACCAGCCGTTCACGGGGGAGCGTTACTGGAGTGACGGTCGAAGCTCCTATTATCGAGGCCCAGACGGGAAAGTCGAGCAAATCGGCACGCGGGCGACCTCCGTTCGCGACGCCCAGATGTCGACGACGACACCCGACCTGTTCACGACTGATGCCGAGATAAGAGCATTCACAGCGCTGAAGCATGAAACGCAACAGTGCCGCCATGGCGCTGACTGCTATGCCTATGCCTTGTTGGCCGCCGGCCACGTTGACGTCGTTCTAGAAACCGGTCTGCAGATCTACGACATCGCTGCACTGGTGCCGATCATTGAGCACGCCGGAGGACGGGTAACCGATTGGAGTGGCGAACCTGCCAAGGATGGTGGTCAGATCCTGGCTTGCGGTGATCCTAGCTTGCACGGCCAATTCGTAGAGATTCTGCAACAGGCGATGGCAGCAACCTGAAAGCACGCTACTGCGACAGGCGTCTGGCAAGCATGGGGAGTTGCGGAGCGGTTCAGCCGCGTAAATTCTACAGCAGCCGCGAGATTTCCGCTTTGACGTCGGCAGCGAGTTCTTCGCGGGCCAAAGCGTAAGCGATGTTTGCTGCCAGGAAGCCAACCTTGGAGCCGCAATCATAAATGTCGCCATCAAATCTCACCGCGTGAAATGATTGATTGCGATCAGACTGGAGCTTGATCATGGCGTCCGTCAGCTGCACTTCACCACCGGCGCCGGTTTCTTGGTTTTCCAGCAGCTGGAAAATCTCCGGTTGCAAGATGTAACGCCCCGTGATGTGCAAGTTTGATGGGGCTGTGCCGGGAGCCGGCTTCTCAATCATTTGGTCAATCTTGGAGATCTTGGCGCTCGCATCGTCAACGCCAACGATCCCATATTGATGGGTTTGGTCTTCCGGCACTGGAGCCACGGCAATGTGGTTGCCGCCATGTTCGTTGTAGGCGGCCATCATTTCCGCCAGGCATGGCGTTGCGTGGAAGTGCAGCATGTCAGGCAGCAAAAGAGCAAACGGCTCATCGCCGACGATCTCACGGGCGCACCACACGGCATGGCCAAGGCCCAGCGGGGCCTGCTGTCTCGTAAAGCTGGTCTGTCCCGCACCTGGAAGATCCTGTTGCAGACGATCCAGTTCGCTGTTCTTGCCGCGCTGTTCGAGCGTATGCTCGAGCTCGTACATGCTATCGAAATGATCTTCGATGACACCTTTATTGCGGCCTGTCACAAAAACGAAGTGCTCGATGCCGGCTGCACGAGCCTCGTCAACGACATGCTGAATGACCGGTCGGTCAACCACGGTCAGCATTTCTTTCGGCATGGCCTTGGTGGCGGGTAGAAAGCGGGTTCCGAGGCCTGCCACAGGAAATACAGCTTTACGGATTGCTGGCTTGGTCACGTTACTCGGTCCCTCAATATAACAACGCTTCGGTGCGGAATCTCATTCAAATTCAGATTTGCAAAGTGCCATACTATCTTGTGGAAAGGGTGACACGGTGAAACTGCCACAAACTGCCTGATATAGCCCACGGTTCAGGCTCGAATGAGCGATCCAATGCAACGCACAACAATGCACAAAAATCAATAATGAGCCGTTACCTAACGCTTCCGTAACGGGGCTTGAGATAGACTATCTTAAAAACCAGCTGCAAGATTATATCGACTCTAGAAGGGAATGACGGGCAATGGGCGTACTCGTGACAGGTGGCGCTGGCTACATTGGCAGCCATATGGTCAACCATCTCCGCGATCGGGCTGAAAAAGTCGCCGTCATAGACAGCCTGAGAACGGGAATCAGAGAGGCTGTGCCGCCGGGTGTGCCGTTCTATCATGCTGACATCGCCGACACTGAGCGCGTACGCCAGATTATCAGTGATCACAATATCGATGCCATCATCCACTTCGCCGGTTCGATTATCGTGCCTGAGTCCGTCGCGGACCCATTAGCTTACTACAACAACAACACTGTGAAATCCCGTTCGCTGATCGCTTCTGCTGTCGAGTCGGGCGTCAAGAATTTCATCTTTTCTTCAACGGCTGCAGTTTACGGGGAGCCGGAACAGAACCCGATATCTGAGACCTCACCGCTCCGTCCTGTATCGCCCTACGGCTCATCCAAACTCATGACGGAGATGATGCTTGCTGATACTGCGGTTGCGCACGATTTCAACTACGTCGCCTTACGCTATTTCAACGTCGCCGGTGCTGACCCGCAAGGGCGCTGCGGACAATCAACTCCGGAGGCAACGCATCTGATCAAAGTCGCCTGCGAGGCAGCCACCGGCAAGCGTGACAGGTTGGCAATCTTCGGCCGCGATTACGACACGCCGGATGGCACGTGCATTCGCGATTACATCCATGTCGCTGATTTGGCTGCAGCGCATGGTCTTGCGCTTGATTACTTACGGCGCGGCGGCAAGTCAGATGTTTTCAACTGTGGCTATTCCCACGGGTTTTCCGTTCTCGAAGTGATTGAAGCCGTCAAGCGGGCAACGGGCGTGAACTTTCCGGTTAGTGATGCTGATCGCCGACCGGGCGATCCACCGGCGCTCATCGCCCAGTCATCCAAGTTGCGAGAGACACTTGGTTGGGAACCAAAGCAGGACGATCTTGATCTCATTGTCCAGCACGCGTTTGCTTGGGAAAAGGGTTTGCGCCGGGCAGCAGCTGAAAGTTGAGCTAACGGCCTAGGCGTCAACCTGGCCAATTCAGGCCGCTAAAAGCCGTACAATCGCCTTAAACACAGCGGACATGGCAGTCTCCATCCACTTTGTGAACCTGGAGACAATAAATTGCATTGGCGAGCAAAGCACCGGGTCGTCGCGACGATCGCACTCGCGACCGTGATGCTCGCAACTGTGACAGTGGTTTGGCCTGACTCGACTGCAAGAGCGTCCGATCTCATTGGCTTTGACGCCTGGAAGCAGACTTTGCGCAAGGATGCCATCGCGTTCGGCATCAAGCCTGACGTCTTCGACCGTGCGCTTGCCGACCTGCGCCCAGACTACAGTCTGCCAGACTTGGTTCGCGCGAAAACCAAGAGACGGCGCGCCAAAGGGCAGGCAGAATTTGTCCGTCCACCACAGGCCTACTTGAGCAGGAAATTACTGGCCAGTCTCGCAAGCCGGGGACGCCAGCTGATGTCAAAGCATCGGGAAGCGCTCAAGCAGATCGAGCGCGAAATTGGCGTGGCGCCAGCAGCGGTGCTCGCAATCTGGGGACGGGAAACAGCGTTTGGAGGTTATCGGCTCCGCCACAACGCCTTGCGCGCGCTGGTCACTCAGGCCTATGCCGGGCGCCGTCCGCGTGTCTTCAGGCGTGAGCTCTTCCATGCCTTGAAGCTGGTTCAGGATGGCATTGGAAGCACCGCAAGGTTACGCTCGTCCTGGGCCGGCGCCATCGGTCTGACGCAGTTCATGCCGTCGGAATATGAAAGCCTCGCCTATGACCTGAACCGCGATGGCTTCAAAGATATCTGGTCTCCCGAGGAAGCGTTGGCGAGCGCTGCCAATCAATTGCGCTCAAAAGGTTGGGAAACCGGCAAAACTTGGGGCTTTGAAGTCCGCCTCTCTCAACGCGTCACGTGCGCGATGGATGGACCAAGAGATGCCCGTACTATTGGCGACTGGCGCCGACTTGGCCTTACTCGGACAGGCGACAGGGCGTTTCCAGAGCGGTATCTCGATGAAGTCGCATTCCTCTTCACGCCCGGTGGTGGCCAGGGGCCTGCTTTTCTGGTGCTGGAGAACTTTATGGTTTTCAAGCGCTACAATCCTTCGGATCTCTACGCGTTATTTGTCGGTCATCTGGCGGATCGCATCCTGGGCGGGGGAGATTTTGTCAGTCGCTGGAATAATATTCGTCAGCTCCCGACAACAGAGATCAAAGCCATACAGGCTAAACTCAAGGCGGACGGTCTCAACATCAGCAAAGTTGACGGTAAGATTGGCGCAAATACGCGGAGTCAGATAGGCCGCTATCAAAAGCGGCATGGCCTGAAGGTTGACTGCTGGCCGTCCGCGAGCTTGTTACGTCATATGCGGGGATGATGATTGCTGCTTCTGGAACAATTGCCCGCATCATGATAGGCATAGGTGAGTTAAGTGCGCGTCATGTGATCTGCTTTCAACAGCGCAGTGGAGAACAAATTGGACAGGTTTGTCAAAGTCTTGGCATGGCTGACAACATTTGGCCTGCTGGTGCTCAGTGCCAACTCCTCTCAGGCCCAGACGGAGCAGCGCACGAGCTTTATCAACCCCTTCCCAAAGGGCGAGATCTATCGCCTGCACTTAATCGGCGACTGGTTTGCTGAGGGAATGCGCACATCCTTATCTCAGCTGCTGACGGATACCGGTCAGATCCAGGTTCAGCAAAGCGTCGTCCAGATGCGTTCATTGCGCCGCGCCAACTGGGACACTGCCGTCAGTCGGGTATCGCAAGTTAACGGCAGCAACCCAATTGATATTGCGGTCGTCATGTTCGGTGCATCTGAATTCGGCTCGGTTTGGTCACCCGGCAAGAAGCGGATTAGGTTTGCCGCGTCCGGGTGGAAAGACGAGTACGTCAAGCGTATCGATCGGGTGATGCAGGCGATGCGCCAAACCGGTGCGGCCGTCTATTGGCTGGGTATGCCGACGTTGCGGCGCGAAGATCGCAATGATGGTGCCCAATTCATTAACGAGATTCTACGTGAGCGCGCCTACATTAACGGCGTCCGCTATCTCGACACCTACAATGGCTTTGCTGACGAGTCAGGCAACTTCGACCGCTACGGCCCGGACGTTACAGGCAAGATTAAGCTGCTGCGCGGCAAAGATGGTGTCTCGTTTACATCTGATGGTTATCGCAAGCTAGCTCACTTTGCAGAACGCGCGATTAGGCGTGACTTGCGCAAGGCGAAGTCAGAGCGAACAGTGCCACTGGCCGGCAGTGAACTTGAGCAGCGCCGCATCAATCCAAGCAATGTCCA
>JBCDBQ010000462.1:0-6210 GCA_039183375.1 Pseudomonadota bacterium
ACGAAACTCGCCGACACATCCGACAACGGCACCTTGCGGATCAATCGCTGATAGAGGGCATCATAAGCCTCCACATCCGGCACGCGCGCCTTGATCAGATAATCGAGGTCGCCAGTCATGCGATAGACACCTTGAATTTCAGGAATGGTGCGCGTTTCGCAGGCGAAAACTTCCAGCCACTCCGGATCATGCTGATTGGTGCGAACAGCAATGAAAACCGTGAGTGCAAGATTGAGCTTTTTTGCACTTAATTGAACAACGCGGTCAATGATGATGCCCGCTTCTTCGAGACGCTTGATCCGGTTCCAGCAGGCGTTGCGCGATAACCCAACCCGCTTGCCCAGCGCTTCAAGGCTCTCGCTGGCATCCAATTGCAGCTCAGCCAGAAGACGGCGATCTATTTCGTCGAACATTTGAGACGTTCCTGGGATAAATTCCCATTATTCTATGACATCCGGTTGATTATGGGAAGTATTCTCCAGCCAAACTTGGATAATTGATCGCAAAGGCACACCAGACGGGAGCATTTGCCATGATCAGCCGCATTTTCCTGGCCCACCCCAGATCCGTTGATGAGAGCTATTTTGAGCACATGGCGTTCGCGTTGTGGTTCTTCTCAAAACTGGCAACAGCAGCCGGCGCGGCTCTCGTGCATGCAATCCTACCCTGCTGTTTTGAGAAGACAGCGAGCAAGATCATTGCCGAACTCTACGAGCGGACCCACAACCGGGGTACCTAGTGCACATTAGCTATCTATCTGAAAATCAGCAATAAATTGCCGCTGCGCATCGGTGTCCGGGATATCTATGCCACGCGCCGCAGCGACCCGGGCCATCGCCTCATCGCTGGGCAGGCCCAAGCCTTTCAGAATACAGCTGGCAAGTGTCCCGGTCCGCCCGATACCCGCCCGACAGTGGATGGCAACATTCGCACCCGCCCGCAACGCGTCACACAAACGGGCCACCTCAGGGCGAAACGCATCAGGGTCTGGCAGACCGAAGTCAACAATCGGAAAGTGAAGGAATTCAATCCTTTGCGCCGCTGCAGCAGCCGGTTCCCCGGTTAGATCAAGCGCCGCGATATCCTCGTCGGTCAGCAGGGATACGAGCTTGTGGACATTACGCTCAGCCAGCTCGCGGCAGACAGTCTGCAAAGCAGAAGATGGCGGCGCCGGCATCAGGTGCAGCTGCCCTAAAACATTTGTTTTTAAACGATAAATCCGATGCATGGGGTGGTCTCCGGCCATCATCATAGCCGAAGACCTGTTGCAACCAACCTCTAAGGAAAGCCCTAGAAGCGGTTAGTCGGAAGATCAAACGGTGATCGGCTGGCTTCGCGCGCAACCTGATCCCGGTTGATCCCAAGATCCGCAAGAGTACGGTCGTCCATTGACTTCAACTGATCGCGCTCTTTGTAGACCTGCCACATCAGGCCCAGACGCGCTACGAGATTAGTCCAGCGCACACGGCCGGACCCTGTACGTGCAGGAATGTGGGCGATGCTTGGAACACTCGTTCGCATTGGAACCTCCTTCTTCGTGTCGCTCATGACATCGATGGGAATGAGATAGGTGGTTCCCTTGCATAACGAAATCGAATATATCTAATGGCTAGCATAACAATTCATTATTCGAGAATGATCATGCCACGCGACATCGATATCTCACTGCTGCGCGCCTTCATTGCCGTTGTCGACACGGGAAGCGTTACCGGCGCCGCTAGACTGCTGAACAGGACACAAGCTGCTGTTTCACAACAGATAAAGCGTCTCGAAGAGTTATTCGGAACGGAACTTTTCGCCCGTGAACATAAACGGATTACTTTGGCCCTAGATGGCGAAAGATTGCTCGCGCAGGCTCAGAAGATTGTCGCGCTCAATGATGAAACTTGGGGTCTGATGACAACACCGAGCTTCCGCGGCGAGGTGAGACTCGGCGTACCAATGGACATCGTTGCGCACTACACACCGCCCATTCTGCGCCGATTTAACAACGCCTGGCCTCATGTCCTGGTCAGCCTGCAGGCGGGCAATTCACAAGAGCTTTTGGAAGAACTCGATAACGGCGACATCGACCTGACCCTAACAACGGACCTGAAGCCAAAGCGCAAGTGTGAAACGCTTCGGCGTGATAAGCTCGTGTGGGTCGGCGTCGACGACTCATTCGCCCACCAACAACGCCCACTACCGATTTCACTCGGAGGGCGAAGTTGCCGATTCAGGCCTGCAGTGGTCAAAGCGCTCTCTGATGCCGGCATAGACTGGCGGGTCGTGCTGGAAGTCACAAATCAAGAGGCAGTCAATGCTACCGTTGCGGCTGGATTGGCAGTTACCGCAATGCTGCGCGACAACGTACCGAGCCACCTCTCGATCCTCAGCAATGACTGCGGCCTGCCTTCGCTTCCCGAGTTTGACATTAACTTGTATCTGCCGAAATCAGGAACAAGTGAACTCGGCCTGGAACTGGCGCACCACATCAGAGCAGAGTTTGCAGCACGGTTCGGGCCAGCCCAGATTCCTGATCGTGAGCAGCCCACGCGGATAAGGGCTGCTTGACGGAATGCTGACTTGGTGGCGACGACGCTTCTGGAAGCGAAATGAATCCACTCTTGCTGAGTTTCGTGGACAGCAACCTGCCACACTCATTACCGGCGCTACGCGCGGCATTGGCTATGAGTTTGCCCGCCTGATCGTATTGTCCGGACAGGCTGTTGTGCTCGTTGCACGATCCGAAGAGGATTTGTCCAAGACGCGCCAAAATATTTTAAAGGAAGCGCAAGCCAAGGCTGGCCACTCGGCCGCTTCGATCGCGACAATTGCCATAGACCTCACCAGCTCATCCGCTGCTTCGTCAATTCGCGATCAACTCAGATCGCACAACCTCTATGTCGACACGCTCGTCAACAACGCAGGCATAGGCCTGTCAGGCCGTTTCGTTGAGGAGATTCCTGCTGGAATCGATTATCTCATAGAACTCAACATTTCATCCCTCACAAACCTGACTAGGACATTCCTACCCGACATGTTGGTCCGCGGACGTGGCGGCATTATCAACGTGGCTTCTCTCGGCGGCCTCACACCCGGCCCATATCAAGCTGCCTACTACGCCAGCAAGGCATATGTCATATCCCTGACCCAGGCCCTCAGTTATGAAAACCGAGGCCAAGGAGTGCAATTTACGGTTATTGCGCCTGGACCGGTTGAAACGCAGTTCCATGCCCAAATGGATGCTGAACGCGCGTTCTATCGTCGCTTATTGCCTGCAATGACACCACGTGCCGTCGCTCGATCGGCAATGTTTTGGTACAAGACAGGACGTACTGTTGTTGTGCCAGGCGTGTTCAATTCCATACTTGCAGTTTGTTTGTGGATACTACCGGCGGCGCTAACGAACCCCGTCGTGGCCTTTCTTCTCAACCCAAGGGACGATGAAAAGGGACGCTGAAAGTGACATTGGAAGCGAAAACAGCTGAGTCGCCTGCGGGATCCGATATCGACGGACCGTGTGAGACGACGGAGAGACCTCAGCGCGCTAAAAAGCCAATCCTCATTATTCTCCATCAGGAACATTCCACTCCTGCCCAGGTCGGCCACACGCTGAGGCGCCAGGGCCATCCACTCGACATCCGCAAACCGCGTTTTGGTGATGACCTCCCAGAAACCTTGGAGCATCATGACGGGGCCGTGATTTTTGGTGGACCGCAGTGCGCGAACGATCAACTCCGCTTCCTGCTGCAGGAGACAGACTGGATTAGTGTACCGCTGAGAGAGAAAAAGCCGTTTCTAGGAATCTGCCTCGGCGCACAAATGCTGGCTAATCATCTTGGCGCCCGCGTGTTCCGTGATCCTTATGCGCGCGCTGAGATCGGATACTACGGCGTACAAAACCATATGCCAGACATCGACGGCGTGCCTTGGCCCAGTCATTTCTACCAATGGCACCGGGATGGTTTCGATCTTCCCTGCAATTCAAAGCTATTGGTAAGCGCTCTACCTGATGGCCCATATCCCAACCAGGCATTTCAGTACGACACAGCTGTCGCTCTCCAGTTCCATCCGGAAATCACCTACGCCCAGGTCAATCGCTGGAGCAACAATAGCAAGCGTTTGATGCTGCCCAACGCCAGGCCGCGGCAGCAACAACTAGCAGATCATTTGACGTATGGTCCTGCAGTTCGACGCTGGCTCGATGCTTATCTCAAGAGCTGGGTCGCCTTGGGTGTTACAGCTTAGCCCTAAGCACAATCGCATCCAAAAAATAAAATTCTGATTCTGGCCGGGCGTTAGAGTTTTGGCAACGCTTTCGCGATTCAATCAGCCCCGGTCAGAGAGTAGTGATAGCGTCCTCTGACAGGGTCGGGGTGATGGATCTAGTTAGAGCGTACCATCACTCCCTCTCCGACCCACGCATTACAGATTGAGTGGTAGCGATAGAAACCCGCGGAACCTCGCCCGCCCTCCTCGCACAACATCTCCACCAATGCTGTAATTTGGATAACGCGCCAGGAAACGAGAGATTGCGACCCGACCCTCTAGCCGTGCGACATTCATCCCCACGCACTGATGAGCGCCAGAAGCAAAGGCAAGATGGCGATTAGGCTGGCGGCCGATATCAAGCACGTCTGGTTTCGGAAATCGTTGCGGATCCCTGTTGGCGCCACCTATACAGAGGCCAATGCGAGTGCCTGCCGGCATCGCGATACCACCAATCTCGGTTGACGAGGTCGTAATACGATTTCCAAGTTGGTTAGAGCTTTCAAATCTAAGAAACTCTTCGACGGCCACTTTGATCAGTTCAGGTTGAGCAATCAGCCTTTCCCGCTCATCGGTCCATTCCGTAAGGGCATAGAGGCCATTTCCAATTAAGTTCGTTGTCGTCTCGTGCCCGGCGTTCAATATAAAGATCACGTTCTGCAATAGCTCGTGTTCTGAAAGCCGCCCGCCTTCAGCTTCACCTTCAATCAACCTGGTCAGAACATCCTTATCCGGATCGCCAGGGTTCCGACGGCGGCGCTCAACCAGTGTTTCGAGATAGGCTGTGAAGTCTCGAACAGCATCTTCTCCCGCTTGGAATTGTACGTTATCGATTACGGGCTCCAGGGCGCCCAGTATTGCCAATGACCAAGCACGCAACGGCTCGCGCTCTTCCCGCGGAACGTCAAGCATGTTGCCAATCACTTCGACCGGGATGGCGGCCGCAAAGTCCTCAATCAAGTCAGGCTGCGAATTGAGCTCCATCGCATCGAGAAGCTCGTCGACCAGCGCAACGACCGGCCCTTCCATGCTGGTAATCGCTCGCGGAGTAAGGGCTCCGGCCATAATCTTGCGCACGCGTGTGTGCAGTGGAGGATCATTGAATACCAGGCTGGTCGTGTGGTGCTGGAACAGATAACCATCGCCATACTTCGGCTGGAACTCAACCTTCTTGTCAGAAGAAAAAGTTGTGGTGTCCTTGTAGACGGCTTCCAGGTCCGCATGTCGTGACAAGAAGTACGACCCATCAGGCATCAAACGTACTGGATCGTAGATGCGTAGCGCATGATAGGTTGGGTAGGGGTCTTCATAAAACGAGGTCGACAACTGCGTCAGATCAAATTCAGATGCCAGCCGGCGCGCATCCAGTTCGGGCAGCAGACGCATGCCCTCGTCATTCAATCTGGGTCCCAAGCTGTAGTCGTTTGGCGCACTCACATCAGCACCTCACGTCAATTGCCGCAGCCGCTGCTCAATGGCACCGAACACCGATTGTCCACTTTCATCTTTCATTTCGAGCCTGACAACATCCCCGAACTTCAGGAATGGCGTTGTCGCCTCGCCATGGCGGATTGTCTCCACAGTGCGCTGCTCGGCGATACAGGTGTAACCAATACCACCCTCGGCAACCGGAAGGCCTGGTCCGCCGCTGACATCGCGATTTGAGACAGTACCCGACCCGACAATCGTTCCAGCAGACAGTGGTCGTGTCTTCGCTGCGTGTGCAATCAGCGTGGCAAAATCAAAAGTCATATCGACACCCGCGTTAGGGCAGCCAAACGCCTCCCCATTGAGATAAGCCAGCATCGGCATGTGAACCTTCGAGTCCCGCCAGTCGCCTCCCAGCTCATCCGGTGTCACGGCAACGGGCGAGAACGCAGACGGAGGCTTGCCGTGCACAAATCCAAATCCCTTGGAAAGCTCATCGGGGATAATGTTGCGCAAAGAGACATCATTGCA
>JBCDBQ010000463.1:0-6157 GCA_039183375.1 Pseudomonadota bacterium
ACCCTTGGTATTCAGCCAGGCTGCGGTTTCTTCCGTCGCTTTGCGTGACAGACAGTAGACGATCCCAGAGTCATTAGGATGTTCATTGTCAATGAACTGGAGCAAGCGTTGGCGGGCACCCATGTTACCGAGTTCAGCGATGGTGTAGCGGATATTGGGGCGGTCGAAACTGGCTACAAACCTGGGCGCATCACTAAGAGATAATTCGGATGCAATTTCTTCGCGTGTTCGAGGATCCGCAGTAGCCGTCAAGGCTACGCGCGGAACTTTGGGGAAGCGCTCCACCAAGACGCGTAACTGGCGGTATTCAGGCCGGAAATCGTGACCCCATTGAGATACACAGTGAGCCTCGTCGATTGCAAACAACGAGATCTGGCAGCGTTTGAGCAGGTTTAGCGTACGTTCCTGGGTCAACCGCTCAGGAGCGATGTAGACCAAATCGAGAGCGCCAGCCTTCATTTCAGTTTCGATCGCGGACTGCTCGTCGCGATCGACGCTCGAATTCAGATAGGCAGCGCGGACACCCAGCTGCTCCAGAGCGCTGACCTGGTCGTGCATCAGGGCAATAAGGGGGGATACAACTATTCCCACGCCATCACGCACGAGGCTTGGGATTTGGTAGCATAGCGATTTGCCGCCGCCTGTGGGCATTAGAACAAGTGCATCCTGACCGGCAAGCAAGGTCTCGACGATTTCACTCTGTGGCCCGCGAAAATCCTTGTAACCGAAGGTTTCCTCCAGGATTGCACGGGCATCCTGAAGCGCGTCGTTCACTGTCAATTGCCGAGCTGCCGAGTTGCGCGCCATAGGTAAACCGGTCACCAATAAGTTGAGGATGCAAGTTTATGCTGCAACTTACGTGATTCTCGTGCGCTCTCGGTGTGATTGTATGACCAAGCATCAGTGCTGAGCTATCCGTTGTAAGTCGGCATCAATCGGCAATCTTCTTCCGTCACGCATGCAAGGCGGCCTCTGACATGTTATTATTCAGGTGGAGTTCATATTGACATCGCTAGTGTCGGTCTCGAAGTCGAAGACAGGCCGAATATGTGAAGCCAAGCAATTCACTCGATGGGCGTGTCGAAACAGAGAAACCAGCGTGTCGTCATGGAAGGCACGTCGTAGAGTACAAACGAAGCCGGATTTCGATCTGGAAAACAACGAGGTAGACAATGAACCACATTCAACGATCCGGCCTGGTAGTCGCGTTTGTTACAGCTATGGGATTGTCAGCCTTATTATCTGGTGCCCACGCGCAAGCCAATTGCGTGACCTACGGTAATCTCGCATTGAAGCAAGCGCGCGAATACGCTCAGCGCAAATGCGGCCCGCAGGATGCCCGCTGGAGTACTGATCTGAAAGCCCACGTCTCGTGGTGCTCGAGTGTTGGTCCAACGCAATGGCGCGGTGAGCTGAAGAAAAGAGCCGAGGTTCTGAAGAAGTGCTCAAGCTAAAAGCGACGAGCGCGCCGAACCGTGGCGTTAGACTTGGTAGAATTGCGATGGCGGTCCACTGGGCCGCCGTTTTTTGTTGACGGTGCAACGTGCCAAACTAAG
This sequence comes from Pseudomonadota bacterium, assembly GCA_039183375.1. Lineage (GTDB taxonomy): Bacteria > Pseudomonadota > Alphaproteobacteria > Rhizobiales > Hyphomicrobiaceae > Tectiglobus. Next base: position 1,557 of record JBCDBQ010000463.1, read on the forward strand.
ACTCTGTGCTGGATAAGGGCAAAAACTCTGGGAGAGTCGTTATGGGGCGGCTGCTTGTTGCAATTTTGTTTGCGCTCATTGCGTTCTATATCGCTTGGCCGGCAGTGTCGGCGTGGCAGATATATGGGGCGGTGAAGGATAAAGACCCCGAGGCTCTCTCCGCCAAGGTCGACTTTCCAAGTGTGCGAGAGTCTATGCGTCCCGCCGTCGAAACCCGAATCTCCGGAAAAATAGAAGAAATGAAGCAGAGCCAATCCGGTACCACAGCGATTGTTGCGGGCCTCGTCCAGGGCGGCATGCTTAAACAGCTCACAGGGATTGTGTTGAAGAGCATAGTCACGCCTGGAAACATGATCCGACTGGCCAATGAAAAAGGTAGTTTGCCGGAGAAAATCGAGCGCATCATTCGGGATCAGATGGGCGGCCTCGGCGGGCGCATTGGTCAGGGTAACAACGATCAAGCTGGTGGCGGCGGATTTCTAAACAAGTTCAATAAGTCTGTTGGAGGTGGAATCATCAAGAGTTTCAAGCCTGGCGCGGTACCCACAGATACGAAAGTCGTCAAACGTGTGGATGCGCCAGCGGGTGATTCTCCGCCGCCGGTCGGGATAGACAATATCAAGAGTTTTTCGTTTGCAGGCCCTCTGGCCTTCGATATCGGCTTCGCCAGGGATCCGAGCGCAGTGAAGCCAGATCTGACGGCGCGCATGGAGTTTAAAGATTTTGACTGGCGCTTGACGCAGGTTGTTCCTCGCCTGAAGCCTCAGTCTTAATGCGGGACTGCGAACCTCAATTCTGACCAAATCCACCTTTGATTGGTGATGCTCAAACCAATAATCGGCAAAGTTGTAGAAATGTATGAGTTCGACGCCTTTGTACTCAGATTTTGTGGAATTATTCCGTCTACCACACAAGTTTTCTGGTGATAGTACCGCGCCAATTGTTGCTCATGTAAAGCGCTTCGGGAACCCTAGTCTCAAGTGATTCTGTGGGGCTGGGGACGCAAATGCGGAGCAATGACATGGCGAACTCGCGGGGGCATAAACGTTCCTATCTGTCTGATGTGTTTGTGCTTATCGCGATGGCGCTGGTTTCTTCGGCTCTCGGCGTCTTCTTGGTCATGCAGCTAGGTTACGATCAGGCAATCGCGGGGTTTGCTGCTGCAGCCTGCTTTGCGGCCCTGTCCTCAGGCCATATCCTGATGCGCCGCAATGACTCCGTTGCGCGGCTACAGCGCCAATTGCATCAACAGCCAGGCGCCGAAGCCACAAGCCAGTCTTTTGACGGGCAGATCGACGCTTTGCGCGCGGCTCATGAAGACCAAGTTGATCTTGGCCAGTATCGGCCATCGGACGATAAGGTGATGCAGGCGGCCCTGCAGGGCGAGCAGGAGGGGCTGGCACGCCTACAGCCAAAGGCAGCAGAGGCCACTCTCAGCAATCGCGGATTCAAAGAACCGGTTTTGAATGATCGGGAGCAAATTGGGCGCGTTATTCAGCGATTGGCAGATGACTTATCGCAAGGACGTGGGCCGGAAGAGGCGGCTCCGTCCGAGGCATCCGGTCCTCAACCGCCTGCACTGCCGGCCCAGGCTCCCGCTTTTGAGCAGGCGTTACCAGCCCAGCCGACTGCCGGAGACAAGTTGGCGGCGATTGCTGATGCGTTGTCCAATGAGCGGGTGGAGGTCTTTCTTGAGCCCATTCATGGCCTGGAGGATGGCGCAGCGCGTCACTACGAAGTGACCATCCGGCTTGCGATGATGGATGGTCAAGTGCTCGATCAGGCGGCTTACTCAGAGGCGACCCGAGGGTCTGCGATCCTACCATTGATTGACGCAGTTAAGGTCTCCCACACAAAGCGTGTTGGACTGCAGCTATTGCGTAGGGGCAAGTCTGGTGCCCTGATCTCACAGATCAATGGTGAGTCTGTCAGAGAAACTGAGTTTAGCGATGATCTTAGCACGATTATGGGTGTGGATCAGATTATGGCTGGACGTCTCATCCTGGCGTTTAGTCAGCAAGATGTGCGCAACTTTGCGCCGGGACAGTGGGAGGCGATTGAGCGTCTTCGTGCAATAGGGTTCCGCTTCGCGATTGGAGATATCGTCGATCTGGATATCGATTTTGAGTACCTGGCGCAGCGCGGCTTTACGTTTGCGCGGCTTGATGCAACCATCTTCCGGCAGGGATTGAGATTGGGCGAAGCACTCGTGCCACCTGCTGATATTTGCCGTCACCTGGCGTTAGCCGGACTCACGCTTATCGTTGACCGACTGACTACGGATCGCGATGTGGCTGAGGTGTTTGGCTTTGGTGCCTTGTTTGGACAAGGTACGCTTTTTGGTGGACCGCGACCAGTAAAGGCGCACGTGTTGCGCGAAGATCCGCGCGATATTGCAGCTCAACCACCGCAAAGTGCTGTTCAATAAGCGCTTGTGCTCAGTCGCTTTAAGTTGCACCCCTGGTGAGGCTTTAGCGTCGCCATCGGTTTTTGGAGCTTTGTGTGAGCACAATGAGCGCAACCATTCCTGTTCTTCAGTCTGTTTCGAGCCTTGCATCCGCCAGTGATGCTTGGCTCGTTGATGTTTGGGGCGTCATTCACAATGGTGTGGCGCCGATCTCCACCTCCTGCGATGCCTGTGCTGCTTACCGTAAGCAGGGCGGGTATGTTGTCTTGCTAACCAACGCTCCGCGACCAGCCGAAGCCGTCGTTGCGCAATTGGATAGGCTTGGTGTTGGCCGAGAGTCTTATGATGCCGTTCTCACTTCGGGTGATGTGACGCGCGGTTTGGTCAAGGCGTGGGCAGGCAAGCCCCTTTGCCATATTGGCCCGGAGCGCGATCTTGGCATATTTGGTGACCTTGGCGTGAAGTTTACGACCACGCTCGACGCAGAGATCGTGGTTTGCACCGGTCTGATGGATGACGAGACGGAGACGCCCGAGGATTACACCTCGACACTGCGCGGTTTCTTGCGCCGTAATCTCGTGATGCTGTGTGCCAATCCGGACCTCAAGGTGGAGAGAGGCGACCGCATCGTCTATTGTGCTGGCGCGATCGCTCAGGTGTATGAACAGATGGGTGGTGAGGTGGTTTATAGTGGCAAACCCCATCTTCCGATCTATGATCTCGCCTTCAGCATGATTTCCGATGGCGTCGGCCATGATGTGTCGAAGGAACGTATCCTGGCCATTGGGGATGGCCTATTGACGGATATCGCTGGAGCATCAGCTGCTAATTTGCGATCGCTGTTCATAGCCTCAGGTATCCACATGCCTCGCGGCTCCACGTTCAACCAAGCCACCGTGGCCGAGGTCTTCGACGGATATGGGCATACATTGCCGATTGCTGCGATGCGTGCACTCCAATGGTAGTTCTCTTATAGTCTGCTCCTGGTTTTGTAAGGAGCAGCCATAATGGATTGGGATGACGTCACGAAGCCCAAGAGTGATGCAGCGGTGATTGGTCAGAACCTGGAGCGCTTGTCGATCGATGAACTGCAGCACCTGGTTGGTAACTTGGAACAAGAGATTGTTCGTGTGAAAGCCGAGATTGAGCGCAAGAAGACGATCGGAGCGCAAGCTGCATCGGTGTTTAAGTCTTAACGACTGGCCTTCATTGCCTGAGATCGAAAGTGTTAAGGGACAGTCGGAAAGAACTTGTTTGCCATTAAGTGTTTCTTAGTCATGGCAAGTATAAGTTACGTGCATCCAGACTTCTGGATTTCGAGTGGCATTTGCCCACTCTGTTTGACGCCTCCCTGTCTACTTTTAGGCCGCTCTCCCCGAGCGGCCTTTTTTTTGCGAAATGACTGATTGTGGCCATCCTTTATCTCAATTTGGGACGAGTTATTAACTAGAACCGTCTATGATTGAATTGTAGATAGATGGAAGTCTGTAAATTTGTGTGTCTGTGTGAGGCGTAAGTAGCGAGATGTCGGTGTCAGGTTCAGCAGAAAACGAAGGGTTTGCAATCGTCTTCGGAGAGAAGTTTGCACGTTCGACCCAGTTCGATGCAATTTTCCGCGAAGGGATGCAGCTTGTTGAGAAGACAGCCGAGTACCTCGATGGAGCGGGTCGTGAGCAAGCCAAGGGATTGCGACCGCCAGTTTCGGTTGTCTACGCGACAGAAAGCATGCGCCTGACAACAAGGTTGCTTGATCTGGCAACCTGGCTTTTGGTGCAACGTTCCCTCAAAGATGGTGACATTACTGAGGAAGAAGCTCTGGCCAAGCGCGAGAACGTCAAGTTGCGTCCGTTCGGACGCCCCGCTCACATCAAGTTTTTTGAGGATTTGCCTGAAGGCCTTCAGGATCTCATCATCTCAAGTTTCTCATTGAGTGACCGCATCACCCAGCTTGATCTGGCCATGCGCGCAAATGAGGAGGATGTGATTGCCGCGGCCCGCAATCCTGTCAGCGAGCACTTGCGCAAGCTGGAAGATGCATTCGCCAACCCAAAGTAAGGCTCTGGCGGCACTAGGTGACAGGCGACGTCCTTGTAAGCACCGCTAGGGGCGAATCTGCTGTTGGCAGATGTTCGTAAAATGCTCCAATAGGACAATGTAATAGAAAACGCCGCGCATCTGAATGCGCGGCGCTGAA
>JBCDBQ010000464.1:0-6141 GCA_039183375.1 Pseudomonadota bacterium
AGGAAAGTTGCAAGATGCTCTGCCGTTGGTCAAACTGACCAACGCGGCGTGACAGTCATAAGTCTACCGTGCGCAAACTCGAGACCAACAGTCTGTCCTACAATGGAGCCCAGCCATGACGACGGAGACCGTAAACCTCTCTCTTGATCAGGTGCACGATCTGGCGAGTACGGTGCTCAGTCAGAATGGTTGCAACGACGAGAATGCTGCTGCCATTGCAGACACAATCTCGGCTGCGGAACGAGATGGAAGTACATCCCACGGCCTCTTCCGCCTCCCCGGCTATGTCGCATCTCTCAAGAGCGGCAAAGTCAATGGTGCGGCGATCCCGAAAGTCTCACGTCCGAGACCAGCAGTTGTCCATGTCGACAATGACAATGGTTTTGCGCCGCTGGGTATCACTGCCGGCCGTGACGAACTGATCTCGGTTGCACGCAGTCAAGGCGTCGCAGTTATGGCGCTCGTAAAGTCCCATCACTTTGCAGCCCTATGGCATGAAGTCGAACCACTGTGTGATGCCGGATTGTGCGCGCTGGCATGCACAGCCCATACGGCCAGTGTCGCGCCTGCTGGCGGCAGCAAGAAGCTTTTCTCCACAAACCCAATTGCGTTCGGCTGGCCCCGCAAGGATGCCTCGCCTGTCGTCTTCGATATGGCGACCGCCGCGATGGCACGGGGCGAAATCATGCTGGCCGCACGAGATGGCCATGACGTGCCGCTAGGCGCCGGGCTTGACGCAGAGGGCAATCCGACGAAGGACCCCAGCGCAATACTTGAAGGCGGTGTTCAGCTGCCATTTGGTGGCTATAAGGGATCAGCCATTGCGCTCATGGTTGAATTGTTGGCAGCGGCTCTGATTGGAGAGAGGTTTAGTTACGAGGCAACTGAGGCCGACAACAAGGATGGCGGTCCGGCTCGTGGCGGTGAATTCATTCTCGCGATTGACCCGAACGTATCTGGTGGCCAGGATTGGGCGGATCACGCCGAAGGGTTATTTGAACGGATGCTGGAAATGGAAGGCGTGCGATTGCCAGGTGACAGACGTTACAAGAACCGGGCCCAAGCGCCGAGAGAAGGCGTTCAAGTTCCAGTCGCCCTTTATGAAAAGATTAAGTCTCTTTCCAACTAAGGTTATCCCGACGCATTGTCGGCCAAGCGAACTACTCTGGCTTCGCTGCAGGGCCCAGCGTTCTCCGCACGGATGCAGCCAATTTGTTTAAGCGATCCTCTGCTTCCTCATTTGTAACCGCTTTGCGGTTCCGGAGGTTCATTGTCATCCGATAGCTTGCAAGCGAGTTTTGATAGTCAGCAAAGTCTGCACTTGGTTCGGGGCGCGACACCGATCCATTAAGTCCGATCACGCCATAATTTGCGAGGCGCATGAAAATATACTCCTTCTCCCAGTGCACCCAAACTAACACCGAGATCCTAATTGCACGCCAATTTCGTGAATTGGAATTTGGTTAAATCGTCAACCACATATTAAGGCTGTGTTTACATTGAGCGGATGGTTTGGTGCAGCTCAAGTTGCATCGCCATTTGCACTGCGTCCAACGTCAATCAAAGCGCTAAGACGCCATTCAACCGGAGTTGGTCGGCTAAGTGACAGCCGCCTACTCACATGGCTTCAGCTCAACTCAGCCGAATGCCCCACACACCAATTTCTCTGATCTACTCTGCTGCCTCAGCTGGACCGTAACCGAGCTGCGCATTGAGCTTGTCAATGAGATCGGCCGCAGCCTCTGGTATGTTGGTGCCGGGTCCAAACACGGCTTTGGCGCCTGCAGCAAACAACACCTCGTAATCCTCCGGCGGGATCACACCGCCCACGACGATCATGATGTCACCACGCCCTTCAGCCTCAAGAGCCGACTTCAATTCGGGGACCAGTGTCAAGTGACCAGCCGCCAACGATGACACGCCGACAACGTGGACGTCGTTTTCCACTGACTGCCGTGCGACTTCCTCGGGTGTTGAGAACAGCGGCCCAATATCAACGTCAAAGCCAAGGTCAGCAAATGCCGTTGCAATAACTTTCTGACCGCGATCGTGACCGTCCTGCCCGATCTTGGCGACCAACAGCCTTGGTCGTCGGCCATCGTTCTCCGCAAATGCATCGACCTTATCCTGCACCTTGGTCAGATTGTCATTCATGGCTCGGCCTTCCGCTCGGTACACACCGGAAATTGCTCGGATTTCAGCCTGATGGCGTCCATACACGGCTTCCATAGCATCCGATATTTCACCAACTGTCGCCATTGCTCGCGCTGCATCCACAGAGAGTGCCAACAAATTTCCATCGCTGCGCGCACCATTGGTCAACGCTTCAAGCTTCTGTCGAACAACGTCTTCGTCACGCTCGGCTCTCAGCCGTGCCAATTTATCAAGCTGTTGCTTCCGCACGGAGTCGTTGTCGACCTTGAGGATATCAATTGAAGCCTCATCGGCGACGCGGTACTTGTTGACCCCGACGATCGTCTGATGACCGGAGTCGATCCGCGCTTGTGTTCGTGCAGCCGCCTCTTCGATCCGCATCTTGGGGATGCCGGCGTCGATGGCCTTGGCCATTCCGCCTAGTTCCTCAACTTCCTGGATATGAGCCCAAGCCTTGTCAGCCAGATCCTGGGTAAGTCGTTCAACATAGAAGCTTCCACCCCAGGGATCAGCAATCCTGGTTGTTCCGCTTTCCTGCTGCAGGAAGAGTTGTGTGTTGCGCGCAATCCTGGCCGAGAAATCCGTCGGCAGGGCGATGGCTTCATCGAGTGCATTTGTATGCAATGACTGCGTATGACCCTGGGTTGCTGCCATCGCCTCGATACATGTCCGAGTCACGTTGTTAAATACATCCTGGGCCGTCAGCGACCAGCCGGATGTCTGACAGTGCGTGCGCAGACTCAAGGACCGTGGATTCTTCGGCTGAAATTCGCTCTGTATCAGATTAGCCCAGATTGCCCGGGCAGCCCGCATCTTCGCGATCTCCATGAAGAAGTTCATGCCAATCGCCCAGAAAAACGACAGGCGCGGCGCAAAGGCGTCAATATCGAGGCCTGCAGCCACACCGGCGCGGGCATACTCAAAACCATCAGCCAATGTATAGGCCAGCTCGAGATCAGCCGTGGCACCTGCTTCCTGCATGTGATAGCCGGAAATCGAAATCGAATTGAACTTGGGCATGTTCTCCGACGTGTACTGGAATATGTCGGAAATGATCCGCATCGACGGCGATGGCGGGTAGATGTAGGTGTTGCGCACCATGAATTCTTTCAGAATATCGTTCTGAATGGTGCCCGATAGCTTGTCTGGCGAAACGCCTTGCTCCTCACCAGCAACGATAAATAAGGCAAGTACGGGTAGAACGGCACCGTTCATAGTCATCGAGACTGACATCTTCGACAAATCAATACCGTCGAACAGCGTCCGCATATCGTAAATCGAGTCGATAGCAACGCCTGCCATGCCGACGTCGCCCTTCACACGCGGATGATCACTGTCATATCCGCGGTGGGTTGCAAGATCGAACGCAACCGAAAGTCCCTTCTGGCCCGCTGCGATATTACGGCGATAGAATGCATTAGACTCTTCAGCCGTTGAAAATCCAGCATACTGCCGAATTGTCCAAGGCTGCGTGACGTACATCGCTGGATAGGGGCCCCGCAGATAGGGCGCAACACCCGGATAAGAGCGAATGTGATCCAGCCCGGATGTATCGGCCGCCGAATAGACCCGTGCAACATCAATACCTTCCGGCGTGGTCCACGGCTCACCTGCTGATACAGAGTGTCCACTTTCCGTTTTCGCAAAGGAAACCTGCGTAAAATCGGGCAATCCAGTCATAAGTCTGCTCTATCTCGTCGCTTTGTCCAAGATATTAGCATGATCCGTAGCAAAATGTAGAGCTGCAGGCCTGTTTGCCTCGCCCTAGCATTGGTCGATGGCAGCCAGCAGGGCAGATCGCTTTCGCTCGATACGTCCGCGCAAAAGCTCGCACAGCTTCAGATTTGACTGACTTGCTATCGTTTTAACCAAGGCAACATCAACCGGCGTTTGTCTATTCATCGAAGGCTTAGCAACGCTGAAAACATCGTAGGCCCGCCTAGGACTGATAACTCTTGAGATCCGGAATTACAGTGGACGCCCGCGACGGCAGCGAAGATAGGCTATCCGTCCATGGCAGCTTTGATTCATCACCAACGGCATACTCCGGCATCAGCTCGGACGGTTCATCAAAGGCACAGAGATAGAGCTCGATGATATCGCTATTGATTACGCGGTAGCTGAGCGGAGATCCGCAATCACTACAAAAGCCGCGTTCGGCCTTCGAGGAAGACTGGAAAACCTTCTGTGCGCCCTCGGTCCATGCAAATTCAGAATTCGCGCACTCCACCAAGATGCCAAACGGACCAGACACCGCCCGCTGACACATTCGACAATGACAAAGACTGACGCGCAGCGGGGCTGCATAAAATGCAAATCGTACCGCTCCACATTGGCAACCGCCCGAGTACAGCGGTGTGCGTTGCTTGTTATCCGGCATAGTTGCACCCTTGGTCTGCCGCAGAGATACGTGACGCGGCACGGCAATTTCACTCGTCCCGCCGGAGCCTCAATCACCCTTTGACGAGCTAGATATCCAATGTGTCGTGCAATTCACCTAACGCGGCTATCACGTCAATCCCAACATGCAGGAACGCGTCGATGCCGGCCGCACGCAGTTCAGCTTCAGCTTCTCCGGGTTTGCCGGCCAGTAGCACACTCTTGGCACCAGCCGTTTTGAGCAATGAGGCCACGGCCTCGCCAAGCTCCCCGTAGGTTTCGTCGGTTCCGCAAATACAGGCCACAGTTGCGCCGCTCTCACCAAAAGCGTTGCCGACTTCGGCGGAGTTTGTGAAACCATCATTGCTAATTACAGCTATGCCGCCGGCTGCGAGCAAGTTACCGATCCACATCGCTCGCCCACCGTGCTCTGCGAGCGTCCCAAGATTCGCGAGAAAGACAGCTGGACGTGCTCCTGCACTTGCCGCCGCAGCATCTGCCGCATCCCTCAGGATCTCGAAAGGTTCGGCCAAACGCTCGCTCGGAAGCGGATCGCCAACCCGTTGGCCACCAACATCGGATGGGGTCGCCACACGTGCAACATCCAAGACGCTCTCATCTGCTTCAGCCAAATTGGGAAACTCGCTCGTCCCCGTCAGCGCAATCTTGCGCGTTGCAATTTGCTTTCTTCTGTTCTGGCGCACTGCAGCAATGCGCTGTTGCAGTCCACCTGCCTGGCAGCTCTCGACAAAACCACCCTCCCGCTCAATCTCTTGGAATTGCGACCAGGCAGCCTCGCAGAGCTCATCTGTAATCGCCTCGTAGGCGCCCGCCCCTGCTGCCGGGTCAGCGACACGCCAGAGGTTTGATTCTTCCATCAGGATGGTCTGCGTGTTGCGCGCAGCCCTCCGGGCAAACGCATTGGGCAATCCGAGAGGCAACGTATAAGGCAACACCGAAATGCTATCCGCGCCGCCAATGCTCGCTGCTGCGGTCGCCATTGTCGAGCGCAACATGTTCACGGCCGGATCACGCCGGCTCATCATGCGCCAAGCAGTCTCGGCGTGAATATCGATAGGCCGTTGGTCAAGGCCCGATGCCTCCTCGACACGAGCCCAAAGCAAGCGGAGTGCCCGCAGTTTGGCAATGGACAAGAACTGATCGGCATCAATAGCGACCGTCCAGGACAGGCAATCGCGCGCATCAATGAGTGACAAACCACTTGCCGAAAGAGCCCGGAGGTAAGCCACACCCATTGCCAATGCGGCAGCAAGTTCCTGCGCCTCAGATCCTCCAGCCTCATGGACCGGACGTGTGTCGCAATGAACAAGCGCGCCTTCAAATCCATCAGTCCGAAGCTGCCCGACGGTGGCAGCCAGATCATCGATCCAGTCAGCCTCCATCGCACCGCTGCGCATCAGACAGCCGACAGGGTCTAATCCAAAGTTGATGGCCAGCTTCGACGGTGCATGCCCAGCCTCTTTGACAAAGCGCGAAATGGCCTGCGAGTTAGCATGACCGCTACCGCGAGGCTCAAACCGCAACCCAATCATATCGAGCGCGACATTAGCCAATGCCTTCGCGAGAACATCGCTCGATGAGATGTCC